>JAZDHD010000463.1:0-30420 GCA_043806215.1 Pseudomonadota bacterium | reverse complement strand
CGGGCAGGGACGCCCGTCCCACGAAACAGGTCTAAGGCTTCATGATAGTCCTTCGTAGCCCGGGCCTCCGTGCCCGGATCTTGTCCTTGCCGGCAGCGAGACGAAAATGTGCGACCGTATTTGTGCCATAGAACACTTAGGAATTTAGCCGGGGGATTCATCCCCCGGAAAGATGGCGAACATTCTCACACGATTTCCGTCCCGAAGGGACGGCTCTCACGGAGGCGTTCACGAGGCAGGGCACTCCGGCGTCCCTTCAGGACGCGTCTTCATGCTCGGCCATCGATTTCCGGGCCTTGAAAAACCCGGCTAATCCCGCGAGACGCGGGACTGGTCCCTTCGGGACGTTATGAATGAACCCAAGTCCAACCCGACCAACAGGCTTAAGTTAACGCCTATGGGCCTACGCCGGAGAGACGACGCTTATGAAATGCCGCACTGAGCGTCCCTTGGCTCAAATTCGGAGAGGTATTGTTGGAAAACTCCGGTGCAGGCTTCGGGTTGGGAAACGGGAGAACAGAGGGTGAGCGGATCAATGCAACGCAGTACCAAGGGATCATTCGCCCGGTTATTGTTGCACCTTCATCCCCCCACAATTCCCAAAGCGTCGTCCGAGATCCGTTTCACCTGGTGTTTGGGCGGACTCGCGGTCTGGATGTTTCTCGTGGAGAGCATCACCGGCGTGGTGCTCATGCTGCGTTATGTGCCGACACCGGCCGACGCGTACCCATCGGTTCAGGATATTACTCATATCGCTCCGTATGGATTCTTTGTGAGGAATCTGCACTACTGGAGCGGCCAAGCAATGGTGATACTGGTGGTGGTCCACATGGTGCGCGTCTTTGTCACAGGTTCCTACGCCGCGCCGCGACGGATGAACTGGCTGATAGGGTTGGTTCTCTTGCTCGCCGTATTGCTGGTGGATTTCACCGGCTATCTTCTCGTCTGGGATGACCGGGCACTGTGGGCCTGGACCATTGCCCGGAACTTGACCGGAGGCATTCCGCTGATCGGTCCGCTTTCGGCCTCGATACTTTTCGGGCCCGCAGAGCCGGGGGATATATCCATGGTCAGGCTTTATGCCTGGCATGTCGTCTTACTGCCGGGGGTAATGGCCCTGTTCATGGGGTGGCATTTCTGGAGAGTGCGGAAGGACGGCGGTATCTCGGTTCCCCTGTGAGGGCAACGCAAATCCGACCGGGTACATGGGTGCGCAATGCGGCGCCGGCAAAGAGATGCCCCCCTCAGTCCCCCCGTAAACGGGGGGAGGCAAGAATACCGGCACGGAGGCCCGGGCTACGAAGAACAGAGACCAAGCCCGTCGTACACCGTGGGACGGGCGTCCCTGCCCGTCATCTTCCGGGGTTCACCGCGAACGATGCGGTTCATCCTGCTGAAAGCGGGATTCACCACATCCGAAAAATGTGCGCCGGCTTCCGTGTCGGTATTCTTTAGTGGAAACAATGTACTATCTCTCGCCCGGCAGCGACGCCGGGTCGCTACCGCGTGTTTACAGAATGCGTGACCGTATTTACGACAATGAGCACTAAGGCCGCCACACTATTCGCCGCAACAGTTTACTCACTTCATTTACGTCGTACGGTTTGGGGAGTACTCCGGCGAAGCCGTACTTTTCGTATTCAGCCATTATCGGATCGTTGGAATAACCGCTTGATACAATGGCTTTGGCGTGAGGGTCCATTGCTTTGAGTTTCGTTATGGTTTCTCTTCCCCCCATTCCGCCGGGAATCGTCAGATCCATGATGATCGCGTCGAACGGACGTCCGGAAGTGAGTGCCTTTTCGTAAACGCTCAGCGCCTCATCCCCGTCCTTGGCGAAGGCCGTCTCGTACCCGAGCATGGTGAGCAATTCTCCGGCAAGGTCCCTGATCAGATCGTCGTCGTCCATGACGAGTATGAATCCGCTCCCGGACAGGTCGCCCTCATCCGTTTGTTCAAGGACTTCCGGCATCCGTCCTGAGGCAGGCAGATAGAAGTGGAATGAGGAACCCACACCGACCTCGGATTGAACCGTCATTGTTCCGCCGTGTTTTCGGACGATGGAGTACGACGTGGCCAGCCCCAGACCCGTTCCGGTCTCCTTGGTCGTGAAATAGGGATCGAATATCTTCTGGAGATACTCCCCGGGGATGCCAATTCCGGTGTCCCGGACGCCAATTCTCACGTACCGCCCATCTTTGAGAGGCAGACCGTCCGTCTTGCCCACGGTCATGTTTTCCGCTTCAACCTGTATGGTCCCTCCGTCGGGCATGGCCTGAATCGCATTGACAACCAGGTTGTTGATGACCTGGTGGATCTGCCCCACGTCCATGTCGACGTGCCACAGGTCCTCGGGAATCGAGAACCGGCACAGGGCCTTGGATCCTCTGAGGGCAAATGCCGCCGAATCCTTCAGAAGCTCCTCGATCGATGAGGTCTTCTTGGCGGGAGCGCCGCCCTGGGAGAAGGTCAGCAACTGGTGTGTCAGTTTGGCGGCCCGGTAGGATGCCGCCGCGGCCGCCTCGATTCTGGGATAAGCCCTCTGTCCGGGATTGAGGTATTCCAGCGCCAAAGACAGGTTCCCCATTATGCCGGTGAGGAGGTTGTTGAAATCGTGGGCGATCCCGCCGGCCAACAAACCGAGGGATTCAAGGTTCTGAGTGCGCATCACATCCTTTTCAGCCTTCCTCTTTTCGGATATGTCCCGTTTGAGCCACCAGAACCCCAGCAGACGGTCTTTCGTCACATTGCCGATAAAGGTGTTTTCGAAGTACTGGGACGAAACGGAGAGAAGCTTCTCCTTCGAGTCAAAGGAGTGCAGCGGGAAACCGGCCTGGATCCACTCTTCATAAATCCTCCTTCGCTTCCCCGTTGGGGGAAAAAGAACACCGAGGGAGATTCCCATGAGGTCTTCGATCTTTTCACGGTTGTACATACGTGCAAACTCGTCGTTTCCGTCGATGACCCTGGCCCCTTGAACGTCCTGAAGCAATTCCTCAAATTTCCTCGTGCAGTCAAGCGGTCTTTGAATAGCCAGTTCCGCTATTCCCATGGGAAAGATGTTGATAAGTTTCTTATACTTCTGTATCGTCCTCAGTTGCTTCCGTGCAGTAAGGTTCTCCAACTGAACCATAACGAGCCGTTCGCCGCCCAACCTGATTGTGCGCAAATGTATGCGGGCCCACATCCGGGTCCCGTAGACTTGCAGTATCCTCTCTTTGACTCTGGGCTTTCTGTCCTTGAAGACCTCCTCCAAGAGCATCTGGGCATCGCGGGCCTCCTTGGGATTGCGGAAAAGTGAGGAGAACGTGACGTTTCTTAAGTCAAAACAGCCTTTGAACGCTGCCGAGAAGGCGGTGTTGGCAAATGCGACGGAATGAGACCTCGCGATGAGCAGTGTGGGAACCGAAAGCGACTGGAGGAGCTTGCCGAAGGATTCCTCATGGAAGTTCGAGAGATCGAATGAACCCGATGCCGGCAAATTCACCGAGAACATTTGGGTCAGGTCGATGGTATCCGTATCTTCCCCGTTCTTACGGTGCATTCGAACGCTTTTCACGAACTCGGATTCGTCTTCGGTTTTGCCGAAATTGTCCCTGTCCATACCGTAGACCCCCTGGGAACAGGTGATGTAAGTATGGTGCGGCTCCGGGTGACGCGTTACGCCGCCCAATTTCATTATCTCAGTTTTTCAAACGAATGGCCACGAAAACTCCACGAGGTTGGATGTCCATAAGAAAAGGGCGCTCTGTTGAGCGCCCTCGAAAATCCCCCCTAGCTATCCCCCCTGGAACTAACTCCCCGGACAGTGAGTCGGGGCAACCTTCAATTGAGAGTTGCGAGGAGCGACCGATACGTCCGTGCATCGGACCCCCTCGCTTCCCCCCCCTCAGTTGACCCGTTTCTTGCTGCCGGCTTTCCGGCAGTGCATACAATTGAGCGACTTTCTTCAGCATATTTTGAAACCCGTGACCATGCCGGGCGTGCACTACAAATCATCGAGATCATTGCCTCATTTGACCGCCAGAGCCCATTCGCCGTGGGGAGCGTCTCTGCGCAGGGCGGCTTCCGCCAACACGAGACCTCCCGGCTTGTTAATAGAGAATCTCATGGGCTCTCTCCATGGTCGGTTAAGAAAACTCCCCCCCTGGGAGGCCAGGCACCGATATAGTGCCTGGTCTCCCTGAAGCTCTCCGTATTGTGCGTGGAGCACTCTGCCGTTTCGTACGTATATCCGGCCGGCTACGCCTTTGTCCGTGAACACCTCCAAGACTGTGGGTCTCCCGGTCAACAACACGAACCGAAAGTAGTCTACGATGTCTATTCCGTTGACGTACGCTCCCTTCTCGTGGGTCTCGGAAACAAAATCGTAAGACGCGTCTTCAGCGACGGTATGTCCGTCGAGGTCCATGCGGTCTTGATGATGGGGAATTCCCCCCCCTTTTTGTAGAATTGGATCCGAGGGCAACATCACGGACGGGTTCCACGAAAGTATCTCATTGAGAAGTGACGGGCCCTCCCACTCCGTGATGTCCCTGACCATACCTATGCCGCCCGCTCTCCGTATCTCCCCGGTGCCTTCGAACCCCTCCAGGCCTCCGGAGCCTATAGCGAGGCCGACAGCCCGCGGACCCGCCAAACGGGCAAGCGATGCCATCAATCGGTCGCAGTTGTCAAGCGGTTCGTCACTTTCCGGGAAATCATGGAATTGGAAACGGATCCCGCCTTTTCCGTCACCTTCCAGGACCGGTGCAGATCGACCGGAGCAGAGATAGCATGTGCCCTTTTCGACACTCCCGGCCGTCCTGAGGTTCCTGACGCGAACGCTGCTGTTTCTATCCAGGTACTGAACGTATGCGTCTACGCTCCTTGGGGGCGCCGGAATAGTCCCGATAAGAATATCGGCAAAATCCGCGGGCAACGTGGGGACGATTCTCAGGAAACAGTAGTATCCGTTGGTGAGTGCGGTGATGCACACATATCGGGTATGCGGATCGGGAATTCCGCCGGCGGTCTTCCTGGCTCCGGCCGCGGAAACGGTGTCCCGGCAGGAAGCGATACCGTCCACGCGCATGGCCGCTGCCGACTTCACAACGGCGACGACGAGAGCGCGTTGGCTTTCCGGGCTGGAGTTCTTCTGGATAAACGGCTTGCCGATGACATCGACCGCACCGAACCTGAGAGCGTCGAAGGCAAGTTCGGAGGCCTCGTTCGCGAAGGAACCGATCACCACGATAGGAAGGGGATGCTTCAGCATTATGTGCTTCAGAACCGTGATTCCATCCGTGTTGTGCACATCCACATCCATGGCCGCCACGTCCGGCCGAAGCTCCTTCACCATTCTCAACGCTTCGATACTGTTCGCCGCCCGGCCTATCACTTCCAGCGCATCGTCTCCGTTCAGGATCTCGGCCAGCTGCATTCCCATGAACGGAGAGTCCGCCACGACGAGCGCCCGGATCTTGGATTGGTGAAGGCCGTTCTTCATTGCACGATTCTCGTACGGAATTCCTTAGCAATGTTCCGCCGCAGGCCTCACGGCCGACAGGCGCGGTATGGGTCGTTCTTCTTGGATGGCTACTGTTGCACAAGGCGTACCACTATGGTTCTTACAGCAAAAAGAACGGTTGCTTCCAGTGAAATCGGTAAGTTGGCAGGGCGGAGGATGAGGGGACTTTGGTGCGGGAACACGGCGTCGGGTTGGTTTCACCAGGTGAAAATTACCCGCGAGTCGATGAAATGAAGAAAAAATAGCGAAAACAGGATGTTGATAGGGGTAATATTTACCCTCCCACGGGAGGCGCCGCGGGTAATTATTCCCTTCGTATTGTCAGCGTCTTCATGAGGTACTTCATTTGATCACGGGAGATGCCGAGCAACGCCGCCGCATCCTTCACGCTGTTGCCGGAAAGGCGCAGCCCTTGGGAAACCATCCACGTCTTGACTTCCTGAAGTGCATCCGTCATCGACATCCCGGCCGAAAAACTGATGGTGAATGATGTATCGTCGAGAGCACCGTTGTCGTCGCAGTGGTCGACCGTCTGACTCATGCCGATGTCCTTCAGGGTGATCCTGTCGTCTCGGCACAGAATGAGAGCCCTTTCCACGACGTTTCTCAACTCCCTGATGTTGCCGGGCCAGCGGTAGTTCCGCAGGGCCGTGAGGGCCTGGGCATCGATGACGGGGATCTCGTTCATCCCTATCTTTTCTACAAGAGATTCCAGCAGGTCGTGGATGATCAAAGGCAGGTCGTCCATCCTCTCCCTCAGGGAAGGGACCCGGATGGAGAAGACATTCAGCCTGTAGAAGAGATCTTTGCGGAAACTGCCGAGTTCGACCTCTCTTTCCAACTCACGGTTTGTCGCGGCCACGAGCCGGGCGCTAACCGACACGTTCTTCTCACCGCCCACCCGGGTGAAGGATTGCGTGTCGAGAAACGTCAGGAGCTTGGCCTGGAGCTGAGGCAAGAGATCTCCGATCTCGTTGAGCAGGAGAGTCCCTCCTTCAGCCAACTCCAACAGTCCTCGCTTCCGGCCGCGTGAACCGGTGAACGCTCCCGATTCATGGCCGAAGAGTTCCGATTCCGCCAACTCCGGGGCGAGAGCGGCACAGTTTATACTGAAGAACGGTCCGTCGGCTCTCCTCGAGTGATCATGGAGGTACCGGGCAAGGTAGTCCTTCCCTGCTCCGCTCTCCCCCAGGAACAGCACCAGTGCGTCGGTTTTGGCTGCCAGGCGGATTTGTTCCAGAGTGGATCTCATGGCCGGGGACGGGTAGTCTTCCACGCGATGAGTCCGTTTGACGTGTCTCGGTTTGCGCTCGGTGATGTCCCGGGCTATGCCGCAGATCCCCGTGACTCTTCCGGACGAGTCGCGCATCGGCACCCGCGCGCAGCTAATGATTACCGGTACCTCGCCCGGGACAATGGTCTGCTCCGTCTCAATACTTTGCCCCGCGAGAACCCTGAGTTCCAGGTCCCGGATCCTCCTTGAAAATTCCTGAGGGTACAGGTCCCCGTCCCTCCTTCCTTCGATGTCGTCAATGGTTTTTTCAAGAAGCTTGAGCATGGCCGGGTTGACGTGGGTGTACTTGAGTTCCGTGTCCTTCAGGAAAATGCTGTCTTGGGCGGCCTCGAATACGGTCCGAAACCGCTCTTCGCTCTCTCGCAGGGCCGCAGTACGCATGGCTACGGTTTCTTCGAGTTCGGCCCTGTGTCTTCTGATGATATCTTGGGCTTCCTTCATCTTGAGCAAAGATGCCGTCCGAACCCGCAGTTCCACCTTGTCTATGGGCTTCGAAATGAAATCGTTCGCACCGGCCTCCGCAGCGCGCAGCTTATCCTCCCTTTCCCTAAGAGAGGTCACCATGATTATGGGAATGTGCCCGTAGTCAGGGTGTTCACGGATGCGCCGGGCCACTTCGTAACCGTCGATTCCGGGCATCATGACATCCAGGAGCACCAGGTCTATCTCGGGAGTCAGCATGGACAGAGCCTGATTCCCGTCCATTGCCTTTATGGTTTCATATCCGAGAGGCTCCAGCATGGCTTCCAAGAGATCTAAGTTCGGTTGTTCATCGTCGACCAAGAGAATACGTTTTGGATCGCTCATTCGATTTGCCCCGGAGGTTTCACCGGGATGCGGCCGGCATCGAGGACATCCCGGATCGGCCACGATGCACGCTCCGCAGCACATTTGCCCACCACCGCCGGCAACACGTCGCCGCAATTACGCCGCGGAGCACTAAGATAATAAAAGGTATTACCCCTTGATGATGGTTGAGTGTTCGACCTCGAGCCGTTTTTCAAAGTCCGTCCAGAATTCCTGTTCCGATTTCCGCCACTCAGGACCGAAGTGCGTGCCGAAAACCGACCCGAGCCTTTTAAATAGGGATTTCCAGGCCGACTCGTAGCTGAGGCTCAAGACATCCTCAAGAAAGGGCGCTATGTTATCGATTTCGTCCTTGGGAACGTACGCCCGCGCCCCCAGTTCAACGGATTTCCTCAACGATTCCGAGCTCAGCGCATGGGCAGTGAGCATGACTACAGGCAAGTCCTTTGCCGCTGCGAACATGAGGAGCTCGAAGCCCCTGACCCCCATTATGTCAAGTATCACAAGGTCATAGGTGAAAGAAGAGAGCTTCTGGATTCCAATCTCGTAGGACAGGGCCTTGTCTAAGTTGACCCCGTACTTGTCGAGCTCTTCCCCCAGAATTTCGAGAATGTCGGGCTCATCGTCTACGGCAAGCATCCGTTTGCCTTTGAGAACGCTCTCAGCCATGTTTCGATCCTCGCTTCTTGTGTTGAGATGTTTACTTATAGTGTGGACAAAAGTTTTGTGTCAAGGACATTCAAGGCAAGGGCACGGTGCCGCACTTGTTCAGTATGGTGAAACCGCCCGGCAATGCCTGTCCTCGGGGCTTCGCAGGGTATTTGACCCGGATTGCGTGACGGCCGCGAGATCTCTCATGGTCCGTGGCCGCCGGGAAACAACTCCGGGCCATGATAGTCCTTTGACTTTGACGGCCGGCCGGCGTAAAGTTGAACCCGAACTGCCACAATGGAAACAGACCCGCCATAGTTGTCCCGTGAGACATCGGTACCACCTGGGGAGCACTCCAGATGAGAGACCAGGACAAGACCAAAGCCCAGCTTATCGAGGAAATCGGCCTTCTCCGACGCCGTGCCGAACGTGGGGAGCATAATCTCGGGCTCCATGACGAAGCACGCCGCCGTGAAGAGCTTTACCGTTCTTTGTTGAAGTCGTCGCCCGATGCCATCGTGATCTACGACATGGAGGGATTGGCTCAGTACGTGAACCCTTCCTTCACGCGTATCTTCGGATGGACTCAAGAGGAGGTTCAAGGCCGGCGCATACCGTTCCTTCCGGAGTCCGAGCGGGAAGTCTCTCTTGCCAAGATCGAGGAAACACTGAGGGAGGGGTCTCTGTACGGCGTTTTCGAGACCAGACGTCTTACCAAGGCCGGCAATCTGGTCGACATAAGCATCAGCGCTTCACGCTATCACGCCGGCGATGGCAGACCGGCCGGTCTGCTTACGATTCTCCGAGACATTACCCAACGCAAACAGGCGGAAAGGAGACTACGCGAGAGCGAGGAAAGATACAGAGATCTCTACGAGGAAGCGGAAAGGAGAAGGCAACTTTACCTGACGCTGTTGGATGTTTCTCCCGATCCGATCATCGTATACGACATGACCGGGGTTCCAACATACTCCAACCCGGCGTTTACGCGGGTCTTCGGGTGGACGTTCGATGAACTGAAAGGGAAACGGACCGACTTTGTTCCCGAAGAGAATTGGCCGGAAACTCGGGAAATGATAGACAAGGTGCTGAAAGGCGAGAACTTCAGCGATACGGAAACCAGAAGGTACACCAAGGATGGCCGGATTATCGACGTGAGCATCAGTGGAGCCACGTTTTTCGACAAGGCCGGGGAGCCGGGCGGGAGCGTGGTGCACCTCCGCGACATTACTCCCCGCAAACGTGCAGAGGCCAAGCTTGCGGACGAGCTCAAGAAATTCCAAGTACTCTACGATCTGGCACTGGCGATGTCGGCAGAGTGTTCCCTGAACGAAAACCTCGCATTGATCGTGGAAAAGAGCCGCCGGCTTCTGGGATCCGACAAGGCGTTTCTTGCACTGAGAGACGAACGGGAAGGCGACCTGTATATGCACACGCTCTCGGGAATCGTTACCGAGGAGTTCAAGAGCCTGAGAATACCGTTTGGGGTAGGCTTGGGCGGCAAGGTGGCCGAAACGGGCCGGCTCTACGTGGTGGAGGACTATTTCAAAGATATCGGGCCTGCATTCCATGATATTGCCCGGAAAGAGGGATTGTTTTCCGGAATCGCCGTGCCGGTTCAGATAGGCCGCACCAATGTGGGGGTACTGTACGTGTTCAATAGAACCAAGACGCCTTTCTTCAAGTCCGATCTGGACACCTTATCGCTGCTGGGCAACCTCGCTGCGGTGGAAGTCACCCGCAAGCGGGCTCAGGAAAGGCTCTGGGAGAGGGAAGAGAGTTTCAAGAAACTCTACGAAGAGGCCACGAGAAGGGAGGAACTCTACGTTTCGCTCCTTAACTCCTCTGCAGACGCCATCGTCATCTATGACATGGAAGGCCGGGCTCATTACGTGAGCCCGTCATTCACTCGGATATTCGGATGGACCATGGAAGAAGTCGAGGGTAAGCGGATTCCCTTCCTCCCCGATTTCGAACGGGAAGCAACCATGAAGATCATCCGGGGGCTGATCGAAGAGGGCACACCGTGCATGGGCTTTGAGACCAAGAGATATACGAAGGCCGGCAACCTGCTGGATATCAGTATCAGTTCATCGCGGTATCGCGATCATGAAGGCAACCCCGCGGGCATTCTTGTCACGCTTCGCGATATTGCGGATCGCAAACACGCCGAGGCGGCTCTCAAAGAAAGTGAGGAAAGGTTCAGAACGCTTGCCGAGATGGCTCCGTTCGGCCTGGTGCTGCTGGCGCCGGACCAGCGCACCGAGTACGCCAACCCCAAGTTTACGGAGATTTTCGGGTATTCCATCGACGATATCCCGAACTCCATGTCGTGGTTTTCCCAGGCATATCCCAGCGAAGGAAGCAGCAACAAGGCGGCGTCCATCTGGCGGGAAGACACATCGGAAATCAGGGGCGAGTACGGCATAGGAGCAGAGGCAAGTCCCAGGGTCTTTACGGTGAAATGCAAGGACGGCAGTTTCAAGAAGATTTCCTTCCGGGCCGTACTGCTCCCGAACAAGAGGACGATCACGACGTTTCTCGACGTGACCGCCGAGGTGAAGGCACAGGAGGAGATTCTTCGGGCGAAAAACGAGTGGGAACGCACCTTTAATTCGGTCTCAGACCTTATTCTCATCCTCAACTCCAGGCAGGAAATCGTGCGTGCCAACAAAGCGGCCGCGGATAGACTCAATGTCGATGCGGACCGCTTGATCGGGATAGACTGCCGGATTGCCCGGACTGCGGGGAAGAGTCTCGCGGCATTATGCCCCGACACGCGGGTGCTTGCCGAGGGAAAGGGAGTCTCGGCGGAGGTGTATGACGAAAGTCTCGGCAGAGTGTTCGACCTGCGGGTTTCGCCGTTGCGGGACGAACAAGGCGTGCTCCTCGGATCGGTCAATGTGGCCCGCGACATCACGGCATTCAAATCCATCGAGCGTTCAAGACGCCTGGCCGTTCACCACCTGTCCCACGAATTGAACACTCCGTTGGCAATCATCAAGGGGTCGGTGAAGGATCTGGATGACGAGGATCTGCCGTCGGCGCTGAAGCGGAGAAAAATCGACCGGATCAAGCGGAGCGTGGGACGCCTATCCGACATTCAACAAATCGTCCAAGAAATCGTAGCGCCCCGCACCTATCGGCCGACGAACTTCCCGATACGTTCCACGTTGGAAGAAATCGTGGAGGACATGCGACGGAGAAGCGCTCACCGCTCACTAACCCTGGTCATCGATTCGGAGGACCCCGCGACCGACATCATCGACCCGCAGGTCTTCTCCAGAGTCGTCGGAACTCTCGTGAAGAACGCAATCGAGAACACTCCGGATCAGGGAGAAGTCGTTATTTCACTGAAGGAATCTCCCGGCGGAGTTCTTCTCCAAGTTTCCGACAGCGGCGTGGGCATCGCGGCCGGCGACCGGGACTTCGTCTTCGAGGCATTTCATCACACCCAGGATACGGACCGGTATGCTACGAAAAGTCCTTTTGATTTTGATGCGGGGGGGAAAGGGCTGGAACTCATGGGCCTGAAGATCCTCGCTGAAGAAGGTTTCTTCGATATCAGCTTCGAGACGGAGAGATGCCGCCATTTGACAAACGACCGGTTCATGTGTCCGGGCGCGGTGTCCTCCTGCCCTTACGCTGCCGACGTGCGGGGCTGCAAGGATGCCGGCGGGACGACGTTCTCGGTGTTGTTCAGGGAGAAGCGTGATTGATGCCTGCCCCGCGTTCAGGGTAGTTACGCCGCCCTTAGGGTCTGTCACAAAATAAGCCTATCATCCCTCGGGCCTCTCTTCAATGGTATAGCCATAGGGGCCGGCGCCAATCGGGGACATGATCCGATTTTGCGAACAGCGCCATGCGACTTCGCAAAACTCGGAATCGTGTCCCCGGATTGCCAACTTGCAAGGTTTGTTTTAGGACAGACACTTAGCATACGGGGGGCCGGTGCACCGTTTCATAAGTTCGGTTGCAACTCTCCATTCGTTCCCAATTGCCTCCGCACGGGGAGAGAAATCTCCGGCCGGCGTTATGCGTAAAACGTCACCAGATGTATGAGCTGCCGCAGGTCCCGCAAGTCTTTTTCGCCTATTCCCGTAATCAGGTACCCTGCGTAGTGCTCGCCGTCCGGATCGTTTCGGGCCCACCGGCATTGGGCTTCAAACATGAACGGTTCGATGAGAACGAACTCGTCGTGGAGAACGAGAAACCTCTTTATATCGTCCACCTTGGACGGGATGCCGATTGTTCCGACGCCTTTCTCGGTGAGGTCCCGCACCCTTCCGTCAATCTCCGGAGGGCCTATTTCGACGATGGGGAGCTCGAAATCAATGAAGTACCGTTCGAGGGCCCGCTGGTTCGGAGACTCAACCTTCTCCGGGTTCAGGAGGATGTCGGCGGGGAGCTCGTCCGGATTGACGGCATTGCTCCCCACGAGGACATCGAAAGATGTCTTCAATTGCGGTGGGCTGAGAGCGTACTTCTCCAATAGTTCCGCGCTCTTCATCCCCGACCGTATGTCATTGACGATGCTTTTCGCGCTGAGGCGGCGAACCGCGGGAACGATATACCTATTTTCGACAAGTTCCAGCAAGCCCGCCGCGACAAGATCATCGAAGACCTTTTGCAGACCTTCCGGGGACAGTCTGTATTTCCGTCTCAGAGTGCCGTTGTCCAGTCCGGCCTTGATGTCCTCGAGAACCGCTCTTGCGGCAACGTCTCTTTCCGGCATGGGTGAAACCTCCTACCGTTGCTGTCACGAGTCTAGCACTACCCAAGAGGGAAACAAGAGAAAAAGTGCCGGCATCCTCACGTACGGCGTTGCTCCAGGGTATCTTCCAGGGTTTGCTCCACGTTTTCTTGCTCGTACTCGTCGGTGAAGACGCGTTCGCTTACCGCTCCGCCCAGAAGCTCCTCAATCCCCTCGGTTAAGGCTAAACATTTCCTGCCCTTGACACCTCTCACCTCGAGCCTGACGGTGCCGTCGGGCTTCACGATGACGTCTATTTCCTGGATCTCGCTCATTGGTATCTTTCCGCTGTACCTGCTTCATCTGCTGATTGGGGTGAGGATTCGATTTCCATTTCCGGGCACGAAGGCCCAGGCTACGAGGGAGGCGGAGCCTCCCGGTGGGCATTCCCGGGCAGAGCCCGGGAACGAGATAATGCGCTCATTCGGGGCGGGTCCCGGCCGGCTTGACGGTCGTTTCTCATTAGCTGCGACCGTTCACGTCATGCGGCGCACCGTAATGCGGATCGTATTGTCCGCCTGAATCTCTTCCTCGACAACGGTGAAATCCTGTTGAACAAGTTGTTCCATGGCCACGCGATATGCGTACCGTTGCGTTATACGGCCGAGGAATTCATGCTGTTCGATTTCTTCGATGCCGTACCAATCGGCAACGAGTTCGTAGGTATCCCCGCTTTTGCGGAAGCCGAGGTCGTAGCCGGGATTACCGGTGGGTATCTTGATTTCCACAAGGGTATGAATGCCCTGGTAACCCCTGATTTCCAACGGGCCTTCTTCAAAGGCGATGTCAAGGTCTTCCAAAGCCTGCTTGAGATAGTCTTTGGAGACGATATGTGTCTTCAACGTGGTAAAATGCGACATGAAGACCCTCCCTGTGCGGTAAGCTTTTGTTCCCACGAGGACCGGTCCTGCAAAGCAACGGGACGCGGAGACGCCGATCCCGCATTTCACGTCAATTTGACCAGCGGATGACGTTCGAGCAGTATCTTGCCCGAACGAATGTCCCGTACGGTCACACAGTTGACATTGGCGGAAGTCTGGAACGACTGTGGTATGGGTACCCGGTGGATTTTTCTGCGGTAACGATGCCTGAGATTTTCCGGGTCAGGAATCTTGACATCCCGTGTGAAGTTATTGCCGGTCCCCTACTCACCCATCGCTTGTAGCACGTAACGGGGAACAGAGCAAATGGAGCCGGGACACCGCACGTGAAAGGGTCCCCGGAAAAGACGATGACCGCTGCCGCGGCACCGGAACGTGCACCGGCACCTCGACGCTCAAGTTCACTGCACTCAAAGAACAAGGAAACGAGATGATTGAGGCTATGCCTGATGATGATCCGCTCTTCAAGAAGATCGTGTACGGATTGCAGCACTACCTGAAAACCGGAGAGTGGATGGGTATTTGATCCCTATTGTTGCAGAAGGTGGGAGAAAGTGGGGTTATCGTTACCCCGGACTCGTTTGAGAAAGAGTTCTCACGCGGAGGCGCGGAGAAAGCGAAAGAAAGAGTCGGCCTTCTCTTCTCTGCGTTTTCCAATCTACGGCTGGTCTTCACTGGAAGCTTCGCTCCCGGGGTTGTTGAGAATTTACGAGTATTTTGATTGGAAGCCACCCGGCACCGGACGGTCACTCTCGGGGCTGCCGTCTTCCGGATATTATTATTTCGCCGAACGCCGGTTACCGGCAGGAGTATTTGCCCCATACTCCTGGGCTTCCAGGGGTTGCACGTGCTCTCCCTCTGAGAGGGTCGAACCGGGATTCAGGATCAGGCGCTGTCCCGGGGTGACTCCTGAAGTAATGGGCAGCGTAAGGCCATCGGACTCGCCTATGTCGACAGGTCTAAATGTCACCGTGTCGTTGTCTTTCAAGACAACCACCCAGGGTTTGTCCTCCCGCATCACCAGACATCCCTGAGGGATCTGTGCCACCGCATCCGATCGAACAAAGAGAGTGACCCGGACAAAACTTCCCGGAACTATCTTGCCTTCACGATTGTCCAGGTCGCTCTCCACGAGAAGAGTCCTGGTCTTGGGGTCGAGTTCGCCGCTGGTTCTGTCGACAGTGGCGGAAAGCTTCACTTCAGGTCTGGTCACGTCCGTGACTTCCACCCGATCGCCTACAGTCACCAGGCTCGCCGTCTTCTGATCCGGATAAGCATAGACGCGCAGGCGATCAGTTTGAGAAAGAGTAACAACCGGCAGTGCCGTAGTCTGGGCCCCCGTCGCTGCCTGCAGCAGCGCTCCCGGGTCGGCATAACGTGCCGTTATCGTCCCCGAGAAGGGCGCTTTTATCAATTGATAGTTCTTCTGGACCCGTAACGCAAGGGCGTGCTCTTCAGCGACCTCCGCCGCCGTTTGCGTGGTCTCGGCATTCTGAGGAGAGATCGCGCCCGTTTCCAGTAGGTGTTGAGCCCGCTGGGCCTCGGCTCGCTTGTTCTTCGCATCGGCCAAGCCGGCGAGATAGTCTCGGTTCAGTTCGGGCGAATCGATTTTGGCCAGTACCTGACCCTGCTTCACGTGGTCGCCTTTATCTACGTAAATTTCCTGAAGATAGCCGCTGATCTTGGCATACAGCGTTGCAGTCGCGTAGGGACGGGCTTCGCCGGTAAGTGTGACAGGCCGACTCTTCGGGGCCTCGAGCACGGTTACTACTCGAACCGTCGGACCTTTTCGGGCCGCATCCTTGCGTGCCTTCTCCTCACGAGCGAGCCGATGCTCCTTGACCCAAAGCAGGCCCATGACTACCGCCAGCGCTACGACAACGCTCGCGACGCCCACCAGGCAAAAACGCTTCCGGCCATACCTGGGTCGTTCGTCTTGCGTTTCATCCATGTCTTTCTTCCTTCAAGACTTTTCCTGTCGCTTCAGCAAGGAACCTTTGCTCGAGGAGGTACTTGGTGGGCATATCCTTGCGTAAGAGGGAATAAATAGTGGGCACTATGAAAAGCGTCACGACCGTTGCCACGACAAGACCGCCAATGACGGCGCGTCCCAGGGGAGCGTTCTGTTCACCGGCCTCCCCCAGAGCCAGGGCCATGGGCAGCATGCCGAGAATCATGGCCAGAGCCGTCATCAGGACCGGTTTCAATCTGATCTTGGCGGCCTCCAAAGCAGCCTCGGTAGCGGAGAGCCCGTGTTCCACCCGCAGGTCGTTGGCAAAACTGACCAGCAAGATCGAATTCGACGTAGCTATACCGACTGCCATAATCGTACCCATGAGCGACTCCACATTGATCGTGGTCCCGGTCAGTGCAAGCATCCACAGAATTCCGGCAAACGCGCCGGGAACCGCAGCCATGATAATGAACGGATCAAGCCATGACTGGAAGAGCATTACCATAAGCAAATAGACCAGTATGGCTGCCAGGATAAGGCCCAGAGCAAGGCTGCGGAACGACTCGGACATGACTTCGTATTGTCCTCGCAGCCTTATGGAGGTTCCGGGAGGAAGTTCTCCCAGGCCCTTGATCTTTTCCAGGATGCGCTTGGAAACCCACCCGAGGTCAAGATCTTCCAGGGTAGCTCCGATACTGACTATACGTTGTATCGTGTAATGGCTTATATTAGCAGCGGAAACTCTGTTGTATATATTGGCCAGGTTTGCCAGCGGCTGTGCCGGTGCCTGGGGGCAGCCCGCCAAAGGAGTCGTCGAAGCTTGCTGCAGCGGGTCGGCGGGAGTAGGGGGCGTGATGGGCACGGCCCGAAGACTGTCCAACGAGTCGAGGTTCCTGATGGGGATCTGTACCGCCACGGTATAGTTAACATTGTTATGGGGGTTCACGAAATACGACGGGGCAATCAGAGAACTTGATGCCAATGAAATCAGAACGCTCTTGGCGACATCTCTTTCACTCATGCCCAGGTATGCCGCGCGTGTACGATCGATGTCCAACTGGAAAGCGGGATAGTCAAAGACTTGCACAATGTGGATGTCCTCGAGTCCGGGAATTTCGGCCATGGCGGACTTCAACTTCACGGCAAGCTCATGGCCGCGCTGCATGTCCCGGTCTTCGATTTGCACTTCGATGGGAGAGGTAAGCCCGAAGTTAAGGACCAGAGTTATGATGTCCGCTGCCTGAAAGTATACCCCGGCGTCGGGAAAATCTCTGTGCAGGGCCTCACGAATCTTCTTTCTATACTCAGACGTAGGACGGTGGCCGCTCTTCAGTGCTATGAGGATGTCCGCGTCCATGCCGCCTATGTTGTCGGTTTGGACGAAAGCCAAATTGATGAATATCGGTACCCCGATCATGGAGTTGATGGTCTGGATTTCTTCTCTCGGAATGATTTCTCGAATCTTGTTCTCGACTTGCGCCACGAGTTCTTCGGTCCTTTCCAGTCGCGTGCCGATGGGGGCCCTGAAATGCAATTTCATGATTCCCGGGTCCACCGATGGGAAGAAGTCGGTTCCTACAAAGAAAACCAGACCCAAGCTGATCAAGAACAGCAGACCGGCGATGACGATGCTGAATCTCGGGTGTTGCAGGACGGTATGCAGCGAACGTGCGTACGATTCACGAAAACGATCGAAATAGTAATCCCTCATGCGATTCAGCGCTAATGCGAGATTTCGCACTCGCCCTGTAGATCGCACGTTGCCGCGGTCGGAGTCATCTTGTACGTCTCCCGAGGGCATGAGCATACGCGACAGCGTCGGGACCAGCGTACGAGAGAGCAGATAAGAAGCAAGCATGGCAATGACGACAGCCAAAGCCATCGGTGTGAAGAGAAATCTTGCCGGACCGTACAGGAGCACCACGGGAAAGAATACGATACAAATGGAAAGGGTGGCCACAATGGCCGGTACTGCCACTTGCCCCGCGCCGTCAAGTATTGCGATCGTCAACGTCTTACCCATGGCACGGTTACGATGGATATTCTCCACCTCCACCGTCGCGTCGTCAACGAGCATGCCGACCGCCAGTGCCAGCCCCCCAAGCGTCATGAGATTTATTGTGTTGCCCGTCAGTTTAAGACCTATAATGGAGGTGAGAAGGGCGAGCGGTATGGAGATGATGACTATGACCATGCTGCGCCAACTGCCGAGGAATATCAGAATCATGACGGATACCAGCAGCGAGGCAAGTACCGTTTCACGCATCACCCCTTCGATGGCGGCAATGACAAAAACGGATTGATCGAAGTCGATTTTCAGTTCCAGTCCCTGGGGAGCCGTGGCCATGATCGACGGCAGGACCTCCCTCGTAGCCTCCACCACCGCCAGGGTCGAGGCGTCGGCGTGCTTCAGAATCGCGAGGTATGTCGCGCGCTGCCCGTCGATCCTGACAATATTGGTTTGCTCGGCAAAACTGTCGGACACGCGAGCCACGTCACCGATGAAGACCGGCCGGCCTCCCACTACCTTAATGGGGATGGTCTTGAAGTGGTCCACCGCATCGACACCGGCATTGGTCAACACATTATATTCCGTATCCCCTATTCGAGCCGTGCCCGCAGGTAGAATGACGTTCGATGACTGGAGCGCGGCCACCACATCGCCCGGGGAGACTCCGCGGGACGCCAGGGCGTCGGCATCTATGTCCACCATTATCTGGCGCATCCTCCCTCCGAACGGCGGCGGGGTGGAAAGCCCAGGGATCGTGAACAGTCTTACCCTGATGAAATTGAGGCCGTAATCAAACAGCGCCTGCTCGGTCATCGTCTTGCTTGAAACGGTCATCTGCGCCACGGGAACGTTGGATGCATCGAACTGAAGGATTGACGGAGGCTGCATCCCCGGCGGCGTCATGCGGAGTACGGTGTTGGATACCGAAGTGATCTGCGAGATTGCGGTACCCAGGTCCGAACCGGGTTGAAAGTAAACCTTCAATATGCCGGTGCCCTGAATGCACTGGGACTCTATGCGCGAAATTCCGTTGATGGTCGTTGAATAAGCCCGCTCCGAGATGAGGACTACTCGCCGTTCCATGTCCTCGGCAGCCAGTCCCGGGTAGTTCCAAACGACTATCACAACCGGAATATGAATGGCCGGAAGAATATCCACGGTCATCCTGGACAATGAAAGGACGCCCAGGACAAGGACCAAAGAACACATTACCCCAACCGTGTACGGGCGACGCAATGCCAGTCGGACTATCCACATGTGAAGACCACCCTGTGACGGAGTAATTTAAGACGAACAGCGGGCCAAGATCAATCCGGGCCGTTCCCGCACGTATCTGTCTCACAACCTCCAGTGTTGCGTGCTGAAGCCGTATCATTGCTTCGCCGTGCCTCGGGAGATCTCTCCGGGAAGTTCTCACGAAGTCCCACCGTTGCCGCCAGAGCGCAGATGGAAGCAATGGGAAATATGATGAAGGAGTCACAGTATTGGCCGACGGTATGCCGACAGACCATTCCTGCAAGCGGATGGGGCGTTGGTGTCATATCAAGAAAGATCCCCGGCAGTATTTGAAGACCCCCCGCAATCAAATAGGCTATCGTGCTGACAAATCCGAGTGCCGTGGCAGTCAAGTACTTGGGGCTGCTCTCAGCTCCCAGTGCATGACCGAGGGAGGCACCGCCGCAGCTAAAGCCGAAACCGAATAGGAGGCACGCCTCAACCCAGGCGTTCGCACCGGGGAACCAAATGAGACATCCCATAAGGAACATCATTACCACCGCCGTGATTCGCATCGGCAACAACCGGCTCCTTATGCGATCAGATATACGGCCCACCGTCGCGCTGCCCAGGCCGAATCCGATGAGCACGGCACAGTTTATTGCTACGGACTTGCTAAGATCATTGTAGCGGGTCATCTGAAAAGGGATGTCCCAGACGTAACCGAACGAAAGCATTTGACCGAGGGTGAGGCCCCGGTAGATGCCTGCCAACCATATTTGCCTATGTGACACGACACCCTTGAGATCCTTGCACCATGACAAGAGGTTTCTTGGACGGGCAGGAGGAGTCCCTGACTCTTTGCGAGAAACTTCGGGGGGGATGATGAGCCACAGTAACCCCAAAATAAGAGTGCCGAGTCCGGCCAAAGCCATCACGATGGTTCGCCAACTTTCCCATCTTGTCAGAACGGCGAAAAGCTCTTGCATCCCCGCTCCGCCCGCACTACCGACAAGGACGATCAAACCTACCACAAAGGCGAAATCAGTGGCCAAGAACAAACGCCGCGTGACAGACATGGCGCCCACGTAGGCAATGGCGGCTCCCCCGCCAATCAGCAAAGAACCTAATTCGGCCCAATACATGTTTGTGGCCAGAGCGAAGGCCAGCGACCCGCAGACACACGCACTACAGGACACTGTAAGAACTATTCGGGGACCGATGCGATCCATAAGCAGAGCGAGGGGGAGTTGGAGAATTCCATAGACGACGTAAGCCCCACCCGCAAGACTCCCGAATCTGCCCGCGCTGATCGAAAACGCCGTCTGAATTTTTGCTCCGAACACCCCCAGTGCAATGAACAGGATTACTCTCAAGAAATAGAATGATGTAGCAGCACCCCAGATGGTCCATACCTGCCGCTTGCTAAGGGTAGGATACGTCGACATATCCGCTTATTCTCCGAAATCCTGACTGCAGTGCAATGGCGGAGTGTACGTCTACGGATTCAGGCAGATCAAGAGAAAAGACCCACATCCCTTGAATTATGCTTCATGGAACCACCCGATCACAAATCCTCAGGCAAGATACGCGGCACTCCCGGGAGGTTACCGCGCTCGACTCAGTCGATCACGTTGGGATCGTGCTCCCGGATATAGGTCAAGAGCTCCTTGGCCATCTCGGATTCCAGCTGTATCTCACCGTAATCTAAGGGCATATTGTTTAGATACTGGAGCATCAGGGCATCTCCCACGCCGGCCCCGGGCAAAATACCCGCAAAAAAGAACCCCATCGCCTCGAACTCCTCAGTGAGATAAAAGACGGCAGGGTCGGACATGTCCAGCCACAGGCCGATAAGTTCCGCCTTGGCGCAGCACATCTGCCTAAGCCTGCGTCGAACCTCCGGAACGGTGTCGCGGCCGAAGCGCTCAACTTCGATCTCGCCGAAAGCGGTTCGATCATGCGTCCCATGGCGCACTGAACCGGTTGCGTTATAGAGGTCGTGGCGCACCGGGTCCCGAAACTCGGGTTCAACGCCCATCTGCCTGTACAGCTTCAGTATAATCTCCCTGTGGTGTGGAGGAGCGTATATTGCCGGCTTCGGAGGGTCGCCAAAATACAGAAAAGCGGTGGTTAGGGAGATGCGTTGTGCCAACGTTTCCCGCAAGCCCTTGTAAGAAGTCGACTTGGGTCCGTAACCGAGGGTGATTGCGCAATCCTGAAAACCGAATCTGTGCAAAGTCTGTTGGGAATAGGGATGCACCGTAACCCCTCGCGCAAATATCCCCATGTATCCTAAGGATTTGGCCTTCTTCACCATGTGCTCGGTCAAGAGGTTGAAACACCCATGGCCGCGGAACTCCGGCTTGACCACACCCTGTCCCATCTCCACTATTCTCGGCCAGTGCTCTCGCCGTGCCAGGGCTCCGTGGGCGGCTATTTCGTTCTTCGCGGAGACAGCCACATGAGATAGCAGGTACCCTTCAAGGTTGTATTCTTCGATACGCTCCGGGTAGTAGAACTGCTCTACGCCGTACGAGTAGCCATACGCCTCGTAGATCAGTTTCGCCACTTCCACCGCCTCGGGGGGCTGCATCTCCCGGATGGTAAACCGCGTCCCTTCCACGGACTTAGCGGATGCGATCGGAGCATACGGCCCTAACGGACAGGGCTTAAAATAGCCCTCAATCGGGTCTGGGCAGTATTTGACGAGTACGGTCTGCTTTCCGCTCGGTCCCAAGCTCTTGAAGTAGACCTCGTCCATGTAGTGTGAAAACAGTTCTGCCCATGAAACCTCTTCGGTTCCTCCCGTGTCCGTGCGGACTTTTTCCACGGGGGGGCGGTGAGGATCAAGCGGCAGGCCCTGGTCGGTGACGACGACCTTCAGGCCTTCGACTGTGCGCTCGCAGGATATCTCGATCTCGGCTCTTTCGAGGGGTTCGAAGGAGTAATGTATGATTCTCCCCAATACCTCCCTCATTCCCTCCTCAAGGGAGGTCCGATCTTGAGGGCAGAATCCACACTTGGCCGATATTTCGCCGACATAATTGGAGGCCACCCCGAGGTAAGAGACGTCGTTGGGGATTATTAGCCTAGACAACTCGGTTTGAATCTTCATGCTTCTCCATACCTACTGTTCAATAGGGGTATGGATGCCATGATAACCCCTGATTTCCAACGGGCCTTCTTCAAAGGCTATGTCAAGGTCTTCCAAAGCCTGCTTGAGATAGTCTTTGAAGACTATGTGCGTCTTCAACGTGGTAAAATGCGACATGGAGACCCTCCCTGCACGGTAAGCTTTTGTTCCCACGAGGACCGGTCCTGCAAAGCAACGGGACGCGGAGACGCCGCTCCCGCATTTCACGTCAATTTGACCAGCGGATGACGTTCGAGCAGCATCTTGCCCGAACGAATGTCCCGTACGGTCACACAGAGCCTCTTGTTGCCGTCAATGGAGAATTGCACCGGGAAGCGCTTGTCGCCCCTCTTCGCCTTGGGGCAAGCTTCGATGAAGGTCGGGCACTTCTCGTTGATCCAAAACCGGCTCATAACCTCCGGTTCTTCACGCTTCCGGAAACGAGCCGCTCCCGACGGGTCGAATACGAGATCCAACTGCGGTCCGTCTCCCAATGCAAAGCACTCTTTCCTGCCGATTTCGTAGATGTCGAGCCCGAGGGATTCCTGGTCGTCGTACGACGCGCTCACCAGTACTTCCCTTATGTGTCCGTCGGTGGGATAGGGCGTTCCCGAGAGAACTATCCTGAGATAGTCATGTTCGCCCTTGTCCCTGTCGTAGTAGCGCAATGCGTACTCATGTTGCACGTGATCGTAGAAGTCCATTCCGTGAACAAAGGCCGCGGCTCCCAGGACCACTGCATCGAGCGGACGATGAGAACTGACCCGGCGTCCGAACACCTGTCGCACGGATCTGCGGACGCTGGGTATGAGGCTCGAACCGCCCACCAGGAGGACTTCCGCAATGTGATCGCTGTCGTAGCCCCGTTCCCGCGCGTCGGAAAGAGCCCGGTTGATGGTGGCGTGGATCGTCTCGAACAGGCCGTTTTCCTCGAGCAAATCCTCAAAGGCCGGTCGGGAGTAGCGGGCCGAGAGCACTTCGCCGGTATCCGGATCGGCAACCACTATGTCGGCTTTCTCCGACACCGTCAAAGACTCTTTGGCCCGTTCCAATTCCAGCAGCAGCAGGCCCGACACGTGTCTCACGTCCTCCGGGAGCTTCCCGTTCTTTGCAAGGAAATCCCGGTAAAGCCACTTGTCAATGGTTGTTCCTCCGATTTCCGCACCGCCTTTGCCGAGCACCGAGCAGCGTCTTCCACCGACCGAGGTCCGCTCCATACGGACGATGGACACGTCGAGGGTTCCGCCTCCGAAGTCAAAGACCATGTACGCATCACCGGCCTTAAGCTTCAGCCCATAACCCAGTGCCGCGGCAGAGGCTTCATCGATGAGCCGGTAACGCGGTATGCCGGCGGCTTCACAAACCCCGGTGAGCCACTCCTGATAATGCTCGAAGGACTCCACGGGAACGGTAAACGCCACCTCTTCGTCGCCAAGGTCGACGGCTTCGGTCGTGTACACGAGGACTCGCGACAGGAAGTCGGATCCGGCTTCGGAAATCTTGACCGACCGACCGTCCACCTTCCGGGGGATCTCCAGTCTATTGGATATGTACCGCTTCATCCACCGGAATGTGGTCCCGGCTTCCAGCAGGCCTTTGTCGCCGACCTGCTTGCCGATCCACAACCGCTTGCCCGCGTAACTGATCAACGAGGGGACGTACGGCACCTCTATGGTCTTGCCTTCCGGTCCTTCGTATCGGGCGGTCGCCGATACGTCGGGGACGGCCAGGGTCCGGGCCTCGTCCAGGACCTCATCCCAGAGGGCCACCCGCGTGTTGGATGTTCCGAAATCAATGGCAAGCCTGCCGGGCAATGGACATTCTCCTTTGAAACCGTGGGAAGTCCGGAACCATATTGGTACGGGTACTCAGTGGATGTCTCGGCACAAACGATACCTGAGATTTCCCGGGTCAGGACTCTTGGCATCTCGTGTGAGTCACTGCCGGTCACGTACACTCATCCATCGTTTGTAGCACGTAACGGGGAGCGGAGCAAATGGAGGCCCGGGCACCGCACGTGTCACGGTCTTCCATGAAATCCCGAGAAACGACGCCGGCAGGCACCTGGAACAAAGCTCATTGGTGGGTATCACCAACCTTCCTTGCCGAGACCGGCACGGTAAGGTAATACTGGAATCGGAGCAGGGCCGCCGTGCGGTAAGGGAACGAGGTGGAATGGTGAGCATCAGGAGCCTTCTTGAAGAAAAGAGAGAGGAAATCCTTGAGGCGGCGGAACGCCGTGGCGCCCGCAATGTGCGGGTCTTCGGCTCGGTAGCCGGAGGAGACGCAGGACCGGACAGTGACGTGGACTTCCTTGTCGAATTGGACGAAAGTACAAGCTTGCTTCAGCACAATGCACTCATCCGAGAACTCGGCGATCTACTCGGCTGCAAAGTAGACGTTGTGAGTGAGCGAGGTCTGCGTCCGAGAATCAGGGATCGTGTGTTGCGGGAGGCATCCCCTCTATGAGAGGAGACAGAGTTCAGGGTAGGCACGGGGGCCTACCCCATATGCGATAACATAAGCGTGTACGTGGTCTGGTTCACGGTTTTTCTTAGCGTCCCGAAGGGACACGCGATCTTAGCCGGGCCTTTCAAGGCCCGGAAACGTTGCACCCCCGAGTATTCACGAGCGCGTCCTGAAGGGACTCAGGCGTACGCTCCACTCTGCATGCCTATCGTGCGCCGTCCCTTCGGGACGGAAATCCTATTTGGCTGCTCCCATTCTTTCCGGGGGATGAATCCCCCGGCTATAATTCCTAAGTGCCTTCGGCACATTAAGATCGCTGCATCTCAACACCGAAAACGGTGTGCAGCCCGTGATTTGTGCACCACGCCGGTAGCGGCCCGATTTGCCATGTTGCAAAAGCTGGCGCCTATGGGGGCCTACCCCTACACCATCTGTGTTCATCTGTGCAATCTGTGGATAAATCTCTTCTCTTCCTTGGTGACTTTGTGTCTTGGTGGTGATACTATTCCTCAATCTTTCACTTCCTGGCGGATACTACCTCACGGCTCGTGCCGAACGCACGAAACCATCGGACTCGGTACATCCTGAACTCTCGATCATGTTTCTGTTGGCTGCTCCGGGGGGAACCATGGGATAGACCTGTGCGTTCTCATGGATGGGAGCATGGATGAGACACGGTCCGTAGTGCCGCAATCCACGTGCCAGGGTTCTCGAAGGGTCCCGGCCGACGGCCAGGTCAAAGGCCTTCATGCCGAACCCCCGGGCAATGCCCACAAAATCGACCTGTTTTTCATAACGCGATGCGAAGAACCTTCCTTCATAGAAGAGGTCCTGTTGCTGATGCACCAAACCAAGTGAGTTGTTGTTCATCAAGACGATCTTCACATTCACGTTCTGTTCGACGGCCGTCGCGAGTTCCTGAACGTTCATCAGGAAACTGCCGTCGCCGCTGAAGCAGACCACCCGCCGGTCGGGGCAGGCCAGGGCCGCTCCAATGGCCGCAGGAACGCCAAACCCCATGGTGCCCAAAGCACCCGAGGTGAGCCACTGACGAGGTTTTTGGAAGGGGTACACCTGAGCCGTCCACATCTGGTGCTGCCCCACATCGGTGGCCACGATGGTGTCCTCGTCGAGAAGCTCGGCAGTTCTGACTATCAGCTCACGGGGCATGCGCAAATCCCCCCCGGAG
Organism: Pseudomonadota bacterium; assembly: GCA_043806215.1. Taxonomy (GTDB): domain Bacteria; phylum Desulfobacterota; class Desulfomonilia; order Desulfomonilales; family Desulfomonilaceae; genus JAVHLK01. The sequence continues at coordinate 4,551 of JAZDHD010000463.1, read as the reverse complement.
GGACTGAACAACGGATATCTCGTCTTGAGATGCCGGACATGGGCAAGCCAATCAGCCCGCGGCTTCTCTTCGGCCAGGGGGAGGAGTGCCCGCAACACCTCGCTCACGTCGCCCAGTATCCCGACATGAGCGGTCTTGATCTTATCCAGCTCCTTGTGATCGATGTCTATGTGAATAATGCCCGACTCCGGGCAGAACTCGGAAACCTTGCCCGTGGCGCGGTCGTCGAACCGCGCACCGGCAGCGATGAGCAAATCGCATTGCTCCAACGCGAGATTGGTGTATCGGGCTGCGTGCATTCCCAACATGCCCAGACAGTACGGATGATCGGCAGGAACGGCTCCAAGCCCCATGAGAGTCATGGTTACCGGCATGGAACATTTCTCGGCCAGACTGACGGCCAAGGGGCTTGCCCCCGACTGGATGACTCCGCCGCCGACGTAGAGAATGGGCCGTTGAGCGGCATTTATCAGATCGGCCGCCCGTTGCACCGCGTCGGGGTCAAACGCGGGAGGCGGATCGGGCAGAGCCGGTTCGGGCCAGGCATCGAATTCCACAAGCTCGCATTGGACGTCCTTGGGGATGTCGATAAGGACCGGGCCGGGGCGTCCGGACGCGGCAATGCGGAACGCGTCGGGAATGACTTCGAGAAGTTCCGCGGCGGAGCGGACAAGGAAGTTGCGTTTGGTGATGTGACTGCTCAGGCCGCACGTATCAACCTCTTGGAACGCGTCTGTGCCGATGAGGTCTTGCGACACCTGGCCGGTGATGCAGATGACCGGGATGGAGTCGAGTTTCGCGTCGGCTATGGCGGTCAGTGCGTTGGTAACCCCCGGCCCTGAAGTGGCAAAGCAAACCTGGGGGAGCCCGGTGACCCGGGCCATGCCCTGAGCGATGAATCCCGCGCCTTGCTCGTGTCGGGCGAGGACGTGCCTGATTTTGACGCTTTGCGCCAACGCGTCGTAAAGAGGTAAATTAGCGCCGCCGGGAATTCCTGCGATCACGCGCACGCCTTGCCGTTCAAGCAATTCAATAGTGATCTGCGCTCCGGTCCTTCTATTCATCGGCTTGTTCTCCTTTGTCTCGTGCCTCGTCGAGTCGTCCGGCGGCCTTTGGGGAAACTGCACAAAAAAAAGCCCCCGCCGGTCTGCGCCGACGGGGGCTTTTTCTTTCGTTGGAGGAGGATCCCGCTACGGCGCACCGGTTCGAACGACGCCAACGACGACGACAACGCTAAGCAGAATAGTGCCCGTAAGAGTGATCTGCGAAGTCATGTTTTCGTCGTATCTCATAGCAGGACCATGCCTCGGGATTCCATAGTTGAACGAAACGAAGGCTACCGCGTGACCGCGGCAATGTCAAGGCCGGAAATCGGCGAACAACCTGAACCTCCCTGTCAAGTCTCCTGTTGAACGTCCTTAGTTGCCATAGTAGACTCCTTTGGCACGGACTTATGGTTCGGGTTTGGCCGGCCTTTCTCCGAAGGACTTGATCATGGGATATGAGTCCGGATGAAGAAACCGCAATCAAGTGGAGGAGCACAGCGCATGCGTGGAGCCGCAATTGTCGTGGTCTTTGCCGTCCCCTTCCTTTCAGGTTGCGCGAGCATCGGACGTTCGGTTGTGGATTCAGTTTCAGACTCCATCGAATGCCATCATAAATGCCCGGGGGGATCGCCCGAAGCCGAAGAAAAATGCTACAAGGAGTGCAAGCGTAAAATTGAGGTAGAGCGTGACCGTCGGCGCCAAGAAGAAAAGGAAGCGGAAGAGAGAAGGAAAGACGAAGAGTGGAGGCGAACCGTGGAGAAACAGATGAAGATCCTTAACCACTCGGCGCCCCCTCTTCTGAAATAGATTGTCGCGGTTGGCGGTTCATCACCTCCTCCAACTCGCTCCATCGGTTGAGGTCAACTCCCGGGAGAACTCCGCCGGATGCCTTGGACACCGGCAATCTCACACGTTTCTGCAGTGGTGGTTTGTCTTCGGCGAGTGCCGGCCTCAGACCATCTTCCATGAGCGAGGTCAATGTGCACCCCTGCTCCGCGGCACGTCTTTTCGCCTTCTTGAGCAGGTCATCGTCTATTCTCACGGTTGTTCTCATACATCAAAGCATATTTCCAGCGCATCAGTATGTCAACATCCGGGCGTGTTTGCCGGGACGAGAGTCCTCACCGCAGCGAGCACTTCCTCGAAGGTCGAACAGGTCGTCTCATCGGTCCGTTCGGGCCTGTTTACCACCACAACACGGCAATTCTCCTGCCGGGCGGCTGCAATCTTTTCCGGGACCCCGCCGGCTGCACCGCTGTCCTTGGTCACCAGGCACCCAATGGAAAAACGCCGGATCACGGACCGGTTCTCTTGCCTGGAAAACGGGCCTCTGCCGGTGACTATGTTGGTTTCAGGGATGCCCGCACCGCGGCACGCATCCAGTGAGTCGGGATGGTCGAGCACCCTCGCGATGAGAGGGATTCCGGTCCGCCCGGCTTCCGCTGCATAGGGTGCGAGATTGCGCGAACCCGTTGTGAGCAGCACCGGTCGGCCGAACGCGAAGGCTTCCCGCGCTGCGTGCTCATGGTCGGCCGCGAAATGAATGAAGTCCTCTTCCTCTACCATGGAGGGACGGACAAAAGTAAGGTAAGGGATGCCCAGCCGATGACAAACCACTCGTGCAGTGGACCGGACGGCTGAAGCATATGGGTGGGACGCGTCCACCACGATACGGATTCCCGTCTCCGCCATGAGCCGAGCCATCCCGCCTTCGTCAAGTTTCCCTGAACGATGCATTACATTCGGATGATCACCCACGTCGAGGGGGACGTCGGTAGCCGTGGAAACGAGGACCTTCCATCCGGCCGATGCGAGCGCCGATCCCAGCGGAGCGGTTTCACTTGTTCCGCCAATGAGCAAGATCATGGCTCGAAATGCCTGCCCTTTTCGATTATCCTCAGCATCCTGTTTCGACTGCTCGACCACGGCGAGCCACAAACCGGCATCAGTAGCACCGGCATCCTGCCGGTTCGTCTTCAGTAGCGCCGGCCTCCGTGCCGGTATGTCTTCAGTAGCACCGGCCTCCGTGCCGGTATGTCTTCAGTAGCACCGGCCTCCGTGCCGGTATGTGTCCAGGACCGGCGTTCCGCCGGAGTGACCGGTAGAATACCGGTCCTACTTCATCCGGGGACGGTTCCGTCCGCATCTCGGCGCCTTGGCGGTTCATTCCTTCCTGCCCGCTTGGAAATATTCCGACCACAAAAAGCGCTCCCTCGCCACCGCGACCACGACTCCATCATATGTCTTCTTGGGGACCAGCAACGTGGTTCTGCTCCCCGCGAGCAGTGCACACGGTTCCGCAACTGCGGGGAGATTGACCTTGTCTTTCACGAACTCGGAATGCGTGAAGCAGCGTGTCGAATTCCGGATCTCCCGGGACGAGATGAAGCGGATGGGAACCCCGAGTTCACGTGATGCAGCCAACAGTCCGCCTTCGTCGGCCTTGATGTCCGCGGATGCCAGCAACCTCACTTCCGCGATGACGAGATCCGCGTCCTTCAACACCGTCCGCACCGCATGGACGATCGCTGCGGAATCCGTTCCCCTGCGGCACCCGATCCCCACGATGAGGCGCTTCAGCGCTTCGGTGGTGGTGGATATCACCGGTTCCGCGGACAGGACGTTGCTCACGGCCAGGGCAAGATCGTTTGCCCCGCCTTCGTGGCCGCTGAGCAGGCTCACTGCCCATCGACCGCCCACATCCACCGCTACCACCGCAGGATCGGACAGTTTGTGCCGGATGTGCGGTGCCAGAGCCCGCACCGCAACACCAACAGGGGCAATGTACACCAGGCCCGGGTAACGGCGAAAGATGTCCGCGGTCAACTCGACGATTCGGTCGAATCTCTTGACCTCTGCACCGGCTTCAACGCTCCGGTGAGCATAGACCTCGGCCCCGGGAAGACTTTCCGCCACCCGACCGGCAAGGAAAGCCCCCTGGTTGGAAAGAGTAATCACCGCTAGCTTCATATGTAAGTCCTCCGACATGTGACCCTGGTCGGATGCACGATGGGGGGGCTTGGGGGGGAGATGGTCTCCCCCCCAATTATGGCGCATGGTGCGCTCTTCATGCCCCACCTCCGAGGCGAAGCCCCGGAGTGGCTGTCAATGCCGAGGGCTTTCGTGATTCATTGTAGTTTGTTAACAGCCACTAGCCATGGATATTCACACAAACTTGCCGGGATTGAGTATGCCCTTGGGATCGAAATAGTCTTTGATTCCCTTCATGGTCCGCAGCGCCACGGGATCCATCTCGAGATTGAGAAAGGGCGCCTTGGCAATGCCTATCCCGTGCTCTCCCGAGAGTGTGCCGCCCAAGGCCAGAGCTTCGGGCACCAGGTCCGCGCAAACCTTCCTCACCCTCTCGAACTCGTCTTCATCCCGACGGTCGAACACCATGCAGGGATGAAGGTTTCCGTCGCCCGCATGAGCTATGACGCCGACCTCGATGTGGTGCCGTTCACAAATCTCCACGACTTTCCGAATCATGGCGGTGAGGTTAGAC
>JAZDHD010000462.1:0-18826 GCA_043806215.1 Pseudomonadota bacterium | reverse complement strand
CAGCACCGGCCTCGTGATGTAGGGGCACCCCCCCGTGGGTGCCCTGGGCGAACATTCCGGGCGTTCACGGTGGAGATCTTAATGTGCCGAAGGCACTTAGGAATTTAGCCGGGGGATTCATCCCCCGGAAGAACGGGCGTTTATGGTAGCGTCCCGTCCCGCGTTCCGCGCGGGATGACGGGCGTTCATGCATATTTCTTAGCAGACTCTACCTTTTTGCGGCTCGACACATCAGGGCCGGTTTCTTGTGGGTGCTTCTCAGCATATGGAGGGATCATGGAGGGGGTGGCGTTGCTGAAGTGGATAATCGGGCTGAGTGTGTTGGCAGGCGTGTTGACGTTTGTCGTCACGCCGTACATCCGGAGATTGGCAACCCGTAACGGTCTGGTGGACTGCCCGGACTACCGCAAGAACCATGCATGCCCGACGCCGGCATGCGGAGGCCTGGCGGTATTCATCGGTCTGCTCCCCATGTTTTTCGGTCTTCTCACGGCATCGTTGTTGGACGGAACGGGTTTCACATCCGAGCATTTCCTCAAAGTCGCCACCCTGTTTGCTGCGTGCGGCTGGATCCTCTTTCTCGGCATTTGGGATGACCGCAAAGGAATCAAGTGGAGCACCAAGTTGGCCGGACAGGTCCTCGGCGTGGCTATCCTGGCCGTGGGCGGGCATTTCATAAAGTCCGTCACGCTGCCCTTCTTCGGTGCCGTGACGTTGGGTTGGTTCGGAATCGTCGTTTTCGGGTGCCTCCTCATTGTAATCACCAATGCGATAAATCTCATCGACGGACTGGACGGTCTTGCCGTGGGCATTTGCCTTTTTGCGGGTATAGCCGGAGGATGCACCGCGCTGGTGAAGGGCGATCCCCTTGTGGCAGTCCTTCAGTTTTCCCTTGTCGGTGCCCTTGCGGGGTTCCTGCCGTACAATTGGCCGCCGGCACGGGTGTTCCTCGGCGACGGCGGCAGCATGATGCTCGGGTTCTATCTGGGAACCCTGGCCATGAGTTCCGCGGCAGTGTCGACAGCGGGTCAGCGGTCGGCCATGTTCACGGCTCTGGTGGCACCGTTCCTGCCGTTTTCCATCGCGCTCTTCGACGTTGGTCTGGCCGTTGTCCGGCGATGGGTTCGCGGCAGAAAGATCTATCTGCCCGACACCGAGCATCTGCACCACAGACTGTCCAAAGCGTTCAAGTCCCCGGTGCGGGTCATCATCGTGGTCTATACGTTCAGCGCAATCCTGGCCGGGATGACCGTGTTGGCTGCGGCAAGCCCGTCGATTGCTTCGACTCCGTTTATCCCCATTGCCGGCGTGATGGTCCTGATGGGCCTCACCGTCATGCTCCTTAGGACCTACAGGATGGATACGCTCCATCACTTGCCTCAAGTCCTCGCCGAGAGGCGTCATTTCAGGTTCCTGGATTGCTGGTCCGATTTCATGACGGCCCGGCTCGCTCGGACCCACTCCGTCGGTGAATGCGTTTCACTGTTGGAATCGGGAGTCCGGGATCTGGAGTTCGATGCGGTCCTGGTCTACCACGGAGATACGCTTGTGGGGAAATGGGAAAACCTCGCCCCGGTTCACAGGGGAGGTCCCCGTTCGGCATTGGTGGACCAAATCTCTGCTGGAGGACTCCTGGTCAAGGCGATTGTGCCCCACCATGAGAGAGCTTCATACAATGTCACGCTGAAAGCCTCTTGGTGCGGTTTTACCGCGGCATGGGGAAAACGGCTCGAGGAAATGGGCCGTACCCGGGAATTGGCGCTGGAGCTGGAAACCCTGGACCTCGGTGTTCCGGGCAGATCACCGCTGTTGGATGCATCGTCTTGGCATTAAGTTGCACCCGCCGCATACTTGCCATTAGGCAAATGGGGTTAGGGGGGATTTTCCGGTAGCGTCCCGGCGTCCCTGCCGGGCGTCTTCAGTAGCGCCCGTCCCGCGTTCCTCGCGGGATGCCGGGAGAGATGGTAGCGACCCGGCGTCCCCGCCGGGCGTCTTCAGTAGCGCCGGCCTCCGTGCCGGTAATCCCGCCTTTGATTTCTTGGTGCCTTGGAGTCTTGGTGGTGCTGTCTTGCTTCTCTCTTACCGTCTTTGCAAATGGGTTTATTCTTCTTTGAGTCTTTGAGTCTTTGTGGTGAGATCTCTTCTCTTTCTTCCTGGCATTGCCTAATGGAGCCAATCGAACTTGGCCTATCTGAGGAGAGCCGAAGCCGACAATTACTTGCTGTTCAGTAATCTCCAGGATGAACTGAACCCCGTCGAGTGAGAAAATCAGTTTCACCGTGGCAGGTGGAAGACCCTAAATACAGCCGAATGACACCCATTAAGAAGAATATTGTGGCCAATTACGCCGGGTCGATATGGATTGCGGCCATGAGCGTAATCTTCATCCCTGTATACATCAAGTTTATGGGTATAGAGGCGTACGGGCTCGTGGGGGTATTTGGATCCTTGTTGGCTTTGTTCGCGGTAATAGATTTTGGCCTGAAAGCCACTATGGTAAGGGAGATGGCACGCCTCGCGGCAAAGGATCCCACTGGCAAGGAGGCCAGATCACTCGCTCGTACGCTGGAGATCATCTATTGGGGGACAGCGTTGTTGCTCGGTATCATTGTCGTATCGATGGCTGGCCCCGTCACAGATTACTGGATCAATCCTGATACACTCAATCCCGCAACAGTTAGGCAGGCACTCATGATAATCGGCGCTGTCATAGCGCTGCATTGGCCAGTATCTTTCTATTCGGGAGGTCTCCGGGGACTTGACCGTCAGCCTCTGCTTAACGTAATTCACAGCGCGGCTGCAACCTTTCGAGGCCTGGGAGCAGTTGCAGTCTTATGGCTTATCTCCCCGACCATACAGGCATTCTTCACATGGCAAATAGTGGTGAGCGCACTGGAAACCTCGAGCCTTGCCGCAGCCTTGTGGGTGTCCCTTCCCGGTCGAGGTGGGGCTGCCACATTTTCTGCAGAGAGTCTCAGGAAGGTGTGGCGCTTCTCCGCCGGTATGACAGGCATTAGCATCTTGGCCGTCGTGCTCATGCAAGCCGACAAGGTGATACTTACCAAGATGCTATCACTGAAGCTGTTCGGATATTATACACTAGGTTGGACTGCCAGTTGGACTTTGCTTCGCCTTGTGGGCCCAATAGACTCCGCGGTTTATCCTACCATAACGCGTCTCGCAGCCCAGGATAATGAAAATGAACTGGCCGCGGTGTATCATAAGAGTTGCCAATCACAAGCGGTGGTAATCGTGCCTGCTACCCTAACGTTGGTGCTGTTCGGCGACATAGTCCTCACGGTCTGGTCAGGAAACACTGATCTTGTTGCTAATGCAGGTCCAGTAGTTCGTGTACTTTCGATTGCAGTAGGCCTGAACGCCTTCATCCGAATCCCGCACCTTGCTATGTTAGCTCACGGTTGGACGTCCTTGATATTCTACCAGAACCTCTTTTCGGTGATCGCACTGGTGCCGCTCATGGTAGTTCTTGCCACATGGTATCAGGCTGTAGGTGCTGCATGGGTATGGGTGATCTTCACATCGAGTTATGTACTCATCACGATTCAGATCATGCATCGGCATATCCTGCGGAAAGAGAAATGGAAGTGGTACGTTCGGGACATCGGAACGCCGACAGTGGCGACTTTGGCGGTGTTCGCATCGGCTCGCGTAATCATGCCCGGGGGTATGTTGATTCCCCTTCAGGCAGTGTACGTCCTCGCTGTCGCCGGCGCAGGGCTGTTGGCTGCGGTCCTGGCTACGGATTTTCCCCGGTCGAAATTCCTTGAGCTTATCGGAATTGTTTTCCGAAAGCGTGCACTGAGAATGAATTGAGACAGAGAGAGAGCTTCAACTATTTGTCTGGAATGGCAAGAAGAATCCATGCTTTGATGGCAGGCCAATTCGGAATTGATCCGCTGCGTACCATAAGAGGCGTTGCCCGATTACCAGGTTACTTTCGCGACCGTCGCACCTTCAGACGGGTCTTCCACGGCAAGATCGGATGGTTGCCGTGCCTGCATGAAAGTGGTCGAGAGGCCGGTGCCGTGCACAGCGAGTATTTCTGGCAGGATCTTTATGTTGCAAGAAAAATCTACGAGGCAAACCCCGCTAAGCACGTGGACATCGGGTCGCGCATTGACGGATTTGTAGCCCATGTAGCGAGTTTTCGTGAAATCGAGGTCATTGACGTACGCCCACTGCGCCCCATCTCGGGCGTTGTGTTCAGACAGGTCGACCTGACGACCGAAAATCTCGGTCTGGTCAATCACTGTGATTCCCTGTCGTGCCTCCACGCCTTGGAGCATATCGGGTTAGGACGGTATGGAGATGCGATCGAGCCTGCAGGGTACCAGACTGCCTTTCGGAATATGGCCCGAATGTTAACGGGGGAAGGAATGTTCTATCTCTCCGTGCCGGTGGGATTGGAGAGGGTTGAATTTAACGGTATGTGGGTATTCGATCCGCTGTCCCTGATGGATTTGGCCAGGCAGTGTAGCCTGAATCTTGTCCAGTTTGCTTGGTGTCCTAGCGGTGGACCTATCCGCGAATCGTGCGATCCGGAAGCGGACATGTCAAGGTTGGCGCTCTTACCTCAAACGCTTGGAATATTTGTTTTCCAAAGGCCTCTGTGAACTGCCCCTGAAGAGTGGTCGGAAAGGAGAGGCAACAACATTGATTTTCCAACGGGTTCTGAAGCCTAGCATAGAACGTACGCCCGTGGCGGCGGTGTACCGTGCGGCTCGCGACGAGCTGCGATGGGCGTGTAGAAAATTCGTGGAAACGCCTTTGGGGTTTCGTTTGGCTGGGTCGCCAAGAATGCAGGCGGGCACGTTTGAGCCTGATGAGGTGGCTCTCATTACTGCAGAATTGACTAAAGCAGACGTATTCGTAGACGTAGGAGCAAATGTGGGATTCTTCACATGCCTTGCTAGATCCATGGAAAAGTACACAATTGCCGTGGAGCCGCTTCCGGACAACTTACGGTACTTGTACGGTAACCTCGTGGTCAATGGTTGGACTGATTGCGTGGAGGTTTTCCCATTAGGTATTGCGGACGCTCCGGGTTTGGCGGAACTCTACGGCGCCGGTACCGGGGCCTCTTTGCTCCGTGGATGGGCTGGCATATCCGAGCATTTCAAGCGGATCGTCCCGGTGTCGACGCTGGACACGATAGTTGGGCACCGCTTCGACGGTAAACGAATAGTTATCAAGATGGACGTGGAGGGCGCGGAATTCCGAGCATTGCTTGGTGCTTCGGAAACTCTTGGGCGGAGACCTCAACCGACGTGGATAATCGAAATCACCTACAGTGCAAACCGACCGAATGGAACGAGCAACCCCAACTTTGCGGATACGTTCCACTTAATGTGGGAACATGGGTACAGGGTGCATTCAATTGGAAGCGCGTGCCGAGAAATCACGTGTCAAGAAATTGAGGAATTTGAGATGACTGGGAGAGAGCCGAAATGGGGAACTCTAAATTATCTATTCGTCGGCGCTTGATGATCCGTAGATTAACACAAAATTGTCGACGTGAGGGTCATTTGGAAAGGGCTGGGACCTTGTTGTTAGACAAAAACACCCATTTCTTCGCCAGCCTAATCTGGGTAATCGGCCTTCCCATCGTGCTTGAAGGCACCGAAAGACTTTTCCTGGACGCACACAAGAATTATTGTTTGAACTCGGATCGTAAGGTGCATACACAAACAAGCAAAACAACCATGGTGTTCAGAAACTGGTCTCACGATTTCATCAGTGAATTATGACGGTTATCGATCAATTCATCGAGATCTCTTCGAACAAGTCGAAGCCCGTGTGGATCGGGATGCCGCCTGTCACTGGCAACTGGATCATTAAGTGTGAGTGAGACCTTTGTGCCATCACAGATCCCACAAAGGATGGGTGTTATGACGAACGTTGCCGTGCTGGTGGTCTCATGCGACAGATATTCGGATCTGTGGAGGCCGTTCTTTGAGCTTTTTCGACTCCGATGGCCGGACTGTCCTTTCCCGATATTCCTGGGCTCCAACTGGAAGCAATGCGAAGAGCCCGGCGTTGTGACGATCAATGTCGGAGATGACCTTGGCTGGGGAGCCAACCTGCGCGGCATGTTAAGTCGTGTAGGTTTTGAGCATGTCATCATATTCCTGGAGGATTTCTTTCTGCTCCGACCTGTCCGAACCGAGGAAGTCATACGAATGCTAGACATTGCAATTTCATGTGATTTGGCTTGCTTGCGGCTGAAGTTCAAGCCCAGGTCACGTCCATCTTACCCGTATAAGCAGTACGAAAACTTAGGGGTTTTGAAAAAGGGCTGCAATTCACGGATTTCTACCCAGGTAAGTATTTGGGATACCGAATACCTCATGAAGATTACCCATCCAACTTTCACTGCGTGGGATTTCGAGACAGCAGGTACTATCGTTAGCGATCGAATTCCGGGAGAGATCTGTAGCGTCTACGACTCAGTCATCTACTATCGTCATGCCGTTCAAGCCGGAAGATGGTTGGAAACAGGTTTGCGCATTTGTGAAGAGGCGGGAATACAAATCGCCGCTACTGAACGCGGTCTTTGTCATCAGCCATCCGACGGTTGGCCATTGCCGACATCCCTACACAATGTCAAAGTGATCATTCATAAAGTGCTTCCGGCATCAGTTTCCCTCCTGATACGGCGCAGTAAGCTCAAATGCAGGCTTTGGCGTTTGGGCATGCTAAAGGCGCCCGCTGGACACACACCCTAAGTCCAGCGACAGAATAGTACCCTGGAAAACCCTAGAACTCTAGAACGGGCTTCAGTGGATCTTGAGGGGGCAAGATCAGACCCAAGCGTCCCGATACCATTCAACCGAAGCACCGAAGTTTGATTTATATTAGCAAAGTGTTCTATCAATTTAAAGAAATACATTGCATTGCCTGCTAGTCAGATTAACGACATGAGGAGATTGCAGTCGGCCGATCCTCGGATGGTAAAGCCCCTCGCTGTCACAAGTGTTCCTTGTCCGGTGGCCATTGTATTTGCGGTTGCGGTTTCCTTATTCTGCATGCAACCCATAGCCCCTGAGATTCGACAGATTCCGCTGCAGATTTTTCTGATTGCTTTGGTCTTCTTATGGTACTTGTTGACCCGTTTGTCGGTACTGCTTTACGCCTGCACGAGCATTGGTCCTGTTCAGTGGACAGGAATAATGGCGCTCATCGGGACCCGCACTCTGCGCCTCGCCACCGATGACGCTGAAATTCTCTTCCTCTTTCAGCTTCTAACAGGCGTCATCATAGCACTCATCGGTTACTTGACTTGGCGTAATCACAGGGCCCGCTTGATAGTTCTTCGGCTATTCTCTGTGGTAATAGCGATTAGTGCTGTAGTGGCCATTTTACAGTACGTGACTCCATTCACATCATTATGGTCATGGACAACCTACAGAGGCGTTGGGTACGTCTACGGCAGTGCTGGCCTCGAGTCAAATCCCGTGTCTTTTGCATACAGTGTCGTGGGTATGGCAGCAGTGGTTATTGGTGCAGCTATTGTCTGGTATCGTTATAGCATCAGACTGATGCCATTCAGGCCATTGACCCTAATAGCCCTTTGCTTCGCTGTTGCTGGTGCGTTGATGGCCGCAAACAGCCGTTCAGGGATGCTGGGCCTTGCTGTTGCTGCATTTTGGGTCGCCTGTGGTAGGATCGAACTGTTCTCGAATCGCCGGAACAAGATGGCCTTCAGAGCGGCTGTTGTTGTTGGCATCGCCGTACTGATTCATTTTGCCGACAGTGCGAGAGAGAAAGGTGTTTTCGAGGACGCTCGAATTACCGCCACCTGGTCCGCATACTTGCCGGTAATCGTGAACAACCCTGTCGGACTCCCATTGGCGAGTTCGATGCTTGAAGCAATCTCTAACGCAAACGCTGAAGCCGATGAAAGAATGAAAGGAAAAGACGGGCGGATAATTTCCCCACACAACTTGCTGCTCAGCTGTGGGCTAAGTTATGGGCCCTTTGGATCCCTAGGTCTAATACTTATCTATGCGTCTGCTTTTGTCAGAGGACTGAGGGCACTGCGATTATTTCGTCGTGACCACAGAAGTGTCGACGCTGCGTGGGTCCTCGTGCTAATGGCGGCCAATGCTGCAGTGCTATCTCACTGTTGGTTTCACAACGCTTCTATCGCCTTGGGAGAAATGAGAAACTGGCTTTGGTTGGGTTTTCTCGCTGGCGCCTCGCGCCCGTAATAGTCTTCCGGGTCACGAGTCGACATTAAGGAGCCGGCATATGGCCATTTATTGTCTCGTTTATCCAGCTAAGATCTCCTGTCGACGACCTCACGCCTCCACCCCTTGAATACGGAATGAACATTAGATTAAAAAATGCTGTCCGAGCTGCGATAGGATTCGGGAGCGCTGGCTTGCCACGGAGCCGGAAGACTGAGAAGCGAATATACATAAACCTGCGAAATGTAGGCGGACTTGGCGGACCTAACCGCTTCTTGAGCAATCTGTCGGTAGAGTTCGGCAACAAGGGTCTGAGTACATGCAACTGGTCCCTCCGGGGCTGTCAAGCCGCTCTGGTTTTTTCTGCGTCATGGGGGAATTCGTTCGCTTGGCTAGCCCGCTCTCTGAGACTCAAGACCGTGCTCCGGGTAGATGGATTCTACGTCCCTGAGGTTTACGGTCCAATGGCAATTCGTCGAATGTCATCCGTTTATGAATACGTGAATGCAAGCTTAAGAAGAGACCTTAAGGAATTTGACCATGTGATCTATCAGTCAAGTTTTTCAAAGGACCAGGCCGACAAACACCTATTCCGACGGGACTACGAATTCTCCATAATCCATAATGGTGTAGATACGTCGTTCCTGCGTCCAAGGAAAGTTGCGGAACGCTCTAACCACGGCATCATCATGGTCTTAGGGAGTCATCACGAAGATCAGTTGGCGTTGGCTTTAGAAGTATTTCGTCGTGTTCATTCTCAGTTTTCAGACGTGGAGCTACTCATAGTGGGGTCGATGCGACAACGATCTCAATCAGTTGAAAGTGTGGTTGCCGAATATCGCAAGGCGTGCACTCTCGATGGCAAAGTCACCTGCATTGGCCAGGTCCATTACCATTCACTGCCTGAGATAATCACCCAAGCCCATGTCCTTCTGCACGTCAAACCCGGGGATTGTTGCCCTAATGCTGTAATTGAAAGTATGAGCTGCGGGGTACCGGTTGTTTCGCCGATGTGGGGCGGGACGCAGGAGATCATCGGAGATGCGGGGATTACCGTCCCGGGAGATCGATATCGGATCAATGACCAACTTCGAGACGGTATGGCCGAAGCGGTCTTAAAGACCCTCAATGACCAGCAGGCCTTTGGCGGACGTGCGAGAGAACGAGCGCTAAGATATTTCGATCGTCGCAGCATTGCTGAAAAATACCTTTCGGTGATGGGCCTTATCTGATCGAAGTATTCGGCACCCTGTCATGGATAGAATAGAAGGATTGCAGTAAACGATGATCACCTACCTTAAGAAGGTGCTGCGATACTACTTGCCGGAAAACGCTATCCTGCTCAAAGCATGCCGGTGGTACATTAACAGACATACGGGCGAAAACAATTCGAGAATGGCTGAGAACGGGGAACTTGCCACCATTTCCAAGTTGGCTCCGGCTTGTCGTACCGTCATTGATGTAGGGGCGAATAGGGGCGATTGGTCCCAGGCAGTTTTCTTGGTAAACCCGACTCTTACTATTTATGCCTTCGAACCAGACCAGGCGCTCTGCCAGGCTCTGATTCGACGATTCGGATCAAAACAAAATTTCATAGCTAGCTGTACTGGATTGGGCGAGTTTAACGGTAAGGCCGAGCTATTTATAAACCCTCAACACAGAGGGGGGAACAGCCTCTATGCCCGTTGCGGAGGGCCTGACTATGTAGCGAAGAATATAGAGACAAGGGAAATTAACGTGATGAAATTGGACACTTTCTTAGAGTCATTAGGGTCTCCGATTATTGATCTAATGAAGATAGATGTTGAAGGTGGCGAGTTGGCTGTTATCAGGGGCGGGATGAAATCACTGAAATATGGGCTAATAAGGCGTATCCAATTTGAGTATGGGGCACATTGGATCGATGCGCGATGTTGGCTTCGAGACATGTGGGACGTGCTTGAACCCCACGGTTTTGAATTCTACAAGCTGCATCACGACGGCCCGAAACGCGTGCAACGTTACGACACTGCTCTGGAGAACTTTCAATATGCAAACTATATTGTCACTCATCAGGAAAGCAAGTAAATCTGTGGCACTATTCGGAGCAATGCCAGTATGCGAATGATCTTTGCCGGTGACTGGATGTACCCAATGTACGAACACGCTTGCGCCGAAGCCTTCAAGAGACTTGGCGTTGAGGTAATTCCATTTTCATGGAGCAGGGAATTCATTACCGGCATTGGGTGGCTTGAGGCCGCTTTGACAGTACCTGGGCTAGTTGTAGGCAAGGTGAACAATGACCTCATGAGGATGGCCCAAGAGTCACGGCCGGATGTAATTTTCTTTTGGAGTCCACGGCTGGTGATGCCATCAACACTGCGGCTTCTGCGAGCACGAACAAATGCGAAATTGGTCTGTTACCAACACGACGATCCCTGGGGGCCGTTGTACAAGGGCACTTGGCGTCGTCGTCGGTTCTGGAAATACTATATTGCTGGAATACCCCATTTCGATTTGCATTTCCTCAAGAAGCGGCCGTTGGACTACGATGAGATCGTTAGGTGTGGTGCGAAGCGTGTCGAACGAGTTTGGCTTTATTTCGTTCCGTCTTTGCATCGTCCTGTCAAACTGAATGAAGAGGAATTGGAGTCCTACGCGTGCGATGTGGTCTTCGTGGGCCATTACGAACCAGACGGTCGCTGGGAGTGCTTGCGAGCATTGGTGAAAGCTGGCCTCAGAGTACGACTCTTTGGTGGCGGTAATACATGGAACAGGAGAATATCCGGAGATTTGACACCCTACTTCGGTTCGATTCGGCCAGCCATGGGAGACGACTACGCCAAGGCCCTCTGTGGAGCTCGGATGTGCTTATGCTTTCTTTCACGCCTGAATCGGGACACATTTACCAGACGTTGTTTTGAGATCCCAGCGTGCGGACGCCTCTTGTTATGTGAACGCACGCCGGATTTGCAGGCACTTTTCAAGGAAGACGAGGAGGCGGTCTTCTTCTCCAGCAAGGACGAACTGGTTGAAAAGGCTCTGTGGCTGCACGAACATCCAGACGATGCACAGATCATTGCCCGTGCCGGGAGCCGACGAGTACACGAAGATGGACATTCGGTCGACGATAGAATGAGGGAATTTCTCAAAATAATTGGGAACTGATGATGCGGCACGAGTGCTTGCGGGAAGCTTCTGATAAGTGGTCTCGAGATGACTTATCAAGCTAGTAGCCCTGTTGGGGGACTCAGAAAACAAGAGCTGGTGCACAATAAAGTTTAGGAAATCGCGATAATGCAATGACTTTGCCGTACAGATTGATGGCTGTAAATCTGGAGCCTGCCCCCTATAAGGTGGACCTGTATAACGCCCTGTCGGACTTGTCTGGCGTGGATCTCTTCGTATTCTACTCACGGTCAAAGGATTGGTCTCCAGATGCAGGCCATGATTTTCGCGAGCTTCCTGAGCCGCGGTTTTCATTCGAAACAGTTACCGGCAGGGGAGTTTTCGGCGGACTCTCCGGATGCGTAAAGCTACTAAGGCATTTTCTGAGAAGGCGACCGGATACAACCATAGTATCAGGTTACTCTGAATTCATTCCGTTCGCTACTATTCTTTGCTTGATTCTCACTCGCCAGCGATACGCGCTATGGGCGGATAAGTTTAATACCGATTCACCTCGCCACGGCTGGAAGGTGGGTTCAATTGCCCGAACATTGTTGCGCATTTTGGTCTTTCGAACAGCGTCATTCGTCATGATGTGTGGCAAAATGGGTCGAGAATCTGCAATTCAGGCCGGGTGCAATCCTAATAAGGTCGTCGATTTCCCGTATGTAGTGGATGCTGAGCGTCTGGAACAATCGAACCCCGACAGCATCCCCAAGACGTGTCTTAGGGACGTGGCGTCGAAGAAGATGGTGGTGCTGTTCAGCGGACGCCATATCCACAGGAAAGGGTTACCAACGCTATTGGAGGCTGCTGAAAAACTCCAACCGGTGAACGGATGGGTATTGTGGATCGAGGGTGATGGCCCTTTGCGGACGCAATACCAAGAATTGGCTAGTCGGCTTGGGATATCTGAACAGTGTCGGTTTCTTGGCTTTTGTCAAATGGATCTGCACGGATGGTTAGTCGCTCATGCCCACATTGTGGTTGTTCCTTCTCTTCATGACCCATGGGGAATTGTTGTGGACGAAGGGATGCAACTGGGGAAGGCAGTATGTGCCTCTCGATCCACCGGGTCGGCACTCGATAGAATATCTGACGGAGAAAACGGATTTCTATTCACCGCTGCGGACAGCCAACAGTTGAGGGAACTTCTCCAAAACCTAATTTCTAATCGCAAGTTGGTGAACAGCATAGGATTTCGTGCAAGACTCACAGCACAACAGTGGTCTCCGCGAAGGAATGCTGAAGAGCTTGCACACGTCTTGTCGCTGCATTAAGGTCAGCCATCTACAGGAAATCTACCCGATAATCATCTTCGCCAAGTCTTGCAAAGGACCATGACGAAACACTATGTCCTCTGAATCCTCAGAAGGCTGTTATCCAGGCATCATACTGGTGATCGGTGACATCATGACCACGGCTTCCGGACCAAATACTGTGGTCCGAAGGTTAGCTGCGTGGCTGGTGGGTCGTGGATATGATGTGACTGTGATTGGAACCTGGAGAGGTCACCGCCCTTCTCTTCAAGAGGTTAGCGGTCTCTACGGACAAGCGAGAGTGCTGGTCCATCGACGATATTTCAAAGATAGCTGGCATTTTGCACCGGCTATCTTATTGTATTCCATAAGACTATTGTTTGGCAGAAAAAGGTATCTTGTTGACATCCATGCAGTGTGGCTGTTTGGTGGACTCGTACTTTCACTGTTGGCGCGGCTTAAGCGATGGACATGCTTTTTCAACCTCCACGGTAATCTGCGGCCGGTAGCCCTTGGCAAGAACGACATTTCCAAGATCTTAGCTCTAAGGATCGTTTTTCAAGGGCTATTGACTGGCTGTTCGGGCTTGATCGCCTTGAATGAACGCGAAAAGCTTGACGCTGTGCGAATCCTTCCCAGAGCAACAATCATCGTAATGAGTAACGGGATTACGCTTCACGGTTCTCCCCTGACATCGATGAGGAGACCGGAAGTCCTGTTTCTCGGTCGCATCGACCCCATCAAGAATCTGGAGTCTCTCATTGATGGATTTCACCAGATTAGCCATGAGGTTCCACGCTGGACCTTGCGAATCGTCGGCCCATCCAACGATCCACGGTATTTAGGTCAACTGAAGTCGCGTTGTCTGGGGCTGAATCTTCAAGACAGAGTTGTGTTTCAGGATGCCGCCTTCGGAAAAGAGAAAGAATCATGCTTTCTCTCAGCTTCTCTCTTCGCCCTGACGTCGTGGAGTGAAGGACAGCCGCTCACAGTATTGGAGGCTATGGCCCATGGACTGCCCGTATTGCTAAGCGACCGTTGCAACATCCATGTTCCCGAGACGTGCGGGCGCATATGTGGGTGCAATCCGACGGAGATTGCGCAAGCCTTGAAAGAGATGCTAGTGATGTCTGAAGAGCAACTTGGGCGCATGAGATTAGATGCTCTGAGTTTTGTAAGTCGGGAATTCTCTGAAGATGGTGCCTTTGGCAAGAGACTTTCTCTATACCTATCCGGGTGTTGAAGAAAAATCAGCCAGATGAGTAGCGTCGCAGTCGTGATCCTCACCTATAACGAGGAACCGAATCTCAAGCAAGCACTTGATTCGGTATCCGGCTGGGCCAAGGAGTTGTTCATTTTTGATTCTTTCAGCACTGACAAGACATTGGACATAGCGGGCCGGTACGGGTGCACTGTCATGCAGCATGAGTTTATTGATTATGCAAAGCAGCGCAATGCCGCCTTACAACGGCTTCCAATCAAGAGCGAGTGGGTGTTTTTCCTTGATGCCGATGAATGGCTTCCGGAGGATCTCAAGAGGGAGATCACCGCAGTCATTGCCGAGCGTCCTGCGGAAAACGGTTTTCTCATTAAACGTCGGTTCATCTGGATGGGACGTTGGATACGACGAGGCTACTATCCGGTTTGGATTCTTCGCCTTTTCCGAGTGGGAAAGGCCAGGTGTGAGGATAGAGAAGTAAACGAAGCAATGATTGTGGAGGGAAAGGTTGGTCATCTTCGAAACGACTTCGTTCATGAAGACCGTAGAGGAATAGCCGACTGGATCAGCAAACACAATTCATACGCCACCCGTGAAGCTCGATGTCTCCTGCATGAGACATCTGAATCAAGGTATCGGGAAATCGATGCCCGTCTTTTCGGCACTCAGGATCAGCGCAAGCGGTGGGTCCGCCATAAGATATGGGATAGGATGCCCCTTGTGGCGAGGCCCTTCTTCAAATTCTTTTTTCGATATGTGCTGAGGGGCGGTTTCCTCGACGGCAAAGAAGCATTCATCTACCACTTCATGCAGGGACTGTGGTTTGCTCTATTGATCGACTGTAAGTACATAGAGATGAAGGCAAACATCAAGTATCAAGGTTACCCGAAACGCCCTCCCCGGTAGACCCTATTCCGCCGCGTCTGTCTCCCGTTTGCATAAGCGCCTCTTTTTTCGTGTCAGCGGAAGTCAACGAGGAGATATCGTGAGCACCGTCTCCCGACTCACATCAATTGTCACAAGTCTTCCCCCACCCGTAGGGAAGTTGCTCACGTTGATTCCCTATGGTTTCCGCCCCGTACTCGGCGGCGTCTATCGACGGCGACAGGCCGAAATCGCTGCCTTGACTACGGCTACTTCCTCGGAAAAGGAGGACTTCGTCCTTGAGAGGATGCGCACCATCGTATCGCACGCGTGGGACAATGTCCCTTTCTACAGGCATCTCTATGAGGCGGCCGGTTTTCGTCCTGAACGAATCACGTGTTTTGATGCCCTGGGCGAAATCCCTCTCGTAACGAAAGAGATGCTTTCCGCGTGTGACCTCGAAGAGCGGTCATCCGCAGTGCCGGGCCGATACGTGGCGAATACGGGCGGTTCATCGGGTACGCCCCTGTCGTTCTACATTCTTCCATCCTCCATGGGACACGAATGGGCCCACATGCACCATATTTGGCGGAAGCTGGGCCACTCCCTGAGTGACGTCAAACTGACGTTCATCGGCCGCAACGTCGGTGATCGGATCGTGCCGTATGACGCACTCCGGCATCAATTCGCGGTCAATATCTATCGTCCAAACGAGGAGATCGCCCAGGCCCTGCGTTCCGTCATGCAACGGATCACAAGCGCTTACCTTCTCGGGTACCCGAGCGCACTCTACGAATTTGCGAGCTACTGCGAATCCGAGGATCCGGAGTTGACCCGTTTGTTGGCAAGCCGGCTTCGGGGCGGTTTTCTGGGATCGGAGTATCCGGCGCCTGCCTACAGAGACAAGATAGAATCGGTCTTCAAGATTCCCACGGTATCGTGGTACGGGCATACGGAACGATGCGTTCTAGCCTGGGAAAAAGAAGACAAAGACGTCTACTTCCCTTTTCACTCCTATGGCTTCGCTGAAGCGGTTCGCAACCCTACCACGGGCAGGATCAACCTTGTGGGGACTTCCTACTACAATACCGCATCACCTCTCATCCGTTACAACACCGAGGATGAGATTTCTCCTCTCGATACGGCATGTGGTCTCTTGGAAAGCTTTCGGGTGCAAGGGGGAAGAAAAGGCGACTACATTCTCGACAAGAACGGTAAGAAGATCGCACTAACAGGCCTGATTTTCGGGCGACACCACCGAATGTTCGGCATTGCCCGTTTCGTCCAGATTGCACAACGTGAGCCCGGAAAAGCCGTCTTGTATGTCACGATTGCAGACGATTCGCTACCGCTCAAGGATTACCCGGAGTGGTTCGATCTGTCCGACGTCGAGATCGACTTCGTGTTCAGACGGATTGATTCCCCCATCCTGACGGAGAGCGGGAAAGTGATCTTGAACGTGAGCCGCTTGGCTGCATTGCAGGACGATTAGGTACTCTGCAATACGGTTGTCGGCACAGCGTCGTCCAGAGTCAATGGAAGTGTGAAGCGCGCCGATCTGGAGCTATCGCATTGGGCAAGAATGGCTGGGCCTAAGTGATCCAAGGCGCACCGGAGGCCAGGACTTACATGTACAAAGATGGAAACTACCAGCGGCGCAACCCGACGTGGCATCTAGAAGATGCTGCGTGGAAGACAAGCCAGATAATGCGTATGCTGAAAAAACACAAGTTAGACTTCAAGACGTATGCGGAGATCGGTTGCGGCGCGGGTGGTATTCTGCATGAACTGGCGCGTATTTACCCGCAGGTGATTTTTCACGGCTACGACATATCTCCACAATCTATTGACATCGCAAAACAATACGAATCAAGTAATGTGAAGTTCTTCCAGAAAGATATTCTCCTGGAACGAGGGATCAAGTACGACATGGTAGCCGTTTTGGATGTGTTGGAACATGTGGATGATTACATGGCTTTTCTCAAACGGATCCATCATATAGGCGATACGTTTCTGTTCATAATCCCTCTGGAGATCACTGTGTCCAGCGTGTTGAGGAATGTGATGAAGGACGCGCGGCAGAGTGTAGGGCACTTGCACTATTTCATGAAGGATACCGCCCTGGCCACGCTGGCGGATACGGGGTACGATATCATTGATTGGTTCTACACCACACCGGGCCTGGACTATGTGAGATCGTTCCGTCACGCTATGGCGTGGCTTCCCCGACGGGTAATCTTTGCCGTGAATCCCGACCTTTGCGTGAGGGCGCTAGGGGGCTTTCCGCTGCTGGCCTTGTGCAGGACCGCAAGATAGTATTGCTCTTTGCCGCTTACCCTGCGCCTGCCAGAGAATCAAACTGCTTGCGCGGGATAGTGTGCACCAAGTAATCCAAAACATCCGCTCCGGCCAACTGACCGTTACCACGGTTCCTGAGCCTCTCGCCCAGCCCGGGCATGTGCTCGTGGCCAAATCGGCATCGCTCATATCAGCGGGGACCAAGAAGATGCGCATGGAGCTGGCGAGGAAGTCGCTTCTGGGTACAGCGCTGGACTGGCCGGACCAGGTTCGTTGTGTGCTGGCGAAACATATGGAAGGGTTTCATCTGCCGGGCGTGGTGGTCGATTTGTGGTTTGAGGTGGACCGATTCCCCGCTTCTGACGGCGAGAGGGAAAGTCGTTTTGAATGTTAGCCGCTTGGTGGATTCGCAGGCCGATTAGGTACTCAGTAACTTAGATGGCGTCTCAGAGATGTCCTTCGAGGTGAGGTCTGTAATGCACTCCTCCCTCCCGAATGTCGCTGTACATTCACCAAGTAACACGAGACATCGGATGCTTCGTATTAACGTAGGCTGTGGTTTATCGGCAACACCCGGATGGGCCAATTATGACAATTCATTGTCTCTATTGCTATCCCGCTGGCGAATGTTGGCACGCGGACTCCGGGTACTCGGTTTACTCGATGAGGGTCGACTGAAGGCGCTCAACTACCACATGGGCCATCCAGGAGCGGTCAAGTGGGCCGATGCCACGAAGAGGATCCCGCAGGGAGACGCGACTGTTGATGTTGTGTATAGCAGTCATATGCTTGAGCATCTGGACCGCGAAGAAGTGAGGAATTTCCTGCGTGAAGCGCGACGGGTGCTTGTTGCCCGCGGTGTCTTGCGGATAGCTGTTCCTGACCTGGCTGTCCAGACCTCACAATACGTCGCTACCGGTGACGCTGATTCGTTTATCGAAGGCCTCCATATGTCCAAGAATAGACCTAAGCGGCTGATCGATAAGTTCGCATGGGGTATCATCGGACCGCGTCATCATATGTGGATGTATGACGGTGTGTCTCTCAGCAGGTTACTGATATCAAACGGTTTCCTCGACCCAGTTGTCTTGCCGCCGGGTCAAACAACCATTTCCGATCCTGGCGAACTTGACCTGTGGGAGCGGAGCGACGAGAGCGTGTATGTCGAGGCTAGAGCACCAGGCCCCCCGTAAACCTTACGAATTGAACTCTCCCGCTCGAACACTTCATTCTCTCCGCTTTTCACAGGCCGGTGAGCGAGACCGCAGTTGTCAGGGCTGGCAGAGAGAGGATTTGTTCGTTTCGTGAAATGACGTGCACCAAGTAATCCCAAACATCCGTTACGGCGAACTGACCGTCGCTACGGTTCCAGAGGCCCTTTCCCAGCAAGGCCATGTTCTTGGTGGCAACGCGGCATCGCTCATGTCAGTGGAAACCGAGCGGATGGCAATGAATTACTTCGGATCGATACTGTGATGACCAGTTTGTTGAGATCTCTTGTTGAGCGGCTCGCCCGCGGAAGAACCCTGAAACGGCGTATTATGGTGAAGGGGAGGTCGGTGCCGTTGTTGGTTTCTCCGGATGCCCAGCTGAAATATCTAAAGTTGGGGAAAGCCTCATTTGATACGGACTTGATCCGGATAGCCGAAAAATTTGTAAGAGAAGATAGTGACGTTTGGGACATAGGTGTATAATGGACCCCGAAAACTGGACAGGGGGTTAAGGTTGAGAAGCCTACCTTGGAGGTGTAGAACACCGGGGGGGAATTCAAGGAGGCTTGGAAGTCGGATATGCGAAAGAGGTATGACGCCCAGTTTAAGGCACGAGTA
>JAZDHD010000461.1:0-7640 GCA_043806215.1 Pseudomonadota bacterium | reverse complement strand
TCAGGACCGGAGCGTTTTCAATCGTTGGAGTTCAGTTCCTAATTCTTTGACCCGAAAGCGGACTCGTAATGAAGAATATTCTGCGTACCAGCCTGATGGTACTCGCATGTGTGATCATGGTTGCACCGGCTGCCCTGCCGGATTCCACCGATGATCTGATCGGCAAACTTAAGCATGCGGATCCTAAGGTGCGTATGGAAGCCGCCCAGGAATTTTGCGGCGGTTGAGCCAAGCCTGCGGGTGCGGTCGCGCCCCTTGTGGAAGCATTGAGCGATCCCGATTGGAGAGTCCGTCGGGCTGCGGCCGAGGCCCTCGGCACCTTTTCACGCCACGGGGAGAAAACGGTCCCCGGCCTACTGGACCTGCTTCATGACCCCAAGAGCGAGGTCCGGTCCTCGGCAGCCATCGCGTTGGGAAAACTGGGCCAAAAATCGCCGGCGGTTGCGCAGGCTCTGGAAGAACTTGGCCGCAACGCGGATCCGGGAACCAAACTGAGCGTTGCCATTGCCTTGACCCTATTGGGCAAGGCCGAAGACGATTGGATTCCGTTTTTGATTGATGCCGTGGGGAGCCCGGACGAATCAACAGCCGAGGCCTCGGCCATGGCATTGCGTAGATTGGTCGCGAAGAAACCCGAAAAGCTTCTGGCGGGCATCTTGGATGTGGTCAAGGAGGCAAAGGAGGCGCAAATTCTGCGGTTATTGCACGTATTGCGGGCCTTGGGTCCCTTTGCCCATAATGCGCTCCCACGGCTGGAGCCCTTCTATGACAACCTGAGCATTGCCGGCCGGACAGAGCTCCTTTCCGCCTTCACAGCCATCGACAAGGAGGGAGACAGCGCGGTAAGACTTCTGAAACGGGGCGTCAAATCCCCCGAACCGGATGTGCGCAGAGAAGCTCTCGTGGGGTTTCTGCGCTATCGCAGCAAGTCGGATCTCTACCTGGGGTCGCTCATGGAAGCCCTGGATGATCGGGATCTCAAGAACAGAGTGATTACTCTTAGGATTCTGCGCGGACTTTCCGCGAAGGCATCCGAGGCTGTTCCCAAGGTTCTCTCCGCAACCGGTGACGCCAATCCCCAAGTGAGGACCGAGGCGCTGAAGACTCTGGCGGCATTGGCCAAGCCCGACGCAGAGATGGTCAGAATCTGCGGGCAGAGGCTGTCCGACAGGGACCAGGGGGTGCAGTGCGCCGCAGTCCGGACCCTTCAGAAAGTCGCGGTTAAGGAACCGGATCTGGTGGTTCCGCTTCTTGAGGAAGCCCTCAAAGTGGAGAAACAGGAGAAAATCCGAAAATGCATCGGATCGGCGCTGCAGTCTATCGCTCGGAAAAGCGGAGGACCTCGAGGGTAGTCCGCTTGTCGGCGAGACGGTGGCGGCCGGGTAGACGGCGGGCACAGCCCCCCGGAGGATGACGGGCATACCGCTCAGAACGCGGGAGTCCCACAATTTCTTCTCGTTCCCGGGCTCCGCCCGGGAATGCCTGTCCACGGGGCTCTGCCCGGTCTTTGACCCGGAAGACCGCTGTGCGACAGGCACCGGAATGCAATCGTCGTCACGAGGGATCACTTTCTTGGTGCTCATCTTTGGACGGACACAGTGTCTGTCCCCCAGCAAAGAAATTGGCGAACGAACTCACACAAGCCAATAGTAAGGCATCCGGTGTGGCTCCATAATTGCCGATGCAGAATCCGGAAAGGATCATCCGGCCCCGTCGCAGTGACGTCGCCCGGCTCTTGAAATATGCAAAAAATCTTTCTCGTTGGTCTCTCGGTCATAGCCGGTCTACTCTTTAACAGTACCCAAGCGGGGAGCGAGTCGCCCGCACCGGCTTCCACCCTGGATGAATTGATCGAGATGTTTGACTCGTCCCGGTGCAAGGAATGCCATCAGGAGACCTACAACCAGTGGGAAAAGTCTCACCACGCCAGGTCCTTGATGGGCATTGGCGACCAGATGCTGTTATCTCCGGTCCTCCGGAGAATCGGCAAACCTGGAATACCCTTGGAGCAAATGGTCAAGAGTGACTTTCCCTGTTTCAAGTGTCACTTCCCGCCCGCCAAGTACGGAACCGATGCCGTGGCGCGGGAGATTGCCGCCGCGTCTCTCAAGAACGACAAGGCGGTCGTCCGCAAGCTGAACATCGGCTGCCTCGTTTGCCACAACGACAAGGCCGTCGTGCACGGACGGCCCGAAAAGGGAGTGGTGTACGGGAGCACGGAAAACCCGGACCAGGAAGGGCATCCCCTGAAAAAGAGTCCGTTGCTCAAGAATTCATTGTTGTGCGGTCAATGCCACGGATTGGGGCCGGTTCTGGACCATCCGGACATGCCTGTTCAGTGTGCCACACTATACGGGAGTTATCTCCACGCATACATTCCTGCGGGCGGCACGAAGACCTGCCAGGAGTGCCACATGAAGAATGGGGACCATTACATGCCCCCCGACTTCAACCGCAGGGACGACCTTTCCGACCGGCTGCGCGAATCATTACCCATGGAGGTGCAAACTCTGGCCTACACATTCCATCCTTCCGAAGGAAAGCTCTTTCCCATGGTGGTTGTAAAGACAAAGATATCGAGCAAGGCCGGTCACCGCATTCCCGACGGGTGACCGTCGAAAACTCAGGTGGTCCTGGACGTGACCGCCAAAAGCCCCGACGGAAAAACAATATTTCAAACATCCAGGATTTACTCGACGCAGGCAACCGATTCCCGCTCGACTCAGATGGTTCTGGGTCCCGAGAACAAGTTGGGGTTTATACGGGACACAAGCATCCAGCCGTTTGCTCCCAAAGAAGAGACCTTCGAGGTTCCCTTGCCGAACGGCTTGACGAAAGCGGTGGTGGAGGTTAGCCTGAGTTATCGGCCTCGGCCGGGGGATGTTTATCCAATTCACGAAGTGGTCCGCCCGGTCGGCCTCGATCGAACCAAGTAGGCCGTATGCACGTCCCGCAGTGTCCTGATTTTTGGCCGGAAGTTACGAAGGACTTGACAAGGTGATTGTATACTGGTACTGGAGTGACTGGATAGGACCCTGGGGACTCATGCGATACCGGCAATAGCGGATGAAGGTACAGCGCAAGAAAAATGTGGAAAAAGAAGGCCGGTATTGAACGGTCGAAGATGGTTCGATATAATAGGCCCATTGAAGAATACGGTGAAGTGTGACATCACTAATGGCACGTTCGGGATTAACATTCAAATACGTTACATGCACGGCCCTGCTCGTCATGGTGCTGCCCCTCATGGGCGGCTGGAAGCTCTGCACCAAGAAAGCTAATGGCCCGAGCTTCGTTTCGACGATGCCGAGAATGTTGCCGGCCGGGTCCACGGTTGTCTCACCGGTCACCAATGAGGATTCTCTCACAGGCAAGCCCCACTGTGAGTGCAAGAAAGGGAAACCCTGCCCTGCCATTCCTCAAATGGTTATTGCGTCGGGACGAAGTCTTTCCCGTGTCGAGCAAGCCCCAGACAAGAGTCCGTCACCATGCCTCCATTTGGGCACCGCTTCCGAAGATTTGTTCTCCGCCCGCCACCCTGGTAATCTCTCTGCTTCAGGGGAGAGGTACGCCCAAATTGTCCCGTCGGGATTACTCTTAACCACTGTTCTCCTCATTTGATTCTCTTCTACCACCCCCCCGAATGTCATCTCTGTGCGCAGCCGAGTCCCGGTATCTCGGAAGTAGGGATTGACGGCCGAACCGTCTTGCGATAACCGCGTCCCTCCCCGAATACTCTGCTCCCAATGGAAACGGCAGTCATCGGAAAACTAGTAATCCGAATGTTTATGCTGAGATCGCGGTTGTGAGGTCCAAGGACTCACCGATCCGCACACAGTGTTGAAAAAAGTCTTCAAAATGCGTCCCGGAGATCGGACGGACCAATGCGGGAATCGTGATTCTCCGGTTCGCTCACAACGTAACGAAGGAGATCTTTAGGAATGAAAAGAATTCACAGGCTGTTTGTATTGCTCACCATCACAGGCCTCGGTGTCATGATGTTCCACGGCATTGCCGTCGCGTCGGGGCCCTTGAATCTTCAAGCGTTGTTGTCGCAACGGGTGCCCGTACTCCTTGAGTTCGGCCGCGGTTGGTGCAAACCGTGCAAGTACATGAAGCCGATTTTGGACGACATATCCAGAGTGTATGCGGGAAAGGCGGTCGTCACAGCCGTTGAAATGGACGCGAATGCCGACCTGGTGAGATCCTTCGGGATACGGATGATGCCTACGCAGATCTTCCTGGCGCCCGACGGCAAGGAGTTCTTCAGGCATGAGGGCATTCTGGAACGCGAGCAAATCGCTCAGATATTCAGCCGGATGGGAGTGGCCCCTCCGAAGGGGGTCCGGGGTACGGACTCACCGGATGCGGTAGCTCAATTGCAGCAGGGGCTGAGAACGGCCTCACGATAGACGTCTCGGTATTGTGCCGAGATCGGGTTTGCCTGCACGCAACATGGCAGCGAGATGAAAATGTGTGACCGAACTCAAGCACGAGAGTGATAAGCTTCCCAACGGATAAGGAGGTAGTCGACAATGGAATCGATTTTCACGATGGTCCAGCAATGGGTATCATCGGGGAGTCTCGTACTGGCGGGAACCGGAGCGTTTGTCGGCGGTGCCCTTACGGCGCTGAACCCCTGTGTTCTCGTAATGGTTCCCTTGCTCATCGGATTCATCGGCGGCATGGGAGAGGAGATGACGACCAAGAAATCGTTTCTTTTCACGGTCGTCTTTGTTCTGGGGTTCAGCCTCGAATTGGCAATACTGTTCTCCGTAGGTCTGGCAGCCGCGCCGTTTCTCCAATCGAAGTACATGGTCTACGTGGTGGCGGTCATTTGTATTCTGCTGGGGCTCCATTTCATGGATCTGTTCCACATTCCGCTTCCCATATCGCAGGACAAGCTTCCCAAACACACCGGTTACCTCGGCGCCGCTCTTTTCGGGTTCATGTTCGGGCTGATATCCCTGCCGTGCACGGGACCGGCGTTGTTGCTTATCGTGAGCGTTATACCCGTTAAGGGGCCTCTTTTCGGCGGAGTTATGATGCTTTTCTACGGGATCGGGCACAGCCTGCTCATCGTGGCCGTGGGGACTTCGGCAGGCGCTGCAAGGCATATCCTCGGATCGACGAAACTTCACAGTGCAAATTTGATGGTCAAACGGGCTGCGGGAGCCCTTCTCGGAGCCGTAGGCATATACATAGCAGTAGGCGCACTATTCCCTTCACTGGGGTTTGCGTTCTGAGCCGTGTTTGACCTGCAATTCCCAGGCAGGACCAAACCGGCCGTTCCTTTCCAACCGGGACCGGCGTTGCCGCCGGCAATCGGGGACATGATCCGATTTTGCGAGTGGCGCCATGCGACCTCGCAAAACTCGGAATCGTGTCCCCGGATTGCAATGTGTTGGAGTCGAGAGCCCAATCAAACGCTAACACTAACCTCATGCCGATTTCATACAAGCATGCGCAAAATCACGGCGAAGCTTTGTCAAAGGCCTCAGCGAAAGGAAACCAAGCATGGGATCGAAACAAAAGGTGCTGTTTCTCTGCACTCGAAACTCGTGTCGAAGCCAGATTGCCGAGGCTTGGCTCCGACACCTCGCCGGTGATCGATTCGAGGTTTTCAGTGCAGGGATGGAGCCCACCCGGGTCCACCCTCTCGCCGGCCGA
This sequence comes from Pseudomonadota bacterium, assembly GCA_043806215.1. Lineage (GTDB taxonomy): Bacteria > Desulfobacterota > Desulfomonilia > Desulfomonilales > Desulfomonilaceae > JAVHLK01. The sequence goes on along the minus strand of JAZDHD010000461.1, from coordinate 1,970 downwards.
GTGATGCACGAGGCAGGTGTCGACCTCACGAACCACAGATCAAAGAGTGTAACGGAAATACTGGGCCGTCACGCTTTCGCTCACATCTTCACCGTATGCGAACAAGCCAATCGGCAATGTCCGAGAATTTACCCTACTTTTATGAACAACCTTGTCCATTGGCCGTTTGAGGATCCTGAGGCGTTCGAGGGTTCTGAAGAAGAGAAGCAGGCAAAATTCCGCGAAGTACGCGATCAGATCCGCGACCGGATCAAGACATGGCTGGACGCACTCCCGCGTGGGTAGACGGATTCGGCTCATTGACCTTCTTTCCCGCCGGTACCGACAAGGCTCTCTGCCGGCCGCAAGTCTTATCGTATCATCCTCAGCAATGCCGACCCGAAGAATGCACTTGACAGTTTTACCGAAAAGTGAAATAGTCCCATCGGTCTCATCACGTAACGAACGGCGGACACGTTAGGAATTAAGAGGAGACGTGGGCAAACTCAAAGAGGCGGACCTACGCCTCCGGCGCCATTCCGTGCTGCTGATGACGTTTGCCGAAGAACTCCGCGGGCGTGACCGTCTATCCCCCTTTACCGCGGTGGTTTCCGCTGCAAAGATCAGGCTTCGACCTCGTCTCATGACGACGATTCCCATCATCATGGGCTTGATCCCATTGGCCTTGAACATCGAGCAGGGAGGAGACATGCTGCAACCTATGGCGGTCGGCGCCATCGGGGGATTGCTCATGCTGATACCGACGGCGCTGTTTCTCATGCCGTGCCTTTACGTGATCAGTACGCCGGACAGGACATCCCGACTATGAATGTGAGGATGATTTTACGTGCCGGCTTTCGGCCTATGTCTTCCAAACCCGCGGCAGCGTCCCGGTGGACTGGGTTCTTGCCCGCCGACAGTCCCGCGGGACTGTTTCACCAACCCTTCCGGCCGGCGCTGTCCAAAGGGTCTGTCACCAAATGGACCCATCATCCCTCCGGCCTCTCGGTCCAATGGTATAGCCATGGGGGCCGCCGGCAATCGGGGACATGATCCGATTTTGCGATCGGCGCCATGCGACCTCGTAAAATTCGGAATCGTGTCCACGGATTGCCAACTTGCCAGGTTCGTTTTGGGACAGACACAAAAAGGAGCAGGTTCCGTTCCTACCATCACTGTACGTGCGTCGTGCCGACTCGATGCAGCGGCTATTGCACGTCAAACTGGAACCGGCTCAGGTATTCTTCCAGGCGTACCTTCTTCTCACCGTCGAGCTCCGGACAATCGTCGGGACCCTTTACCCCTTCGGCGGCCCTTAACGCAAAGACGGTGCACGTGGGCTCGCCGCATTTGGCGCAGTTGGTTTTCGGGAGAAGTTTGAGAATTTGCATCATTTGAGGCACTTCCGGAGCTTCATAGGTCGGCTCGATTTCCGTCCTCTTTTCCCACGTGTCGTTAATCTCCTTCTTGAGCCATCCCAGGATCTTTTCGGCCTGCTCTTCATCGTCGAGCGCGTTTACGTAGATCTCCCGGGCATGCAAGGTAATCAGCCTGCCATGAACTCTCAACGTGAGGGATGGAGGCGAGGGAATATAGTCCGCACCTCCAAGTGCCGTGTTCAAGTACGGCAACACATCCGAAATGTCCTGATCCAGACGTGCGACGCAATGCACCGACTGAAAGCTGGGGTTGCATTTCGGCCTGAACATTTCAGTACTGTATCCTTCCAGCAGCATGGTTCTATCTCCTTTCCGAGCACCTTACCCGTCCGCTTTTGTTTCGTTCCCGAGCCTTGCCCCATAAGCGCGGACTTAACCTGGAATTATCGGAGCCCTCAGATTCCCCCCTTTTTCAAACCGCGGCCGTTGGCCGCAACCAAAATGGCAGGTGTCCCTCCTTTCGGTGTATGCTGTTGATGAACCCAAAGCAGCTTCATCGAGGGAGGAACACCATGAAGACATTCTTGCACAAATATGCAGCCGATGTCATCG
>JAZDHD010000460.1:0-4482 GCA_043806215.1 Pseudomonadota bacterium | reverse complement strand
TATAAACGGCTTTTCTCCGCTCACCGCTCTGCTGAATCTGCTCCTTTTTCTTCAGCCTGCTCAGAAGCTTATAAGCTTGGTCCTTTGAAATACGACAGAGTTCCATGACTTCCGCCCGCCTGATTGATCCATGTTTGTCTATGTAGCTGACGACCATCTGTTCCTGCTGGATTGGGTCAAAGCCGGCCTGTCGCACATAGCCGGCTTTCTGTCCGGTCGTGCGGTAAACTTTGGCACTCAGTGTATAGGTTCGGGCACGCCCCGAGCCGTGAGCCTCAACGAGTCCCGATTCAGTCAGTCTCTCCAATACCGATCGGGTTTCCGGTTCAGACTTCTGCGTAGACACTGCCAGGTCACCAATGGTCAGTCGTCGTTCCTGTCGCAGCCGCGAAAGCACGATCAAACTATCCAACGGCAGGGGCCGACCCGTGCGTTCTTCTTCCCGAAGGACCAATTCGAGAAACCCCAGGTCGGATTCGGTGTTGCTCATTCGCACAATCACCGAAGCCGCGTCGGACCGCTCGTAGTCGGGAGCCGGACGACCGTAACGCAGCAAGCCTTCGAATATGCGGTCAATGCCGCGTCCTGTGCGCTCAGCCAACCCCAGCCTTTTGGAAATGTCGGCAAGAAGGGGGTTGCGGGGACGAGGCTCCGTGATCAATAGGTTGGCGAGTGTCACTCCTTCGACGAATCCGCCGGGATTAGAGATGGTCATACCGTCATCGTCAATGCGGACGTGAACGGCCCCAAGTCTGGCGTAATCACGGTGCACGAGGGCATTGACCAAGGCTTCCCGGAACGAGCGTCGGTCGTAATTCGGTATGGGGACCCGAAAAAGGCCGATCTGAATTTCTTGCTCCGAAACCCTTGCCGCAAAGAGCCTTTCGACCTCTTCAAGTACGTACAAGAGCGGCTTACGGAAGAACTCGTTTACCCGTACATCGGTTCCTTCGAGGACCTGGAAGGCAGTTTCATGAGCGGGAACATGTTGTCGCAACACCTCTTCCCGGCCCATGAGAAGCAAACCCGCCAAGGTAGGCCGCCGCGTTCCTTCCACGGTCGTGGTCAAGCCCAAGGCGCCGTCGAGTTCCTCATCCGCCAGTGGAAGAAGGGAGACATCCCCTCCATAACGGCGAATTGCCTCTCGAATGCGATGCCTTTCGAGAGGATCGAGGATGTCCGCAGTGAGTGAAGCAAGCGGTATGGCCGTGGGATCGGTCAGCCCCAGGCCGGCCCGGCGTTGGACAAATTCGTGGGGATGAAATGGGACAGCTTCGGGTTTGCCGTTGGCAAGCAGTCGCCTTCGCTGGAGCAAGCCTTCCGAGGTGGAGACCAACTGCCTTGACTTGAGCACCCAGATTCGAGCCAATGCCTTGCCGCTGAACTCATGCAGATCAACCTCTACCGACAGTGGGGGATTGGTGCGGTTGGCTATCAGTGCGGAAAGCCCCGTAACGTCCAGATGATGGGGGTGCAAACCGGTGACTGTACCATCGTCCTCGACCCCCAGATACAGTTCGCCACCCTCGGTATTCGCAAGGGCCACCACTGCCGCAACGAGTTCGCGGTCGGATAGTCGCTTCACGTCACTCTTGAACTCAACCGTAAGTGTCTCACCTTTTTCCAGAATGTCTCTCAAAATCTGTTCATTCACGGTCATTTGCGGGTTTGCTCCAGCACGCGCCTGCCGGTGTCGGGTCTTGCTTCTTGACTTTTTCCTTGCCGCCGAACTATCTTGCTCCCTGAAGAGCAAAATACAAGACCTGACCCGAGGCATGGGAGGACGGACAAAACCGGGGATAAATACACCTATGTCGAGCCCCGCGACGAGTGCTCACAAGCTCAAAGGAGAACGAGAACATCATGCCCTTTAACCGAATAACCGTCAACCCTCATCAAATGAGTGGAGCGCCATGTCTACGAGGTCTCAGGATTCCGGTCGCTGCTGTGGTGGGTATGGTAGCCGACGGCATGACCGCTGAGGAAATACTCGCAGCGTTTCCCGATCTTGAACGTGAAGATGTCACGGAAGCGCTGCGGTATGCCGCCGAGGCAGGGGGAAATTCAGGGGACATGATGCTGATTTGTCATTGACGGGCATGCACACGAATCTGCAACGGTTGGAGGTTCCAAGACCATAGATAGACTCGGAAGGGCATTCATTCCTTATCCGCCTTTACCAATCTCTTGATGTCTACGGAAACCTCGTCAAACTCCTCAGGCTTTCTCCCGGTCAGTGCGGCAAGAAGAATGTGCAGTTTCTCCACGTCCTTGGAGGCCATGAGGTGCTCTTCGTAGGTGATTACTTCCATACGTCGAGTAATCCATGGGCTGGTGTCGCTGCGGTAAACGCGTACCTGCCTCATATAGCCAAGTCTCAACAGCACCGTGAATGCCATGTAACTCGCACTGGCCAAATCAATCTCAATATTCCTAAATAGTTTCCTTACCTTGACAATTCGATCATTATAGAGCCGAATAGAATCAAGAACAAAAGTCCTTATCAGCAAATACCATGATGTGATGAAGAGAAAGCCGAATGCAGCTGTCTCCCCAAGTCTGACCAGCTCATGTTTCGGGTCATCAAGCCTCAAAGACCAAATCATGGCCCAGGGAAAAAGAATTAACGCGAAAGGCATAACCCAGACCATCCGCCACAGATACTTCACGGGATGGTGCCGCACTTCAATGAGCGGCTCGGAATGCGGTGCTGCGTCGAATGCGCGAATATCTTTGAGCCTTTTCGCCTCCTGGATCATTGATTCGAGTCTCTGAGAGCGGTTCTTTTTCAGGTCAATCAGTCCCTTGAACCAGGCCGCTGCATTGGGATGAACCAGCTGCATGCAGGCCAGAAGCCCCAGAACCGTTTGAAAAGAGAACCAGAGGCTCCGAAAAGGACTGTACCGAGGGAACCATATCGAAATCCCGATGCAGAGGCTAACGCCTACAGCATACAGAATCGTGAAGGCAACCCGCGCCCAGTTCTTGCCATTGCGGATCTCAAAAATGAAACCCAGGCAGAACAATCCAAGAAAGGAGTAGGCAAGGAAACAGGCTCCCAATAGCGAAGGCGATTCCTTCGGGACAATTTGAGGAAGATTGGCAAGTACCGCGACTCCTGTCGCCAGATGCACATAGAGTAGACTCAGAGCGTAGTCGACGTTCTTGGGTCTGTTCAGTGGTGGCGCATCGGTAGTCACGGAGTTGTCGCCTCGATTCAGCCTGCCGGGGTCGGGTCTTGCTTTTTGACTTTTTCCTTGCCGCCGACCTATCTTGCTCCCTGAAGAGCAAAATACAAGACCTGATAATCATATGGAAGGCACCCCCTAAGGCCGGGAAACGTGGTGTCCCCTGAACCCGTCTACAAAAACAGGGAGAAGCCTGATGGAAGTATACGCAGGAATCGATCTCCATTCAACCAATAGCTACGTAGCCGTGATAGATGCGGAAGGCAAGAAAGTGCATAAGAAGAGAGATCCCAAACGACGCGCAATTCCGGGCAAGTCCGGGTACGCCATACACAATTCTCATCAGAGGTCTCCTTGAATCCGGGGTGCGGTCTATGCGATTCTCCGGTAAGCTCCCTTTCCTGCCGCGTTTGAAATCATCACTCCCAAGGGGCCTGTTCAATGGAGGCGCGGTAGTCCTCATGATGAAAATGGGATTGCCTGTTTGAACTTGCCCGCCATGTGCAGCGATGAGAGACTTCACGAGCCGCCGCTCAGGCTGTTTACCTACAAACGAACATCGAGAACCAAACTCCTTCTCTGAAAATCGAGTATGATGTGCCTGGAATTTCGGAATTCGAAGGAACGACCTCCCAAACGGAGTGAATCACGTGATATACTACATATGTTGCTTGGGAAGGAGGAGGACATGGCAGAGAGCACGCTAGACCAGGTCGAGCGTCTGGTGGAACAACTTTCCCCCCATGAGCAAGCCCACTTGTTGGCCTCACTTGCACTCCGAGTGGCCAAGGCCGTGACCGCAACTTCGCCGCCTGCCGCCCTTTCTTTGTCGGAGTCTGCCGAGGCATGGGAGGAGTTCTTCCGTCTTGGCGAGGCCCTCGCTGCCGGCGATACGCCGGCGGAAGAGACCTTGACCGCGGCAGTCCTCGATATGCGGCGGTAGCGATCGAGACCGCCAGTACGCTGGTCACCTTGGACAATGAGCACTTGAGACGACTCGTCAACCTTTTGACGGTCTGCACACCGGCAACAGCACTGGCCGAGCTCACTTCTTCACCTTAACATCAGGCATGCGACTCGGGAATTCCGGGCACACCATACCTCGTAATTCCATCCGGAATAACGAATCCCGACGAGGTCTTCACTGAAGACCTCCCTCCACCATCCGTTTCACTTTGTCCAAAGACTCGATGAGGTCTTCCTTTTCGACTTCAAAGGTGACCGTTCCATCGTATCCCTTGGCGAGCAGAGCTTTCAGTATTCTGGGGAAATCGACGGCTCCCCGGCCCACGGC
>JAZDHD010000459.1:0-21177 GCA_043806215.1 Pseudomonadota bacterium | reverse complement strand
CTCCTTTCCACGGGTTAAAACCCGTGGCTACTCACGGTGAGCCCCTGCGGGGCACTCGCTGGTCGGTATCTCAAATCGGTTCGCCCATCGTCAGCCTGTTCGCACGGTTGTCGGCAAGAAAATGTGGGACATGCTCAGGGCGGCCACAGGAAGCCGCCCCTACAGCCCGGCAATGCCTATCTTCCGGGCTCGGCCCGGTCTTTGACATCAAACTCCGCTCCCCGAAAGACCTTGATGGTCCGTTGTAACGGAGAGGTCATGGTCGTCCGCGGGGAGGACGTTCTTGACCGTTCATTCATGCTTTTGCGCTGAGAATGCGCTCCGTTGCCCTTCATTTGCCGTACCTGTTCAAGAGGTTCATAAGATTGCGGGATGCCGGCGAGACTCTTCCTTCGGCCTTGAAGAAGATGTCGATGATTGACAATTCCGATCCATAGTAGGCCGAATTCGCTTCCCAGTCCGGCTCCAGCACGCTGCCCTTAATGGAGACTCCTGCAAAGATTCCTTTGGCCCTGGAGTAGGACAACATGCCCGCCGACAATCCGATATCGGTGGCAGCGGACGCGTCTCTGCCTATGGGGCCTGCCGCGACGGACGCGTCCACCCCGATGGAGAACTTATCCTTGAACAGACTGCGGAGACTGACGTCGCTCATCACGAGGATCAACAGATCGGTCGCTTGAATTCCCACCTGCCACCCGAAACTTCCTCCAATGAGGGTGAGAAACGCCGGCGGTCCCCATTTGCCGGTGGAGGGGTTCCTTCTGAGAATCACTCCCGTCCCGTATTGCCCGCCGACCCCCAGCCCGGCTTTGAGGACTGATGGAAAAATGATGATTGCCCGGCTTCGTTTGAGCAGATCGGTGGGGACACCGGCATCCGGCGCCTCCATCATCTCTTTAAACACCAGTGCACAGTCTGAAATGCGCTGGTCCAGAGACATGACCTGTGCCCCCGCATCGCTGGCAAGCACCGGGCCGGTGATGCATATGAGCAGTGCGTACGCTGAAATCAGCTTCATGTATGGATCCTTTCCAACGCTCACAGATCCGGTACGGTACGGGCTGCGAGGAAAGAGCTTCACAAGGAACCGTTCACCGGGACGGCCTATAGGGGTGCCGAATCACGATGGGCGACAATCGTCTTCAAGAATTCGAGATCTTCCGGATCAAAAAGTGTTCCTGTGTGAGTGAAGCACAAAAAAAAGGACTTGTGAAGCTTGACGCAGGCTGCTAGTCTTCGAAGCGGATTCCTCGTCTCCATTCAAAGGGGGTCGGCAATGAAAGCAATGAGTTTCGGGGCGGCACTGCTGTTCGCGGTAGCCTGCATGGCTTTGTGTCCGGTTTACGCGGCTGATGATCCCATTAAGGTGGGAATTGTGCTGCCGTTGACGGGCGAGCAGGCAAAGTTCGGCGAGATCGAAAAGAATTCGTTCGAGATGGGCGCCGAAGAGATCAACAAGGCCGGCGGTATAAAGGGACGGCCCATAGAGTTGATCATCGAAGACGACACCGGCAAGCCCGATGTGGGGCGCTCGGCCGTCGAGAGATTGATTTCCCGGGACAAAGTGGTGATGCTCACGGGGGGGTATTCCTCATCGGTGACGTACGCCGTGTGTGCGGTCGCTCAGCAGCGAAACGTCCCCTTCCTGGTGACGACCGGTTCGGCCGATAAGATCACCGAGCAGGGCTGGCAGTATGTGTTCAGGGTGAGCCCTCCGGTCAGTGAATATCCCAAGGCCCTGAATTTTTTTCTCACGGAAGTGGTCAAGCCTCAATCCGTGGCCATATTGCACGAAAACACGTTGTTCGGACAATCGGGGTCCGCGGAATTCACGAAACAGTGTGAGAAGGCGGGCATCAAGGTGATCGTGAAGGAAGGGTACGAGCATGGGGCCGTAGACTTCAAACCGATGCTCATCAAGGTCAAGGCGGCCAATCCCGATTTCGTATACATGATTGCGTACGTCATGGATGCGGCACTGCTGATGCGTCAATCGAAGGAACTCAATTTCAACCCGAAGCTCTTCGTAGGAGGCGGGGCCGGGTTCACCCTTCCCGAGTTCCTCAAGAACGCCGCCGACGCGGCGGAGTTTGTCTACTCGGCCACCCTGTGGACTCCGTCCGTGCCCTATGCGGGAGCAAACGAGTACTACGAGAATTACCTGAAGAGGTACGGTACGCCGACTGAATACCACGGGGCTGAAGCGTACGCGTCAATCTACGTTGTGGCCGACGCCCTGAAGAGGTCCAAGGATTTGTCCCCGGCATCCGTTCGCGAGGCCCTGCTGACGACGGACATGATGACGGTCTTTGGCCCGGTGAAGTTCACCTCTTACGACAAGAAGACGCAGCAAAATTCATTGCCTACCTATCTTGTCCAGTGGCAAAAAGGGAATTTGGAAACCGTTTGGCCGCAGAATGTGGCTACCAAGGCCTATGTGTACCCGGTTCCGGCGTGGTCGAAGCGATAAGCGCATAGGGGCGGCATAAATGCGGTTTTCTCGTTAACTTAAGGATTCCGGCTGCCGACCCGTACTTCAACCGGCACTCGAATCGAGGCATGCATAGCGTTTTCGGTGTTGAGGTGTAGCGATCTTAATGTGCCGAAGGCACTTGGGAATTGAGCCGGGGGATTCATCCCCCGGAAGAACGGGATAAAGCGAACAGGATTCCCGTCCCCAGGGAACGGTGCAAGGCCGGGTTGAGTTTGCGGCGGTCGGGGTCGCCTTGTCCGGAGACCGGTGAGATGCCGGTCCTGATGTTTCCTCCGCATGAGAGGCATCCATTCAAGGAAATGGAAGTATTTCTTCAAACTCTTGTTGCCGGGCTCCTCAAGGGCGGGCTCTACGCGCTCATCGGCATCGGTATGACCCTGATCATGGGGGTGATGGGAATCATCAACCTGGCTCACGGACAGTTGATGATGGTGGCCATGTACCTTACGTACGTGTTGTTCCACTACCTGGGCATCGATCCGTACATGGCGTTGCTCGTCAGTATGCCGTCTCTTTTTCTTCTCGGCGTGTTTATCCAACGATTTCTCCTGAATCCCCTCATGAAGGTGGAGAGCATCCTGCCGGAGAACCAGGTGCTCATGACCGTGGGGATAGCCATGGTGCTCACGGAAACGGCAAGGTTCATTTTCACGTCGAACTATCTTTCCGTCCGGACTTCGTATTCCACAAAAGCATGGTACGTCGGGGAAATTTCATTCTCCGCGGCGCTATGTGTGGCGTTCGCTCTTGCGACGTTTCTGACGGCTGCGTTGTTCTGGTTTCTCGTCAGGACGGACCTTGGCCGTTCCATCCGGGCCACGGCCCAGGACAACGAAGCGGCTCAGCTGATGGGGATCGACTCGGAGCGCATCAGGATCATTACAATGGGTATCGGAGCAGGGCTGGTTGCAGCGGCGGGAACGCTGCTTCTTCCCATTTACTACCTCTTTCCGGACATAGGTGGGCCTTTCACGCGAAAGGCCTTTGTCATTACCATCCTCGGCGGTCTGGGATCCACGGTGGGGGCAATATTCGGAGGAGTCACGCTGGGGCTTGCCGAGGCCTTCGGCGCCTCGTACATGGGAATGGATTACGAGGATATGGTAGGGCTCATCATCTTCATTCTCGTCCTCCTGTTTCTTCCCGGCGGCTTCAAACGGCTTACCAAGGTCTGAACTCTCATGAAGAATCATCTCGGTCCACTCGGTTTTCTACTCATCCTGATTGCCTTTCCCTGGGTGGTCAGGGATGCCTATTATCAGCATCTTATGATCCTCGTGCTGATGTGGGTAGCCATAGGATCCGGATGGAATCTTATTGCGGGGTTCACGGGACAAGTCTCCTTTGGGGACGCGGCGTTTTTTGGGACCGGGGCATATACCGCGGGCCTCCTGGCGCATAAGCTTGGGATTTCGGCATGGTGGGGACTCGGACTGGGCGGCATTTTGGCGGTGGTCATTGCGTTTCCCTTCGGATGGATATGCTTCAGGCTCCGCGGAGCCTACTTCGCATTGGCCACTCTTGCGCTCAACGAGGTTATGCGCCACACGGCAACAATCTGGAATTCACTCACCGACGGCATGGTGGGAATACTGATCATGCAAACCTTTGTGTCAAAAATTCCCTATTACTATATCGCCCTGTTCATTGCGGTGGTGTCTTTGGTGTCGGTCCAACTGGTGATGCATTCCCGTTGGGGATACTACTTCGTTTCAATCCGGGAGGATCAGGACGCTGCCGAGAGCATCGGAATCAATACCCACTACTACAAGATGGTGTCGTTGTGCCTGGCGGCCTACCTTACGGGGCTCGCCGGATCACTCTATATGAACTACATGGGATTTATCGACCCGACCATTGTCTTCTCTCTCCACGACATTTCCATCATGGCCATACTGGTGGGAATCGTCGGCGGAGTCGGCACGATCTACGGCCCGGCCGTAGGGGCGGTCATCATGGTCGCCGTGTCGGAGGTCTTCCGGACCGGCGGGTTCGGCCTCCTGGAGAGCCTGACCAAAGCCACCGGTTCACCCGTCGCGGCCATAATCACCAAGTATGTCAAGGAAGCTCACGTGTTGTCCTTCGGCCTGCTGGTGATCTTCGTCATCCTGTTCCTGCCCAACGGCGTAGTCGGAGGTTGGCAGGCAATAAAGCGGATGCGTCGTGCCGGGAGACGGCAGGCTGCCTGAGGAGACCATGGCGTATTTCGAAACAAGAAATCTGGTGAAATATTTCGGCGGACTTGCCGCGGTGGGGGGAGTGAGCTTCGAGGTGGAGCAGGGGCAGATCTGCGGGCTCATCGGTCCAAACGGTTCGGGGAAAACAACCTTATTCAATCTGATCAACGGGTACATACCCCTGAACAATGGGGAAATCTACTTTGAAGGGAACAGGATATCGGGCCTCAAGACGCACAAGATTTGCCGGATGGGCATTGGGCGGACCTTTCAGGTGGTCAGGCCCCTCAAACGCATGACGGTGCTCGACAACGTGGTCGCTTCGGCCTTCCTCCATTCCCGGTCCAAACGTGAAGCCGCCGGTCTGGCCGAGAAGACCATCGAATTCTGCGGAATGAACTCCCAGAAGGACAAGTTGGCCGGCAGTCTACCCATAGCCTCCCGGAAACGGCTGGAGATAACGAGGGCATTGGCGACGAAACCAAAACTGTTGCTCCTGGACGAAACCGCGGCAGGGCTCAATCCCGTAGAACTGGAAGAGGCCATAACCTTGATCAAGAAGATTCGGGATTCCGGTGTCACGATCATCATCGTGGAGCACATCATGAAAGTTATCATGACGGTTTCCGACCGTATCGTAGCGATCAATCAAGGTATGGTCTTGGCCGACGGAACCCCCGAGGAGGTGGCCGGCCACAAGGAAGTCATCGCGGCATATTTGGGTGAGGATTACGGTGCTGCAAGTCGATAAGATAGATGTTTTTTACGGCGATCTTCAAGTTCTTTGGGACGTCTCTTTCCATGTCAAGGCAGGGGAAATCGTCGTACTCCTCGGAGCAAACGGAGCAGGCAAGTCTACCACGATAAAGACGGTATCTTCACTGCTCAAACCGGCCAAAGGAACGGTCACTTTCGAGGGTACGCGGTTGGACGCCTTGCCGTCTCACAAGATCATTGAACGAGGCGTGGCCCATATACCAGAGGGCAGGCGGCTCTTCCCGGAGATGACCGTCGAGGAGAACCTGATGGTGGGGTCGCTCAGGGGTGAAGCCAGGTCAAAGCGAAGCGAGACCATCGAGTGGGTCTACGAACTTTTCCCCCGCCTCAGGGAGCGGTATCGACAACCGGCAGGAACGCTGTCCGGCGGCGAACAGCAGATGGCGGCCATCGGACGGGGACTCATGTCGCTGCCCAAATTGCTGATGTTCGACGAACCGTCGCTCGGCCTTGCCCCTATTCTGGTCGCAAACATTTTTGACATTGTGGAGCGGATTAACAAACAAGGGATGACGGTGCTGTTGGTTGAACAAAACGTGAAACACACGCTGAGCATGTGCGATCGCGCATACGTTCTCGAGAACGGGAGAATAGCCCTGTCGGGAACCGGTGAAGAATTCCTCAACAACGACCACGTCAAACAAGCCTACCTGGGGATTTAGCGGTACCCCGCAAGCCCCCATAGGGTCTGTCACCAAATAAGCCCATCATCCCTCGGGCCTGTCGGTTTAGTGGTATGGCCGTGGGGGCCGTCGGCAATCGGGGGACATGATCCGATTTTGCGAACGGCGCCATGCGATCTCGCAAAACTCGGAATCGTGTCCCCCGATTGCTGCTTGCAAGGTTTGTTTTGGGACAGATACATAGTCCCTCAACCGGGGAAAGGACGCCTGGACCCGGCCTCGGCTGGCCCATTGGCACCGCAGAGCGTTTGAGGTATTATCCTGTTCCGAGGAGAATCGCTTTTTCGGAGGTCCTCCCAACACTTCCCTCGAGGGCAAGAAATGGCTGAAAGTCAAATCCAGACTCTGCGCTCCAATTTGAAGGACACGGTGCTCGCTCGAACCTCCCTGGTTTATCTCTTTACCGATGAAGACCGGCGAATGGAATCGGAGATACGGTCCCTCGGCACCGCCTTCAAACCTGCTTTCCGAGTCTATGTATGGTCATGCACCACAGGGGTGACGCTCAATGACGAGCCGGTCATCCCCAACCCTTCAATCATGGAAGCGCTGGACTGGTTTATGGGCATCGACGAATCTGCGTTCCTGATCATCAATGATGTCCATGTGTTTCTCAAAGACAATCCGCCGGTGCTTAGAAAACTCAAGGATACCGCAAGGCGTATCGACAACAGCTACAAGACGGTCTTCATGGTCTCTCCCATGCTCGAGATCCCCGTGGAAATCGCCCACGACGTTGTCCTGCTGGATGTCCCCCTTCCCGGTGTGGACGAGGTGGAGAAGTTGCTCTACCAAGTGATCTCCAGAGAAAAAACAAGAGACGGATTACAGGCCTCATTGACCGACGAGATCGTCGACCAATGCACCAGAGCGGGAGCAGGTCTTTCCAGTCAGCAAATCGTCCAGGCATTCCGGAAGACTTTCGCGGGGAAGAAGGCGATCACCTCAAAGGAACTCGACGTCCTTTTTGAGGAGAAAAGGCAAATAGTGAGGAAGAGCGGCCTGCTCGAACTCGTTCATCTCGACATGAACTTCGATGACCTCGGTGGGTTCGGCAACTTCAAGAAATGGTTAATGCTGCGGGAGGATATTTTCAGCAAGAAGGCGAGGCAGTACGGACTTGCGCTTCCCAAGGGTGTTCTGCTCATGGGCATAAGCGGATGCGGAAAGAGCCTGTGCGTCAAAGCCATCTCGGCTTTCTGGAACCTTCCCCTTCTCCGGCTCGATATGGGAAGGGTCTACGACGGTGTTGAAGGAACCCCCGAACAGTGTTTGAGAAAGGTGATCAAGACCTCGGAAGCTGCGGCTCCATGCGTGCTCTGGATAGATGAAATCGAGGCGGGAATAGCCAATGCGAGCCAAAAATCGCTCGGCGGCTCTGCATCGCGGATACTCGCAACCTTTTTGACCTGGATGCAGGAGAAAACGTCTCCCGTGTTCATCGGGGCTACTGCGAACAATATCGAACTCCTCCCTCCGGAGATTCTCCGTAAAGGCCGATTCGACGAGCTGTTTTATGTGGAGCTTCCGGACGAGGAGGAGCGGGCGGAGATCATCCGTATTCATCTTTCCCGGAAGAACCTTCCGCTTGAGAGATTTGACTACCCTCCGCTGGTCAAAGCCACCGAGGGATTCAACGGCGCGGAGATCGAACAGGGCGTATTGGGCGCACTGTTCAGAGCTTTCACGCAAAAGCGTGAGATGACCAACAATGACTTCTCCATTGCCCTTGAGAGTATCGTTCCTCTGTCGATCACCATGAAAGAGAAGATAAAGACGCTGGAACGTTGGGCTCACAACCGGGCGGTGAGAGCCGGCAAGAATTGAAAAATTATGGGGGCCCGTGCTTCCGTTTCGTCTTCATTTGAGCGGAATATGCAAGGTGACCAATCCACATTACAGAGCGTGTCATCCCTCGATGCATTTGGCTATGTGTCGCATTATCTGGCGGCAGACACCCACATAGATTTCGGGCGAGAGAAAATAATCGGGGTGCTCCCCGAAGAACGTTTCGGTATAGAGTTTCGCTGCCCGGTCCACATCGCCTTCGCGTCTAAAACACTCCTCCAGCTCGGCACGGTCCGATTTCGCTTGCGCGACCGACCGGGCCATGTACCCTGCGGCTTCTTCTCCGTACACGTACCCGAAATGGTCTGCGCAGACATAGTGAACATCCAGCCCGGCCAGTCTTTCCAGACTCGCTTGATACTGAGTGAAGTTGGAATTTCCGGCGCTTACGACGATGTCCTCGAAGGGAATCCCCCCGCCGTCCGATGGGAAAACCGCTTTGATCCAATCGGCATAGGCCGTCACGGAACACGATGAGTGTCCCGGGGTGGAAAGGACTTGGACGTCCCGGTCGCCGAGGCTGATGCGTCCGCCTTCACCGACGGCTTCACCGGTCAGTCCCAACGGCCAGTCCACATCGTGACGCGACAGGACGTCGAGATTGCCCATCTGTCCGGCTACGAGACGGCTGAATTGATTGACTGTCTCAACGGCCTTGGGGCTAGCCAGGATCTCCCACGCCCGTTCGGACCCGTACACGGTCATCTGCGGGTACTGCCGCTTGAGAAAGGGAATGATTCCAACATGATCGAAATGAGCATGGAGGATCAGGAGTCCTTTGAGCTTGTCCTCATCGAGTTGAAATTCTTTGATTTGCTGCACGACGTCGGGGGCGATGTAACTCATTCCGCCGCTTACTATGATTGCCGAGTCGTTCCCTTCCAACCAATATACGCCGGTTTCCTTACGCCCGAGGTAATACAGTCCGTCGCATATCTTGCCTGTTTTGTGCGATCTCATAATAGTCCGCATACTAGCAGGAAGCTGCGGCCGTATCAACTCAATTCCAGGTTCGGGGTCAGGGTGAAACGTGAGCTTTTTTCAAGGCATCCTTTGACTGAATCCCGGATTCCGGTTAAACTAAGGGAGGGCAACTCCGCTTCAAGAAGGGAAAGGCACGGCCGACCGAGGCAGGCCGGTGAATTCCGGGTTGATGCAGAAAACGGTTTGACAGTGAAAATGGGAGTAAGTAGACTCCAGCTGATGTATGTGGGTCATTCTCTTGCGTGCTTTCTCTGCACAGTCCCCGTGAAATTCCTTCAAACCGGGAAGCCCGGTAGGTTCACAGAGCGGTAGAGGGATTCACGGCTTCGACATTAAGGGAGGATTTCCGGACATGGAACTCAACATGTTTGACCTGTACAAGAATCTGACGAGCGAAGGCATCATCTTCTGCTTTTGCGGATCTGCATCACAGAGCATTGTCGAGGGGATAGGTGAGACATTGTGGCACAGAATGGAGATCGAGGGCCATGAGATCAGCGTCATAGGCAAAGTGTTTCCTATTTTCGTCGAACAGATGCAAAACATCGTGAGCCACTCGGCCGACAGGATCAACGCGGAGAACGATCATTCCGAAGAGCTTCGTTTCGGAATCGTCATCGTAGGAATTGAAGACGGCAGGTTCTATGTGAGGTGTGGAAATTACGTCGAAAACGAGAAAGCCAAGGACCTGAACTCGAAGCTGCGGACGCTCCAATCCATGGACAAGGAGCAACTCAAAGCGCATTTCAAGGAACAACGGAAAGCGGCGAAAGCGAAGGGTTCCGAGAAGGGCTCGGGGTTGGGGTTTATCGAGATGGCCCGCAAGGCAAGCGAACCGTTGGATTTCGAGATCACGCCTGTCGATGAGGAGCGGTCTTTTTTCTCTCTGACAACGGTCATTTGAACGCGGACGTCGTCGTACGAAGCACCCCGGTGCCCCAGGTTCAACATCAAACCGCTTGGAAGTATAAGGGAAATACCGATACGCCATCGGTGTGCGGCAAGGAATTCGAGGAATCTCCAATCTGAAAGATCTCAGGGAGGTCAATTATTCCCCGGCATCCGGCAGGGTCTTTTCACACCGTCTCCGGGGTGTAGCCCCGGAGTGCTCATCCGCGGCGAGGACTCTCAGGATTCCTTGCGGCTTGTAGACAACCCAAGCCATAGAAATTCATTTGAAACCGCGACATTCGTTCGAGTGGAAATCCCGGAGGATTAGTGCACACAATGAGAGGAAACACTCTTTTCCTACAGGAAGAAGAGACAATTCAAGAGGCTATGGAGCATCTTTCCTCGGGCCGGTTCCGGGATACTGCGGCTTCAATGCTTTACGAAAGGCTTCTCGGCCGGTATAAGAAGCTCTTCGCCCAAACCAAGAGGCTTGTGAATATAGGCGATCTGATGCAGAACGATTTGAGCCGTCTCAACGAGAGACTCTGTGCGGCAAACGAGCTGCAGGGTCAACTCCTGGCGACCGCGGCCACAGGCATATTCACCGTTGACACCAATCACATTATCACCAGGGTGAGTGACTCGCTGTGCCGTATCACGGGATATTCCAAAGAAGAACTCGTTGGAAAAGCGTTTTCGGAGCTCTATATTCCTCCGCAGGCAGATGAGTCCCCATCGTTTCTTTGCTGCCCTCCGCAGCCGGTCTTTTCACGGGAGTGTTCCATCAGGGCCAAAGACGGCCGGATCATTAAGGCTCTCGGCAATGCGGCTCCGGTAGGAGACCGTTCGGGAGAAGCCGTCGGCGGCATTGTGTCCTTTGTGGACGTAACCGAGCTCATGGAGGCCCGGGAAGCGGCGGAAGCAGCCGATGATGCAAAGAGCCGGTTCCTTGCCGTAATGAGCCACGAAATTCGGACGCCCATGAATGCCATTCTCGGGTTTACGGAGATACTGCTCGAAGAAGATCTCTCCGATGAGCAGAGCGATGCCCTGGAAGCGATCAAGCGCAGCGGCGATACGCTTCTTTCCCTCGTCAATGATGTCCTGGACTTGTCCAAGATCGAGGCGGACAAGATTGAACTTGAAAGCATCCCGTTCAGTCTCGAAGATCTTATCTTCGATGTAAGCGAGATGAATCGTCCATGGGCCGAGAAGAAGGACATTCAGGTGCTCTGCGACATCAGAAGCGTTCCGGAGCAGGTAGTGGGAGATCCCACGAGGCTGCAACAGGTCCTGACAAACTTGATGAACAATGCGATCAAATTCACCGATTATGGACAAATCGTCACAACCGCGCACACAATCGAGGAAACGGACCGGCAGATCAATATTGAACTGAGCGTCCAAGATACGGGCCTCGGCATAGGCATCGCCGAGAGTGAATACGATTCGCTGTTCGACATGTTTTCTCAGGTCGATGGCTCCACCACCCGCAAGCATGGCGGCACCGGCCTCGGGCTGGCTATAAGCAGGCGCCTGGTCCGGCTCATGGGGGGCGACATAGCGGTAAGCAGCCGCTTGGGCGAGGGATCCGTGTTCACGTTTCATGTGTGGTTGAACAGGCACGTGACGGATGCCTCCGAGAAACATGAGGTAACGGTTCACGGTAAGACGGGCGGCGTTACGGAATCGCCGCGGGGGGAACCGGGAGGACACGACCAGGTCCCCGTAGAGGAACTTCAAGGAAAGACCGTGCTGATAGTCGGCGATGATCTCGCTTCTTTCCGGATTCTTCAGAATATGATTCACGACATGGGAATGATGTGTCGGTTTGCCAAAACCGGGCAGGCCGGACTCGACTGTCTCAAGACCGCCCGGGTTGACCTGACGATAGTCGAGATGCAGATGCCCCATATGAACGGATGCGAGTTTGCGGAACGGGTATGCTCGGAGCATTCCGGGACCCGGCCGCCGCTGGTTGCGCTGAGTCGGTACTCTTCTCCCGCGAGATCCGGAGCGAATGTCGGAGAACTGTTCGCCGCACACCTGGTCAAACCTGTCCGCCGGCACTTGTTGAGATCACTTCTCCTCAGGGTCCTCGGCAGCGAAGATGGGGATTTGATGAGCAACTTGAGAGAGAAACCTCATCTGCCGACTATAACCGGTTTGCATATTCTGCTTGCCGAAGACAACCCGGTGAACCAGAAAATGACCACGTTGATGCTCTCCCGGATGGGTCATGACGCGGATCTGGCCGAAGACGGTGAACGCGTCGTTCAGATGGCCCGACGAGGCGGATACGATCTGATCCTCATGGACATGCACCTGCCCAAACTGGACGGACTGGAAGCCGCCCGCATACTGCGGGCCGAAGGATTGGCCGTTCCTGTTATAGCGGTTACTGCCTCGGCCATGAAGGGAGACCGGGAACTATGCCTGGAAGCAGGTATGGATGACTATATCTCAAAGCCGGTCAGCCGTAAGACGGTGGCGGAGATCATAGTCAAATACTGCGGACCCCTGCGGACCGGCCTGAACGGCGGGGAAAATGCCTGCGAGACGGACTTATCCGTGCGCGATCCGGTTATCGACGGGCACTCCCAGGCCTGCCCCGAAACGGGACCGGAGAGAATTGCGGATTCCTCCCACCTAATGGCACAGATCCGGGAACTCAAGGCGGCTTTGCGGCGAAGAAGCCTTACGCGGATTATACAAGCGGCATCGGTTATCGAAGATGAAGCAGGACGACGCGGCCTGCAACATATCGCGGTTGCGGCCAATGAGGTCAAAAGGAATGCCAATCAGGGAAACCTTGCCGCTATGAAGAAGGCCGTCGAACGGCTGATAGAGTCTGCCGAGGAGGAGAAATGACCGGTCGCCGGCATACCGTTCTCGTGGTGGACGACACCCCGGCCAACCTGGCGGTGTGCCTCAAGACACTCGGCGGTGCCGGGTATGAAGTTCTTGCCGCGGAAGACGGCCGTGAAGCACTCGAAATCGTGCAGGAAACAGCCCCGGACATTTTCCTGCTCGACGTCATGATGCCGGAGATGGACGGGTTCACGCTGTGCAGACACCTCAAAGAAGACAAACGGATTGCGGATATTCCCGTCCTGTTCCTCACGGCACGGACGTCGGTCCAGGATATTCTCCGGGGCTTTGACGCGGGCGGTGTCGATTACATCACCAAACCGGTCAATCAGGCGGAACTCCTCGCCAGGGTGCAGACACACGTCCGGCTTCACGACGCTCTGGTGGAGCTGGACCGGCTGCGGGAACTCGCCCTGGACGCCAATCCGCTTACGCAGCTTCCGGGGAACAGCACGATAGCAAGAAGAATCCAAGAAGCAGTCAAGCAAGAGGACCCTCTCACGGTAATATACTGCGATCTGGATAACTTCAAGGCATACAACGACCGGTACGGGTTCTCGGCAGGGGATGAACTCATTCGGTACACCGCGGCAATCTTGAAGGACGCGCTCGACACGGTGTGTAATTCCCAGGGTTTTCTCGGTCATATCGGCGGGGATGATTTTGTCCTCATCGTGAACTCGGACCAGGCCAGGGCCCTTGGTGAGCAAATCGCCAAGAGTTTTGACCGGGGGATCGAGTCATTCTATGATGACGCCGATAGGGAACGAGGCGGCATCGTCGTCACCGACCGGCAGGGAAGGATGTGCCGTTTCCCGCCGGCTTCCGTGAGTATGGCGGGAGTGCATCTCGAACGGAGAGAATGGGGACATTATCTTGAAGTTGCGTCTGCATGCGCGGAGGTCAAGAAACTGGCCAAGGAGAAGCCCGGCAGCATCCTGCTGATGGATCGACGTTAGGAGGTCTTCTCGATCCGTGTCCGGACTAGCCGAAAGGACATTTTTTCGGGAGAGCTGTTTTCAAGGAGGAGAAAGTGGTAAATAGAAGCGGTGAAAGGATAAATCCTGCTCCAACAAGACCGACGTGCCGGACGCTTGCGCCCGGCGGATTCTCATGGGCGTGATGGCCCGGCTGGGGAGGATTGCCCATGAATGCCGGGACTGAGTTCCCGCCCGCATGGGTGGGGATCGGCAATGCGACAAAGGAGAGTTGCGATGTTCAAAGGGGAAAGAAGCGAGTACCAATTTCAGTGGAAGGATCTCGGCGATATTCAGGAAGGACGGCCGAATCTCGGCGGCCAAACCTCGGTAGCCGTCTACAGGCTCATGCAGTATACGATGCGGGACGTCTTGATCACCAAGTACGATGTCGAGCAGGCCAACGAAATCCTGATACGCGCGGGTAAGCTCGCGGGAACGGAATTCTGCAAGAACATGTTGGACACCGATCTCGAGTTCGGCGAATTCGTCGCTTCTCTCCAGGATAAGCTGAAGACATTGGGCATCGGAATCCTGAGAATCGAAGAAGCCGACATGGATAAAATGCAGTTCATCTTGACGGTGTCCGAGGACTTGGATTGTTCCGGCCTTCCCATGACGGGTGAAACGGTTTGCGAGTACGACGAAGGATTCATCGCTGGAATTCTCGAGACCTATACAAAGCGGAAGTTCACCGTTAAGGAGATCGATTGTTGGGCCACCGGCGACAGGACGTGCAGGTTCTCCGCGAGACTGCAGGAATCGGAATAACGCTGCCGCTGGAGACAGTCATATGATAGCCGATGTCGGTAACGCGCTCCGCTGTTTACTCAAAGGACAGGTGCCCAAGCCGGTGGTCCCCGCGGAAGATGTCGATGAAGAGATTTCGGAGCTCTGTCAAGTAACGAATTCGCTTATCGAGTCATTTGCGGATGCGCACCGGTTCATACTTGCGCTCGGGGAAGGAAACCTCGACGTGCAAGCCCCTGCGCGCAATCTTCTCATCTCTCCGTACAAGCAGTTGCATGCCAACCTGAAGCACCTCACCTGGCAGACGCAGCAGGTTGCCAAGGGAGACCTCAGCCAACGAGTCGATTTTATGGGTGCCTTCTCCATAGCGTTCAATTCCATGATCGACTCGTTGAAGGAGAAGAAACTGGCCGAGACGGCATTGGCGGAGAGCGAGAGGAGGCTCGATCTTGCCCTGCAGGGAGCCGATCTGGGGTTGTGGGACGTAGACCTCCGTACGCAAGCCGTCACGTTCAACAGACGTTCGGCCGGGATGCTCGGTCATTCCCTGGACGAGATCGAGCCGACGCTCGATTCGTGGATGCAGCTGGTGCATCCGCAGGATGCCGTCGGGTTGACGGAGGTTTGGAACGCTCATCTGGAAGGAAAGATCCCCTTTTTTCGGTTCGAGTACCGAATGCTCTCCAAATCGGGCCAATGGAAATGGATATTGTCCCTCGGAAAGGTGGTGGAGCACGATAGTGATGCAAAGCCGCTGAGAATTGCCGGCACGCATCTCGACATCTCCGAGCGGAAGCAACTTGAACTTCGGTTGGCCCAAAGGGCGGCGGATTTGAGGGAAGCGAATTCGAAGGTCATGGCGAGCCTTAGGTATGCACGCACAATACAGCTTGCCTTTCTTCCCGACGCGGGGGAGATGGCTGCCAATCTAAGGGACTTTTTCGTGATTTGGGATGCCAAAGACATCGTGAGCGGAGATCTCTTCCTGTTCCGGAACTTTGAAGACGGGTTCTTGATTTCGGTGCTGGATTGTACGGGCCACGGCGTACCGGGAGCCATGATGACCATGATAGCGGGTTCGTCTCTCAGCCGGGTGGTCCACGACGTCGGATATGCCGATCCTGCTCTGATCTTACGGAAGCTGAACAAGCTGGTTCGGAGATCCCTCAACCAGCGGAGTTCCGAGGCGAGTTCCAACGATGGGATGGACATGGGTTTGTGCTGCGTGGACAAGGGTCGCGGTTTGGTGACGTTTGCCGGTGCCAGGATCCATTTGTACTACTCGCTGCACGGCGAGATTCATGAAGTGAGGGGAGACAAGCAGAGTATCGGCTACAAGTCTTCGGATCCGAACTACGATTACACAAATCATTCAATCCCCCTGGCTCCTTCAATGAAATTCTACATGAACACCGACGGGATGACGGACCAGACCGGAGGTCCAAAGGGGTTGCCCTTCGGGCGAAATCAGTTCAAACGCTTGCTCCTGGAACACCATGAAAAGCCCATGACACAACAGAAGACACTCTTGGAACAAGAGATCACCGCGTATCGAGGTGATGAAGCCCAACTGGACGACATCACCGTTATTGGATTCGCCGTTTGAGCACGAGTACGCCCGGACGCGCCGCGGACCGGCCGCGGGACGGAAGGGATCGACGCCGCACACGGCGTGACACCCGTGAGGAGGCCGGGATTATGGATAATCTCATCGTGGAAGCGACCAAATCAAGTCCGTGGATATGCTTCGACGCTGAAAAGAGGATTCTGGAAATCAAAGGTAAGTCGTATCCGGAAAACGCTTCCGAGTTTTACGCTCCCGTCTTTTTATGGCTCCGGAACTACTTTGCCTCGGATAAAGCCGCTGCCACGGTGGTGGATCTTGAAATCATATATCTGAACAGCAGTAGCTCGAAGGCGTTCCTCATTCTTTTTGAAATATTGGATGAGGCCGCGGCCGACGGAAAAATGGTACGGGTCAACTGGCACTACCACAAGGAGGATGAGACGGCCCAAGAACTGGGGGAAGAATTCATGGAGGATTTGGAGTCGGTGACCTTTGAGCTTGTGGAGATCAAGGATTGATGGAGGGTGCAAGCAATCTCACCCGGCGGAAGGGCTCGACCGCATGAGGGAAACGGCAATCGGGTCGGCATGCTGCAAATGGGCCCGCGTCAAACCCGTTGCTCTTCATGCATTCAGACTCTCCCATCCTTACGAGGGTCGGCAGGAGGGGCGGGGAACAGCTTGAAGTCCTCGACCAGCCACTTGAATCCGTCGAGCTTTTCCTCGATCTCCGCGACGTACCGGATGGATTCCGGATCCTCACGCACGCGCTTGCGAAGGTTCTCGATGGGGGATCTCAGTGATTCCTCGGTGGTCCGCCCAAGGGCAACGATCTCCTGGATGTTGCTCGTCAATCCGTTAATGGTCTCCCCCAATAAACCGATTTCGTCTCGACTTCGCACGGGAATAGTCTGCCGCAGGTCTCCCTCGGAGATCATCCCGGCTTTTTCCACCATCAGCTGCAGCGGCCCGGTGATCCGCCTCATGAACATGATCAATACGATCAACGTGACGACGGCCTGAACGACACACATCAGGAGAGCCTTGTCTTGCAGTGATCTCAAGGCCCGGACCACTCCTCGGGCTGATTCCAACAGCACTTCAGGGGACCGGCCCCAGTCTTCCATCTGTGGGGCGGCGGCCCGAATGGCCCATACGAACTCTATTGTTATCAACAGCGATGCCGCAGCGATAAGTCCGAAATAGGACAGCATCTTTCTTTCAAGAGTATATGTCGTTTTCATGGGAAGTTCCGAGTAATTCCCGGGCCGCGTAATCCCCGTCATGAACCGAATCGCGCCGAACCCGTGAGTACGTCATGGTCGGCAATGTCTCGCCGGATCATGCCTTCTCAATCTTTACCCGTATGGCTCCGTCTGCGGGCTCTATCTTTGCGGGGTTCACTCCGGCCCCACGAGTCGCGTCCGGTTTACCCGAGACCCCGTCCACCGTGTGCGCCGCAACCCCGGCTTCACGGTAACCGAAGCCTCGGGCCAGTGCAACCACCCCCGGTCTTATGCCCGGAATGATCTGCGCCTTGCACTTGAAGGCCGCGTTGCCCGACAACGACTTCACGGTTACCTCGTCGCCCTGCGCGATCCCCTTCTTCCCTGCATCGGCGCTATTGATCAGCAGTCTGTTTTCCGGCAGCACTTCCAGAAGCCACTGATCGAGGCCCGATTCCGGGGATCTATGAAACGGAAGCGTGTACGCGATGAGAATGAACGCATCGCCGTGGGAAGTCTCGCCGCCCGAATGAGGCTTGAGCTTCTTTGCAGCGTAGCGGAAAGGTCCGGACGCAGCGGGCATGCCGGAACCCGATGCCGCGGGTTTTCCGAATACGCCCCCTCGCTCCAACGCACGGGAAAGGTCCGCCGGTGAATTGGATATGGGAAATCCGGCCTGGTTCATTGCTTCCAAGACGGCGGAGACGGCTTTCCGATAGTACCCCCACGCGGTGGTGGGCCCGCCGCTCGGATGATTGCCCAATCCCGGGAGTTCGAGTGCGGAGGCGGCCGCGATGAGTATCTCCTCCATCGGCCTGGTCTCGGGGAGAATCGGAAAATACCGGCCGGTTTTCGGATCAAAACCGCCCACTGCGGGATTTCTCAAGCCAATACCCGGAAGGGCCGTTGCGTTGGGTGATTGGCAGATGTCCCACCGTTCCAGGTACGTCGTGTCCGGTAAGATATAATCGGCAAGTGCCGCGGTTTCCGTAATCCGGGCGGATATGGCGACAAACAGCGGCACCCTGTTCCGATCCTTCAACTGAGGCACGGCCTGGTGAGGACAATCGTACACAGGGTCGCTTTGCCAAACCAGCAGGGCCTTACATGAGTCATCCAGGCCTTTTGGCCTCCAGTCCTTGTTCGAGTCCATCGAAAGTTTCTTTTCAGCCTGCATGAGAAACTCTTCGTTCTTTTTCAGCAGGCCGCCGGACCCCGGCAGCGAACCGACGAGTCTATTGAGACCGAGGACGGCCGTCGCGGCTTCCAGGCCGTTGGGTTGCGACAGAATCCCTCTTCCGGCAATCACCGAGGAATGCACGCCTGCCCGGGCAAGCATCCGAGCCAACCGCAATGGGATCTCGGGTGAGATCCCACACGACTGCGTGAGACTCTCAAGGGTGTGCCCGTGTACCATGTCCTCCACGGTCTTCCGCGGAACCTTCAACGCGTCGGGATGGTTGTCCAGGAGGGCCTTCACAATTGCCAGAGCCAGATTCATGTCCGTTCCCGGAATAACCGGGACCCAGAGGTCGGACTTTGATGCCGATGTGGAAAGTCTCGGATCCACCACGGCCCATTGCATGCGGCCCTCCATGCGGGCATCACTGATTTGGCGCGCGATGGACACAAGCGGGATACCCGAATCAAGCGGAGCATCACCAAAGCTCAAAAGGAATCCGGCCCGGTCATAGTCCGTGTCCACCGCCCCCGTCCCGGGTCCGAAGACCGCATCCGATGCGGCTGCGGCGATCTCACCGGTCAGGAATGCCGCTTCCCGGCAAAGAGATGCGCCCGGAAACGCTGACAAGAAAGTCTTTATCGCGGTGAGCGACCCCCAGTCCGCGCCGCCTACGAGGAAGCTCAGTTTCTCACCGGTATCTTTGATCTTCCCAAGGCCGGCCACGGTTCCCTCACCGAAGAGATTTCCTCCCTGCGTGATTTCCGTGATCGCCTCTTTCCACGTAAGGGCCTTCCACTTTCTCGAACCGCGAGGGCCTATCCGCTTGAGGGGTTTCGCCGGCCGGAAAGGATCGTACAGGGTCTGGATCCCGCTGCCGCCCACGGCGCAGACCGATCCTCCCACCGCAGCCGCTTCCTCCATCGGCGTGGAAAACGGGAGAGGCGACCGGATCGAAACGGGATTGAACGGGCTTCCGCCGATCTTGACCACCACACCTTGAGCCGAACGACAGCAAATGCCGCAATTCCCGGGGCACAGAGCACATACTGTGTAGATATTCTTGATTCCCCGGAGTGTCTCGAGAGGATCGACGCCGGGGGCCCCTTTTATATATTCGGGAACCGGGCCGGGTTCATGAAACAGGGTGCACCCGGCGAAAAGCGAAACACCGCCCATCAGGGTTGCCGTGCGGATGAATTCTCTTCGGGTAAGGTCGGTCATCTTTTTCTCGGATTCATGGGTTGTCAGCTCAGCGGTATATCGAAACCGATGTAGACAACGGAGTACCGCATCAGGAAAACCCCGCCGATGATCAGTAGCGAAGCCGCGCACAGCCAGGCCCGGTGGTGTTTCGTCCACGGCAGCGTGAGAAGCGCGAGCGGTACGAGCATGCCGCACACAATCTCGCCGTACAGGTAGAGTTTCTCATGCAGGGCAAACCAAATGGACGCAATTCCGTCCGCATTGGAAACCATGAGCGTAAGCCAGAAACAGCCGTTCCAGAATAAATCGGTCAGGAGAATTCCCACCATCATGAGTCGTAGGGTGGTGAAGAGGTCCGGGTCGAGCTTGTCCTTGCGGTACCGGTCCATGACAAGGGCCGCGACGAGGAGGAGTGCGATCCCCGACAACAGTGCCGAGGTAAGGAAGAAACCGGGCATGAGCGCGGAATGCCACCACGCACGCGCACGGACCAGGGCAAAGGCAAAGCCGGTATAGGCATGGACGAATATGGCCAGCGGAACCGTGATCATCCCCAGCACCCGGGTGACCCGGTCGTTTTTGACGAAGATGAAATAGATGTAGATCAAATTGGCTATGGGATATGCCGTGAGCAGCCATGAACCGAAGGACAGCGCCGATGTCCGGTTGAAATATTCCGGCACCAGCGTGTGCCAGAACCGAAAGGGCTGATGCAGATCGAGAATAAGGCATGCCGGAGCCAACAGCAGCAGCAGGAACGATATAAGCGCGGCCGGCAAGGCCATGGGCTTGAAGCGTTTGATGCCGAAGACCGTGGAAAGGGTGGACAAAATGAACGATCCCGCCGACAGGCCGGTAAAATAAAAGTACAGGGGGATGTACACCTTCCACGGGATTTCATGAGGGACGTTGTACAGAACCGCGGCTTCCATTTATCGGCCCTTCTTCCAATACGATGCGTCGGGGCTTGGAATGTGCTTGTGGTACTCGAGAATCCCTTCCTTGAAGTCTTCGGAGAACTTGATCCGCCCTTGGAGTGAATGATCCGCCTCGATATAGAAGACTTTGGGACGCGTACCCAGTTCGGGCTTCAGCACGGAGGTACCGATGGAGTCCAGTTTGCGGCGGATCTCCGAGGATGGATCGTCCAGGTCTCCGAAGACCAGAGCCCCGGTCAGGCACGCCTCCACGCATGCCGGTTTGAGGCCCTGATCTATTCGTGTTACGCAGAAATCACATTTATCGGCCGTATTCCGAAAGGGATTGAAGAATCTCGCGTCATACGGGCATGCAGCGATGCACATTCCGCAACCAATGCACTTTCCGTAGTACATGACCACCACGCCGTCCTCTTCACGACGAACCGTTGCCTGGACCGGACACACCTGCGTGCATGGAGGAACGTCGCACTGATTGCAGAGGCGACGCAGAAAGAAGTTGCCCGCATGTGGGAAAACACCCTTCTGAAGCCCCTTTATCCATGACCGCCAGTATCCGGCGGGCACGTTGTTCTCGCTCTTGCAGGCAATCGTGCAGCTGTGACA
>JAZDHD010000458.1:0-11851 GCA_043806215.1 Pseudomonadota bacterium | reverse complement strand
AAAAACCGTTCTCCTTTGTGTGATCTGGGTGCTTTCGGCGCTGATTGTGTGCGCCTGCCAAAAAACCGGCACGGAGAAGCCCCAAGCCCCTGCAACCCCTCCGGTTGAGAAACCTTCCGTGCGGAAGCCGGTCGAGCCGTCTCCCGCATCCCTTTCCACAATTGAAGAGATCAAACGGCGCGGTGAGCTTCGCGTGGGGATGCAGGTCGGATATACTCCCTTCGAAATGCCCGGCAAAGACGGCACGGTCGAAGGCTTCGACATAGATACGGCTCAACTCATTGCGCGAAGCTTGATGGTGAATCTGAGGATAGTCGGGGAAAAGTGGCAGGATCTCATACCATCGCTCATTGCCGGTAAGACCGACGTGATCATGTCCGGGATGATCGTGACCCCGAAGCGCAACGAGAGAGCCATGTTCACCATTCCCATCGTGGAGAGCGGCAGAATGTTCGTAGTGCATCTCTCCAACGCCGACCGTTTCAGGAAGCTTGCCGATCTCGACACATCCGGAACGTTTGTGGTGTCGATTCCCGGCGGACTAGGGGACGTGCAGCCCCGAACCGTCTTTCCCAAGGCCTCCTACAGGGAATTCCCAACCAGGAAACAAGCGTTGGACGAAGTCCTCGAAAAACGGGCCCACGCTTTTATAGACGGCGAGTTTTCAATCC
Source organism: Pseudomonadota bacterium (assembly GCA_043806215.1). Lineage (GTDB taxonomy): Bacteria > Desulfobacterota > Desulfomonilia > Desulfomonilales > Desulfomonilaceae > JAVHLK01. The sequence goes on along the minus strand of JAZDHD010000458.1, from coordinate 11,180 downwards.
GCCTGGCCGCGGCAACGCATGCGGAGTCTCTCGCCGCGGGTTTCAAGCCTTTGACGTACGAGTCGATCGCTTGGGCCGTGCGCCCCGGTGACACCCATTGGCTGAACTGGTTGAATAACTTTGTGCGCGTCATCCGGAAGGATGGTACATTGGACAAGCTCGAGAAGAAGTGGTTTCGGGACTATTTCCTGGATATCCATAGTGCAAAAAAAACCATCCGGTAGATATGACATATGATCACGGCGACGGATGCAAGGCAAAGTATGAGAGGCTTTGCCCACAGACTGAGAACGAGAGGTTTAATATCTTGTTATGACGGAATATGTAGACAAGTCGAGTCGCCCCTTTTTCATTGATTCGCATGCTCACCTGGAACTGGACCCTCTTTCACGGGATCCCGAAGCAGTGGTCGCCCGTGCCGTTGCCGCGGGTGTTGGTGCCATGGTCACCATAGGTATCGATTTGGCGGATGCCCGGAACGCTTTGGATATTGCCGACCGTATTGACTGCGTGTATGCCGGCGTGGGCTTTCATCCTCACAATGCCAAGGACGTGGGCGACGACGGTCTCGTGAAGATGGAGCATCTTGCCCGGCACCCCAAGGTCGTGGGATACGGAGAGATCGGCTTGGATTTCTTCAGGAATCGTTCACCGAGAGACAGTCAGATCCGCGTGTTCCAAGATCAATTGCATCTGGCCAAGAGACTCGGGAAACCCGTGGTGATTCATCTGAGGGATGCATACCGGGAAGGGTTGGACATGCTCGAACGTAGCGCCCCATTTCCCGAACGAGGTGTTATCCACTGCTTTTCCGGAGATGAGAACGACGCGAAACGGGCCTTGGATCTCGGTTTTTTCATATCCATCCCCGGTACGGTCACCTATAAGAAGAATACCAAGTTGCGGGATATCGTCGGACACCTGCCCGAGGATAGGATTCTCCTGGAGACCGACTGTCCGTTCCTGGCTCCCGAACCTCTCCGGGGCAAAGACAACGAACCGGCTTACATGGTCCATACCGCGACGAAAGTAGCCGAGGTCCGCGGAGTGTCCCTTGAGGCCATAGCGCGTGTCACCACGGCCAACGCAGTCCGCTTATTCGGTCTGCCGCTTCCTTGCTGAGACGTTGGAACGGTACCCTTGCAGGCCGTGTGGGCTTTTCGGCCTATTACGGGACCCGCCGGGCTTGTCCGAGGATATGAAACCGTATCTCCCGCCGGTTGGCCTCACCGCGCAGGCGCGGCCGAGGGCCGTTCTTTTTTTGTCACGACTCAGCTTCACGCGCCACGAAATGAATGTAATTTGTAAATATGTAGCGCATAGTTATAGCCAGAACTTCATGTGAACTCAGCTTAAGACCTCACCCGTGTTCACGCTTGACACTGCATCAGCCCCATGTTATTATGCTTTTCGTTACCCAACTGAGAATTAAACAGCCGCTTTTGTGGTCTCCCACTCCTGAGTAGTGTTTCCACACGCGGGTTGGCGTTCCTCCGGAACCGGCAGGCTTTGCGCGGTCTTGGCGGCAACCGCAACCCGGCACGCGGGGTGCGTCCGTCCCATAGGGTAATGTTTCATATTGCCGGATTATCCGGCTTTTAGTTGACAGGCAAAGGGTATGGATATGCGATGGGTTCACGTAGCCGTGACTGCTGCAATGGTACTATTCTGTGCAATTCCGGAGTCACCCGGTCAGACGTTTGCTCCCGGTAGCAGCGTTCAGAAACGAATGGGGCAATGCTTCTCAATCGGCATGAAGAAGTACGTCAACAGTTTCACATCCTACCAGTTTCCCAATCCGTTTGACCCTGGTCAGGATCCGCTCAGCAGGTTGGAGTTTCCCATCGATCAGTGGTTCGCAGGGGTGCAGAGCTGCTATTTCGCGCCCGATTGGTATCTCGTTTCACAATTCTGGACCAACGTCAACAGGGAAAGCCGGTTTCCAATGCAAGACAGCGATTGGGACGACGAGACGCAGCCGTTCCAGAAGACCATATTCAGTGCGTCGAGAAACAGGCTGAACCGCAGCTATCTGGTGGATATCGGCCTGGCGGTTGCCTTGCCCGTGGTGCGGCCGGTGAACCTCAGGCCGGTCTTTGGGTGTCGATATCAGTATTTTGACTTTACCACTCACGACGGAGAGCAGATGACATTGGCTGGAGACGTCGCGGATCTGCCCGGCGACGGAATTGATTTCAGGCAGACGTTTCATCACTGGTACCTGGGAGCCTGCCTCAATACTGCCGTTGATTTAGTGCGTTTCACCGGGACATCGATGCCGGTGCTGGTGGATGTTCAGTTCGACTATGCCATTGTGAATGCCAAGAACGAGGATCTTCACCTTCTTCGCATGGGGGATCGCGTGACCGAAGAGAATACCCGGGGGCATTGCTGGCACTTGGCCGTCGGCCTGAGCGTGCTTGTGAGCAATACCCTGACGGCGAGGATCGAAGGTGATTTCAAGCGCCTGATGACCGACGGTGCTCACCGGTTGACCAATCCGGTCTTTGACCTCGATTTTTCGTTCGAAGGCTCGCACGTCTGGTCTGATCAGGCATCCGTTTCCGCAGTGGGCGAGTTGAGTTTCTAGAACGAGTTAAAGATTACGTGAATCCCAATTAATGACAGTCCGTAGATGAATATTTCCTTGAGTGTCTGGTCGGGAAGTTTGTCCGCGATGCGTGGGCCGATTTGTCCTCCAACTATCGCACCGAGGGCCCCACACAGTGCGGTCGTCTTCGAGAACGGTTCTCCCAGGACACAGAGCAACGTGAAGCCGGCAAGGGCATTTACGGCCATGACCACGAGACAAGCTCCGACGGCCGAATCCATTCTCAATCTAAGCCTATTCCTCAGAATAGGAACGAGAAAATCCCCAACACCTACCGAGAGGAGTCCTGTGATGACGGAGAGCGTGGGAGCGGTCCAAAGGTACGGAAGCACATCGCGGAACGACACATCCTTGGCGGGTAGGATATGATGGTCCTCTCTCGATACCACAAACGCCAGACCGCACGCCATACATGCTATTCCCACCAACAGGACGAGGGACTCGGCGTTGACGATCCGTTGAAGCAGGATCCCCGCAACAACACCGGGAACAGCCGCAGCCGACATGACGCCGGCGAGGCGGGGATCCGTCTTCCCCTTTCTTATGGCGGCGACACCTCCGGACGCCATGCCGGCGATCTGAATCGCCAAAGAGGTTGTGACGGCTGGGTGAGGTTCGAGGCCTGCCGCGAAGACCAAATAGGGAACCCACAGCACGCCGCCTCCCAGCCCCACCATGGTGGCGAGGGTTGCTATGACTATGCCGATGGGAAAGGCCGCGAACTCCATTGTCACTGTGCCGACGCTCTTTGAATTTCGCAGTAATCCTAATCCAGCGCCTCAAGGATCCCGCATGTCGTTCCCGTCATTGCGGGGAGCGCAGTCCCGCGCAGATCGCGGTAGCGTCCCGGCGTCCCTGCCGGGCGAGAGATAGTACGTTGTTTCTACTAAAGAATACCCCGCGGAACGCGGGGAGGCCGGCGCTACCAAGACAGAGACGGGCGGGTTCAGCTTGTGCGACCGTATTTGTGCCATAGAACACTTAGGCCGGATTCTTGAGGTTGTCGGGCATGGACTCGATCCCGGCTATGAGTTTCCCTGCGGGTGATCCGGACATAATCCCCTTCAACAGAGACGCATTTTCGTACATCCGGCATCGAGCACGGGACCATTGCAGTGAACGGAATGATGAATCAGAAGTAGACGGCGAGATCAATACCATAGAGGTTGTATTCTATGTCGAGCGACCATTCGTCCTGGGGAATACCGATAAATACGCCATTTCTCACAAGCATCTCGTTGTTGGGTTCCGCGCTGTATTGCACCCACGTTTTCTCGACGAGAAGCCGGCAGGCAATATCGAACCGGTAGATTTGCGGTCTGAACACCAACCGTGCACCGTATGAGGTGAGCGCCGTACTGTTTATGGATGCCTTGAAAAAGCCTTCGACATGGAGAGGAAAGTTGAGGATTTCCGGTGGAACGTAGCGGGCGTACGCGCCCAACGTAATGGGCCGTTCACCCTTCACGTCCAGGGTAAGCCGATCGTCGTCGGCCCTGCCGGGGTAGATCTGACTTAACTGAATCGTTCCTTGGAAGCGGGGGTCGAAAAGATAGAAATCGGTCTGAACACCTGCCGTAAGCCAATTATGGCAGACAACGTCGAAGTCGCCGCCCAGGATGAGCCCGGAGAGGTCGAAGCTTCCCAGATTACGGTGAGTGCTCCTCGAGTCGAAATTCCAGTAATTGGCCCTAAGCCCGAGTCGCCAGAGCCGCATATTGCCGAAAATATCCAACCTCAGCGGCTGCTTGTCCAATTGAGCGGCCACACGCAGGTCCATCTCGGCGGGAAAGATCGACGTCGCTGCTCCGCCCCCTTTCCTGGTAAGGAGAGCGGTTTGAAGCTGAGCGGCTGCAAGTCCGGTCCCAATTTCTGACCGGAAGCTGTTTCCGAGGCCGTCGGGCGGCAATATGGGACCGATAAACTGCTCCACGGTGTTCATCAAGGGGACAAACGACCGCAGATAACTCAGGGAGTTTCCATATGATTGGGCATTGGCGGGGCCCACACCTGAAGCACTCAGCATTGCCGTGAAAACGATGCCGAGCAGTGCACGTGTAAATAAGGCGTCCAGTTTCATGCAGCCCTTCACTAACCCATTCTCTAGTATCGGGTATTTAACCACACTTGCCCCGCACTCGTCAAGCTATTTGGGAGAAGGACGGCTGCGGGGCGGTCTGATGCGTCGGCTCGGGCCGAAGCCCACCCGGCTTTTCACACCAGACCTCCGGGAGGACGGAAATGTTGGTGGTCCCTCGAACAATCCGAGGGGGTATAAGGGTACCACGGATGTCGAGGAGTTTGACGACGTTAATCCGTGCTAGATCAATCCCTTACCGGCCAGCATGCTCTCACCGGATACAATGTGCTTGGCAAACCACTGACGGGCCTCGGGGCTTTGGCACGCGACTCCGATCAACTCGGTCAAATAGAGGATCGGCACCTGGTAGGCCTTTCCGGTCTGTCGTGAAATGTCGGCCTGCCGGGTGTCCAGATTTGCCTGACACATCGGGCACATGGTCACAACCGCATCCGCGCCGACCGCCAACGCCATATCCAGGATCTTGCCCGAAAGCTTAAGCACCAGGTCGGTACGGGTCAAGGCCATTGATCCCCCGCAACAGTCGGTCTTGAACGGCCAACTCAGTACCTCGGCTCCAATGGCTTCAAGGATGTGATCCATCTGCATGGGGTTTTCAGGGTTGTCCGGTTTCACCACTTCAAGGGGACGAACGGCAAGGCAGCCGTAGTAAGGCACCACCTTGAGGCCCTCCAGAGGCTTTACGGCAGCCGATTTGATCCGAGAGAGAATCTCCGGCTGGTGGAGCATATCCAGACCCGACAAAACCTTGATCTCGCCCTTGAAGGGAAACCGTGCCCGGAGATCCTTATCTTCCAAAATACGCATTGAAGCCGCTTTCATTCGCACATGACAGCCCGCACAGGGGGCAACAACGTCCTTGCCCATTCGCTCGGCCGTCATGAGGTCCTTGGCCGGGAGAGCGGCCTCGAGATACGCGTCCACCATATGCGCGGAAGATGCTCCGCAACATGTCCAGTCAGGAATCTCGAAGAGTGTTACTCCGAGCTTCTTTGATACGCTCATGAACGACTCGTTCAGTTCCTGGGCCGACCCCTCGAGGGAGCATCCGGGGTAATAACTATATTCCATTGTCGATCCTCATTGAAATTGGTCACGCCGGCTCGAACAAGCATCCGACGGTGCTCGGAAACAATCGACGGGCGGGGCCGTTTCCCGGCTCGTGCGAGCCTCGGCCGGCCCTTCCCGTGCCGTAAGCCGTTTATTTCATCGAAGACTGCTTGAAGACTTCCTTCACCTCGCTCAGATGGCTCGATCTGTGCGGAAGAAGGTGGATTTTCCCTTTACGGAACATCTGCATGCCCAACCCCATGTCCTCGAAAAAGGTCTTGGTCTTCCATTTATACAGACCGATAAGGGTGAGTTCGTGAACCCGTCCGAAGGTCCGGACCGTCTTGAGGAACGCATTATGAAAGATGGGCACTTTGGACTCCTGGGTGCCGATTTTCTGCTTCAGGACCTGATGCCGGATTGGGTCCAAAAGGGCGGGCACGTCGATGCCGTTGGGACACCGGGCGCCGCAGGTATGGCACGTGAGGCAGAGCCAAATGCTCTTCGAGGAAACTATGGGGGCAACGTCGCCCAGGACGGCCAAGCGAACCATCTGATGCGGCAAAAGGTCCATTTCAGAGGCCACCGGGCAGCCGGCGGAGCATTTACCGCACTGGTAACACTGATTAATCACCGAGGCCAAGTCTCCCTTGGGCAGAGCCACCTGACCGGCTGGAACACCATAACCGGCTTGCTGCATCTTTCTCTCCTATCTCTCTTAGGAACCGGTTTCCAGCAATGCGTCTATCTCCTGGAACACCTGGTCGTCTCTGAAATGTTGAAGATCTATTGCTCTGCCCGGGCATACCGAGGAGCAGATTCCGCATCCCTGACACAGGGCTGCAAGTATTTCCGCCTTGTGAGTCTCCGCGTTGATAAACGGGGCTCCGTACGGGCACAGTCTCACGCAGGTGAGGCATACCGCGCACTTGGTCGGATCCACCTTGGATATGACCCCGGCGAAGGTCAATTCCTGCTGGCTAATCAGAATGGAGGCCCTTTGAGCCGCGGCCGTAGCTTGAGCAATGGATTCGTCTATGGGTTTTGGATAGTGCGCCAACCCTGCCAGGAATACTCCTTCCGTGGTAAAGTCCACCGGGCGCAGTTTCATGTGAGCTTCCATGAAGAAGCCCTGCGAGTGCACCGTAACCTTAAACAGTCGGCCCATCTTTTCATTGGACTCGGCAGGATCGATGGCCGCTGCAAGAGTCAAGAGGTCGGCCTGAATCGTAATGTCACGATTCAGCACCGGATCTCGCAATGAAACCTTGACCTTGTCTCCGGCGGCTTCGACTTTGGGCTTCGCTTCCGGATCGTACTTGATGAATATGGTACCCGAGCGTCGCGCGTCGGTGTAGAATTGCTCGAGCAGACCATATGTCCTCAGGTCCCGATAGAGCACGTAGATCTTGCAGCCGGGGTTGATCTCCCGGAGGCGGGCCGCCAAGCGGACCGACCCTGAGCAGCACACCTTGGAGCAGTAAGGCCGCTCGTCGCATCTCGACCCGACACACTGGATGAACACGGCGTTGCGGACCTCCCTGAGTTTCGGGTCCCCTGCCATGATGCGCTTTTCCAACGAGTGTTGAGTCTCCACCGCGGCATGCTCCCCATAGAGATACTCCGTCGGTTTGGACTCCACTGCACCGGTTGCGATGATTGCGGCCCCGAACTCCACCTCTCTCGGTTCATCGCCGTTCACGATTTTTCCGGAGAAATGACCCACGTGGCCTGAAAGGTCCGTGAATTCGGAGTTCTTGAAGACCTCTATGTGAGGATGGCCCTCCACCTTGGAGACGAGATCGGTAAGAAACGGTTTGATCTCCTCGCCATGAATGGTCCTTTCCACGGACAGAGCGTTTCCGCCCAGCGTGTCGCTCTTCTCTGCCAGATATACCTGGAATCCCTGATCCCCAAGGTTCAGTGCCGCGGTCATGCCGGCCACGCCGCCGCCCAGCACCAGGGCATTCGGCACGACCTTCATCTTGGATTTCTGCAGGGGAGCCAACTTCTGAGCCCTCGCAACCGCCATGCGGGCGAGATCCTTGGCTTTCTCGGTTGCCTCCGGCTTATGCTTCGCATGTACCCACGAGCATTGATCCCGGATATTGGTCATAGTGAACAGGTACGGGTTCAGCCCCGCCTTTTCCATGGTCAGTTGGAACATGGGCTCGTGAGTCCTGGGGCTGCACGCCGAGACCACCACCCTGTTGAGATTGTGCTCCTTGATTATCTCCAGGAACTGTTCCTGAGTGTCCTGGGAACAGGTGAACAGCTTCTCGTCGGCGAACACCACATAGGGAAGGGTCCTAACGTGTTCAACGACCGCAGGAACATCGACCGTATTGGCAATGTTGATGCCGCAGCGGCAAATGAACACGCCGATCCGCGGTTCTTCTCCCGAAACATCCCGTTGAGGAGGAAACTCCTGCTTGGTGGCCAAGGTGTTCCTTGCCGAAGCCAACAGCCGGGAGGATGCTCCTGCGGCTGCGGACGCCTCCATGACGGTTTGGGGGATGTCTTTCGGCCCCTGGAACATGCCCGCTGCAAAGACTCCCGGCCGGTTCGTTTCCACCGGAGCGAAGGACGTGGTAGAGCAGAACTCGGAGGCATTGAGATCCACACCCATCTTCTTGGCCAGCTGCTTGGACTCTTCCGAAGCCTTGAGACCCACGGCCAGCACCACCATGTCAAAGGTCTCGGTCTGCAGCTTCTGGTTCTCGTCCAGGTACGTGATGCCGAGATTGTGCGTGAGCGGATCCTCGACGACACGGCTAACCATGGACCGGATGAACCGGACGGAACCGTTGGCCTTGGCCCTCTCATAGTAGGCGTCGAAGTCTTTGCCGTATGCCCGCATATCCATGTAGAAGATCGTGGGCTCGATGTTGCCGTCGTGCTCCTTGGCGATGACCGCTTCCTTTATGGAAGCCATACAACAGATGGCGCTGCAGTGAGGCATGCCCCGTTCCGGGTCCCTTGATCCAACGCACTGAATCCACGCAACTTTCCTGGGATGAGCACCGTCCGACGGACGTCTCACCTCGCCGGCGTTGGGCCCGGAAGCGCTCAGCATCCTCTCGAATTCCATGTTGGTCAGCACGTTGGGCGCGGTGCCGTAAGAAAACTCCCCGCGGAGCTTTCCGGGATCGATCATCTCGTACCCCGTGGAGAGGATCACGGTCCCGACCTGTACGTCGAGATACTCGTCCTGAAGCGAGTGATCGACCGCGTCGGCCGGACAGGCTCTGACGCATTCCATACACTCCGAACATACGCCGCAGTTGAGGCACCGGTTGGCTTCCCTCAGAGCCTCATCTTCGGTAAAAGCCAGTTCGACTTCCTTGAAGTTCCCGCGATCCGTCATGGGGATCTCGGGATTGACGGCCCGAGCCTCTGCCTTCATCTCGGGAATCGGCGGATACTCCGGGTTTGCCTTGGTCTTGAACAAGGGCCGGCCGGCCGCCATGTCTTCGCCTTTGAGGAAGCGGGTGATGGACTCGGCTGCTTCCCGCCCCGCGGCCACTGCTTCCACGACGGTTGCCGGGCCGGTTCCGGCGTCGCCTCCGGAGAATACGCTCTCGATGGAGGTTGCATAGGTCACGGGATCGACTTCTATGGTGTTCCACGGGCTTCTCTTAAGCCCTGAAACGCTGTCCCAGAATTCCGGGTCTACCACCTGACCGATTGCCGGGATAACCGCATCCGCATCCACCACGAATTCCGACCCGGCAATGGGAACCGGTCTCCTGCGGCCGGACTGGTCCGGAGGCCCCAGTTCCATCTTGATGCACTTCAGTCCGTTCACTTTCCCGGAGCCGTTGAGGACCTCCACGGGGGCGGCGAGGAACTGGATTTTCACGCCTTCATCGATTGCCGCGGTGACCTCTTCTCCGAACGCGGGCATTTCGTTTCTGGAACGTCGGTACACGATGGTGATATCGGCTCCAAGCCGTCGGAGCGTCCGGGCCGCATCGATGGCCACGTTGCCGCCGCCGATCACCACCGCTTTCTTGATGTCTTTCGGGCCCTTACCAAGTGCGGCGTCTCTCAGGTAGTCCACGCCCTGGATCACGCCCTGGGTTTCTTCGCCGGGAATCGCGAGCTTTGCTCCCTTTTGGCAACCCACGGCGAGGTACGTAGCCTTGAATCCCTGAGCCTTCAGATCTTCCAGTGTGAAATCCTTGCCCAAGGCAGAGTTGGTGTTCGCCTCGACTCCCAGACTGAGAATGTGATTGATCTCGGTGTCCAGCACATCCCGCGGAAGCCGATATTCAGGAATTCCCACGCGCAACCAGCCGCCCAAAACCGGGGCGGACTCGAAAATCGTAGTTTGGAAGCCTTGCAGAGCCAGGTAGTAGGCGGCAGACAATCCGGCCGGTCCCGATCCCACGATGGCCACCTTCTCTTCACGAGGGGTGATCTCAGGGACCGTGAGTTCGGAGTAATCGACCTGATCGGAAGCGAAACGTTTCAGCTTACAGATGGAGACCGCGGCATCCTTCTCCGCACGGCGGCATACCTTTTCGCACGGATGGGGACAGACACGTCCGAGCACTCCGGGCAAGGGTAGGCTTTTGTAAATGAGATCGACGGCTTCTTTGTATTTCCCTTTGCTGATCAGGGCCACATACCCCTGAACGTTTATGTGGGCAGGGCATGCCATTACGCAAGGAGCCCGGTCGGCCTTGTCTATGACAAACGTCTGAGGAATGGTCTGGGGAAAGAGCCTATATGTCGCGGCCCGATTCGCGAGTTTCTCGTCGAATTTGTTGGGAACATGAACGGGGCACGCTGTGGCACAATCTCCGCAAGCCTTGCATCGATCCTTGCGAATATAGCGGGATTTTTGGCGAATTCTCACATTGAAGCGGCCCGCTTCGCCCTCGATGCCGTCCACTTCGCTGTACGAGAGGAGTTCTATATTGGGATTCTGTCCCACGGTGACCAGCTTGGGCGAAAAGATACAGGTGGAACAGTCATTGGTGGGAAACGTCTTGTCAAGCTGAGCCATGCGGCCGCCGATTCCTGTCTGATTTTCGACCAAGTACACCTTGTATCCGGACTCAGCCAGGTCCAGTGAGGCCTGTACCCCCGCTATTCCGCCTCCTACGACGAGCGCGGCACCTACCACGTCCTTCGGTTGGGCCATTGTATTCTCACTTTCCGCTTATGATATTCTTGAGATCAAGCGATGGAGTATATTACTCTTATCAGTATGAGCGTACGGTGTCAATATCTTGAGAGGGAAAGACAACAGATAGTGGGGCAGGCTGTGGGAAATTGTCTCAAAACTCAAATATGCGCCCAAGTAGTGGCACGTCGCGGTGTAGGGGCGGGTTTCATACCCGCCCGATTCTGGGTGCTCGATTGCGGGCGGGTGTAAAACCCGCCCCTACAGAGGTCTGCAGCAAACGT
>JAZDHD010000457.1:0-18734 GCA_043806215.1 Pseudomonadota bacterium | reverse complement strand
AGGAGGCATATTGGGGCGGATCACTAAGTGCGGTGTTGCATAAGTACGGTCGCACGTTTTCCTCTGGCCGGCATCTCGGGTGCAGGCAAGGACAAGATCCGGGCACGGAGGCCCGGGCTACGAAGAACAGAGACCAAGCCGGTCGTACACCGTGGGACTCCCGCGTTCCGCGCGGGATGCCCGTCATCTTCCAAAAATACGCGGCCGATTATGGGCAACCAACCGCTCATCCGGGGTCGGCCTGCAGACACTTGATGACGATTCCGGCCGGAGTGCTTCCGTCCGACGGGGGATCGAGCATTGTGCGCAGCTGCCGGAACCCGCTGCTCATCGCAGTTGTCAATGCAGGGTCCGATTGGAACCGCTCGAGCCAATAGGCGAGGCTTTGCGGTGTTGCGTGTCCCTGGAGCAGTTCCGGAACCAGCAATGGCCGGCCGCATTCATGACACGGTATGTGTACCCCGGCGTCGAGCATCCCCTTCAACGGACCGAATCCCTTCTTGTGGCTGCTGATTGCCAGAACGTTGGCAATGGCCACGTGAAGGTCCTTGTCCATCACCAGAGGCTTGAGCACCCGCAGCGCAATGAACCATGAGAACCAGTCCAGCTTGTACACCACCGCGTGGGGCATCCCCACCAGAGCGGCCTGGAGTGTCGCGGTGCCGGAGGTGACAAGCCCGCAGTCACTTGCAGCCATGATTGTCGGTGCCTCCACGGAATGAACCGTTATGGAAACTCCATGTGCGCGTATGATGTCCTCGGTGAGGTCCGAGAGGTGCGGCCCGGCCAGCGGCAGGAGTATCTTGGTGTCCGGGTGGTTGACGAGGTATAGCTTCGCCGCCTCACACATGAGGGGCAAGATTCTACGGATCTCCGCAGGCCGGCTGCCCGGAACCACGGCTATGACATGACTCCCCGGATCCAAGCCCAGCCCGACCCTCAGGTCGCTCTTGTTGAACGCCGGCGGGATGTCCCGCACCATGGTATGGCCGACGAAGTCCGCTGCGATTCCCTCATCCCGGTACATCTCCGCTTCAAAGGGAAATATCGTCATCATCCGGTCCACCCGTGCGGCAATCTTTCGGATTCTCCCCTTCCTCCAGGCCCAAACCTGTGGACTGATGTAATAGCAGACCTTCACCCGGGCCTCTCTCGCGAAGCGGCAGAGCCTGAGATTCACGTCGGGAAAGTCCACCGGGATGAACAGGTCGTGCCGGCCGGATTTCAGCTCGTTCTTCATGGTCCGGTATGCGTTCAGAATGTTGCGGGCCTTTCCCAGTCCTTCACTCAACCCGATGGTATTGACGTCGCTATAGTGGTGCAACAAGTCCATGCCGGCTGCCGCGAGCTTGTCCCCTCCGATGCCTGTGACCCGGACATCCGGCAGGTATTCTCTCAGATCCTTGAGCATGGCGGCTGCGTGGTGATCTCCCGACGCCTCACCGGCGAGCATGAGAATGGAATAGCGTTTCATGGTACCTACCGGCAGTCTCTTTGAATTGAAGTGAACTTTTTCTTATAAACCACTTCTTTTTCCCTTGACAAGGGAAATATCTGTGATAGGGGTTGCTTCCGAAACAACCTATTATTTCCTATGATATTTCGGCGTGATGCCCGGGAATCCTTATTGATCGACGCGTTACCGGACGCATCCGCCCATTGCAACTGTCGCCAGGAGTTGAAGGATGAAACTTGGTTTGTGCGAAAAGTGTGGTCAACCCACGGATGCTTGTTATGAAATCCGCAACAACCGCGTGTATCTTGTAAAGTTTTGCCGGGATTGCGGGAGAACCTCGTCTCTTGTCACAAAAGATGCCCGCAAGTGGCAGTGGAAGAGAGACATCGCCGAGTACAAAGAACCGGCGGTTCAGCAATGCTCCATGAATTGCGCCGCGTGCGACCATCAAGCCCACAAGAAGCCGACCACCGTGGCGATTGACGTGACCAACCTTTGCAATCAGCGTTGCCCCATTTGCCTGGCTTACGTGGATGCCATGGGATTCGCGTTCCACCCGCCTTTGGAATACTTCGACAAGATATTCAAACACTTTCTCAAGAACGACCCCAAGCCGAATATCTGCTTCTTCGGCGGAGAGCCCACGGTCCACAAGGATTTCATCGAAATCGTCACGCTGGCAAGATCATACGGCTTTCAGGTCCAGGTTTTCACCAACGGCATCAAACTTGCCGACAAGGAATTTTGCAGAGAACTGTGCTCCCTGGGCATTCAGGTCAACTTCGGCTTCGACGGCAACGATCCCTCCATCTACCGGACGCTTAGGGGAGACAACTCCTTGGCCGTCAAGAGGAGAGCATTCGACAACGTGGTGGAGTGCGGCGTCAACAAGCTGGCGGTCATCTCCACGGTGGCTGTGGGGGTGAACGACAATCACATGAAGGAGTTGTTGGAATACATTCACGAATACCGCGAACATGTCTCGGTTTGGGGATTTGTCCCTCTGACTCCTTGTTGGGAACCGGGAACCGTGCCCCTTGAACCCACGACCACCGAGTGTGTCGAGAACATCTTCGAGAGGATGATTCCTCAGATAGAGTTTGTTTCCACGGGCATGATGAAGTTTGAAGTTCTGTCGAGATTCTTCGGAAGGCAGACGCTGGGAGGCTCACATCCGAATTGTGAGAGCGCAACCATGCTCGTGTCCGACGGCAACCGCTATGTTCCCATTTCCGCATACCTGTCAATACCGCTCTCCGAACTGCTGGTCCGTTTAAGGAAGCTTGACGCGTCATTGCAGCGAAAATTGGCCGAGGTACCCGCAAAGGGTTTTCGAAAGTGGGTGTTCGACGCTTCGACTTTTGTGCGCACCATGGCCGTTCTCGCAAGTGCACTCAAATTCGGGAAGATTTTCGGCAAGCCGGCATTCCGCAATGTCGCGCTCGCCCTCGCCGACCTGGTGAGAGGACACAAAATCGACCGGGTCCTCGGCGAGAGAACCTGTTTCAAGAACCTCCTCACCATGATAACCATTCCGTACGAAGACCAGGGCGGGCTTGAGGATGCACGGCTCGTCGATTGTCCCGCCGTATTCGCGTATGAAGACGTCGAGACCGGCCGCATAAAGACCACGGCTTTCTGTTCGTGGCAGACGATCAAGGATGCCGTGTGCAGAGGAATCCAGGAGCACTACCACGGCAAGTCGTTTGAGCATCGAGAGGACCGCGAGGTGTCCGCTCGACAGGCCTAATACTCTGCTATTCACTTACGGTCGTGAATTCCAACGTAACGACGGCCCGCCGGCATACTTGCCCGCTGGAGGCCGTTTTTTTCTTGTGCCCACCGCGTATTTCAACGTGCACCTATCAGAGCCATATATGTGCGATTCATATCGTAGGGGCGATTCGCGGATCGCCCTTACAAAGGACCCCGCCTGCATACCCTGTACTATAATCGGTCCTTAAGACCTGCGGACGCCTTCACGTTTGTCATTGCGAGCCCGAGGCTTTGGGAGGGCGTGGCAATCTCAAGAGGCTAAGAATGTGCGACCGTATTTGTGCCACAGAACACTTAGAAAAAACGGATTCTTGTCGATTTGAAATCTATTTTTCGGATCAGCGCGAGGTTTCGGGAAGTGGGGATGTATAAGGTACGGGAGGCCGGGTCCAAGTCCGCCGAGAAAACCTTCAGAGGGGCAAACATGAAGCGTAAGACCATTATTGTCCTCTTGATCGCCGTAATTGCCGCCGTCTCAATGGGCGTATACTCTTTCAGCGCTCTCTTTCCGTCCAAGACCCAAGAAGAGATCCAAACCGTGAAGGTGACCCGTCGCGACCTCGGTGCAACCGTTCAGGCCACCGGCATAGTCAAGGCCGTGGTAGGCGCGGAAGTCAAAGTTGGGTCCAGGGTTCCCGGAAAGGTTGTCGAATTGCCGGTCAATGTTGGACAGAAAGTATCAAGAGGACAGATCATAGCGAAACTGGAGCAAGAAGACCTTGAAGCCAAGGTCAGGCTCCGTGAAGCGCTTCTTGCAGAGGCAGAGGCGGAACTGGAGCGTCTACGGAAAGACCTGGACCGGGATATCGGGCTGGCGGAGAAGAATTCGATATCAGTACAGCAGTTCGATAAAACCACGGCCGAACACAATATCGCAAAGGCCCGGACGGCGAGGGCAAAGGCTGAGTTGGAAATCGCCAAGACGGAGCTCTCCTATGCCACCCTCACGGCCCCCATCGACGGCACGGTGGCATCCGTCAACACCATGCAGGGCGAGACGGTGACGACGGGCTTGAACGCGCCGACCTTCATGAAGATCATAGACCTGAGCCGTCTGGAGGTCTGGGCATATGTGGATGAAAACGATATCGGCAATGTCAAGGTCGGTCAGGAAGCCGTTTTCACAGTCGCGTCGTTCCCCGGGGTTGAATTCAACGGTAAGGTTACGTCAATTTATCCTTCAGCCGTCATCCAGGACAACGTGGTTTACTACATCACCACCGTCGGCGTGGACAACAGGGAGGAGAAGTTGAGGCCCGACATGACGGCCGACGTCGGAATCCATCTGGATAAACGGAAAGGGGTCCTGACGGTTCCCAACAAGGCCCTCCACAGAGAAGGAGGCAAGAGATTTGCCTACCGTTACGACGGTACAAAAACTGAAAAACGTTACGTGAAGACAGGCAGGAAGAGTTCTTCCTACACCGAGATTCTTGAGGGCCTTAAGGAAAACGATGCCGTAATCCTGGGCGAAGTGCCTGCGGAATTAGGTAACCAAGGAGGTGGTTGATGATTGAAGTCACGGACCTTTCCAAGAGGTATGTGAAAGACGACCGGGAGGTGAGCGTCCTGAAAGACATCTCCTTCCGAATCAATGAAGGTGAGTTCGTTTCCATAATGGCTCCGTCGGGTATGGGAAAGAGCACATTGCTCAACATCCTGGGCTGTTTGGACAAGCCGACGAGCGGGGCCTACTCCCTGGATGGCGTACCTGTGGAAGGAATGGATGACGACGAGCTTTCACGCACGAGGAACAAGAAGATAGGGTTCGTTTTTCAGTCGTTTCACCTCCTGCACAGGATGAAGGCATGGGAAAACGTGACGCTGCCTCTCATTTACAGTGATACGGATTCCAATATGAAGGAGAAGGCGGTTGCGGCACTGAACGAGGTCGGTCTGGGAGACCGTGTCGAGCATCTTCCACGAGAGCTTTCGGGCGGACAGCAACAGCGGGTAGCCATCGCCAGGGCCTTGATAAATGACCCACGGATCATATTTGCCGATGAGCCGACCGGGAACCTGGATTCCGCTTCAGGGGCCGAGGTGATCAGGATTTTTAAAGATCTCCACCGCAATGGCCGAACGCTCGTCCTCGTAACTCATGACATGGAGATCGCTCTACAGTCGGACAGGATTATAGAGATGAAAGACGGCAGAATTGTCGCAGACCGAGTGACAAGCGCCGCTTCCGGGGAGGCGGCAAGATGAGACACCTTCGAATGACCAAACAGGCCGCCGCCGCACTGGGGGACAACAAGACACGCACCTTTCTGATGATGCTTGGGATCATCATCGGGGTCACGACCCTCACCATAATCACCTCCCTGGTCCTGGGAGCCAGAGCAAAGGTCATGAAGAACGTCGGCAAATTCGGGTTCGACCAGCTTGCCGTTTTTGCGGGGTCCGGGAAGAAGCTCGGGGCCTTGAGAACGCTGGACGTCACTACGCTGACGGTGGAAGACGCCGAGGCTATAGAAGCCGAAATCCGCAACGTGAGGGAAGTCACTCCCCAAATCAATCGCCGGGATTTTCCGGTCAAACGCAATAATCTCAGCTCCTATGCAACGCTTGTGTGCGCCAATCCAAACTGGGCCTCCGTATGGAATACCCGGGCCGCGCGTGGAACGTTCATCTCCGACGAGGATGTTTCCCGCCTCGCGAGGGTTGCGGTTATCGGGGAGACAGTGGTCAAAGACCTTTTTGAAGGGCAGGACCCTATTGGCGAACAGATACTCATGAACAATTTGCCGTTCAAGGTCATAGGAATTCTTGAGGAGAGGGGAACCTCTCCCGCCGGGGTAGACATGGACGGGCGGATTCTGATTCCCCTCACTACGGGACAAAAGAGGGTTTTCAACCATGACCACCTCGGCATGATAAAGGTTGCCCTCAAAGACCCTGAAAAGATGGACGCCGCGGTCAAAGATATCCGCGGCCTGCTCAGGGAGAGACATCGTCTTCCTGACGGAGTGGAGGACGATTTCACCATCGCCACTCCGAAGCAAGCCATGGCGGCGGCCTCGAAAATCTCTTCGTCATTCACGCTCTTCCTGGTTCTCGTCTCGGCAATATCACTCGTGGTGGGGGCCATCGTCATTGCAAACATCATGTTGATCGGAGTGAACGAGCGAAGAGCCGAGATCGGCATACGAAGGGCCGTGGGGGCGAGAAAACGTGACATTCTGATCCAATTCCTCGCGGAAGCCCTTTTCATCGCAGTGGGAGGAGGAATCATCGGGATCATCGCGGGACTGCTGGGTCTCGAGGGTTTGTCGTTATCCATGAAAATGCCGGCAACTCTTATGTGGCAGCCCATTGTTTTGGCGCTGCTGAGCGCACTGCTCGTGGGGCTTCTTGCAGGCATCCAACCTGCCAGAAAAGCAGCCGGCCTCAATCCCGTAGACGTGTTGAAGTAACGCCGCCGCTCCTCGGCCTTAGCGGCAGCACGGACCCATTCATGTCGCCGCCTGTGGGGAATGCTTGAGATCGGCTTTTCGGGAGCGTCCGCATGAAGACCTTTCGAGGGACACGAATTGCAATAAAGTCGCTTGCCGCCAATCGTCTGAGAGTTGTAACCGCGTTGTCCGCGGTCATGATCGGTGTGGCGGCGGTCATCATTATGGTCGGGATCGGCAGGGGTGCGGAACGTGCCGTGATTGAACAGATTCAGGGAATGGGCTCCAACCTGTTGATTGTCGCGGCCGGTCAGTCCAGAGCCCTTAAGGGCAGAGAGGGCAAACTCATCATAATGACGAATCTGACCGGCAAAGACGCCGAGATCATCGAAGAGGAATGCGACGCGGTGAAGAGCGCGGCTCCCGTTCATTGGAAAAAGCTGACGGTGAAATACGGGAGCGTCTCATATACGACGAAGATAGTCGGAACCCTTCCCCAGGTCCGGACTGTACGTAACATCTCAATTCAGTCCGGCTCGTTTTTCAGTGACGACGACAACAAGGCCATGGCCCGGGTTGCCGTTCTCGGACCGGCCGTCGTCCAAAGTCTCTTTGCAGGCCGCAGCCCTATTGGAGAGAGAATCAGAATCGGACGGGTATCGTTCCGAGTCATAGGCGTGACGGGACCGAAAGGCGAAATACAGGGTGAGGATGAGGACGATCAGATCTTCATCCCTTTGAGGACAGCGTTGAGCAGGCTCATGAACGTCACGTACTTGACCAATATCTATGTGGAAGCCAAGAGTTCCCGATACATGCACAAGGCTGAAGATCAAATCCGGTGGTTGCTGAGGGAGCGGCATCGGCTGCGGGAAGGAACGGCCGATGATTTCACCATCCGGAATCAAGCCGACGTGATCGAGGCGGAAAGCTCGGTGGCCGGGACATTCAGCCTTCTGGTGACCGGTATCGCTCTGATCTCGTTGTTGATAGGCGGCGTGGGGATACTTGGCGTGATGCTGCTGTCCGTGAGAGAAAGAGTCGAGGAAATCGGAATACGCCGAGCGGTGGGAGCCCGAAGACGCGACATTCTGGTTCAGTTCCTCGTCGAGTCGTCGTTTATGGGAACCGCAGGAGGTCTTCTGGGGCTGGTCGTGGGTGTGATTCTTGGTCAAGCGGTCACCAGGCTTACCGGAATGCCGGTAGCTCTCGTCGTGGAATACATGGTCGTCTCACCGGTGTTCTCCGCGGTCATAGGAATGGTTTTCGGAATCTATCCGGCATGGAAGGCCGCGCAACTCGATCCCATCCAAGCCCTGAACACCGAAACCTAAGCCGATGAAATGCTTTGCCGGCAGGAACGAGCCCCGCACGCAAGAGCGCGGGCCGGAGCATCCCATCCCGATTAAATTTCTCGGCACCCCGCTTCAAGGCCACGCTAAAGGGACCCCAAAGGGACATCCAACGGAATGCGGGTCCCCTGGCGGCTGGTTACCACTCCGACGACCCTTCGTCCTCCAACGATCTCTCCCTGGAACGAGTGGCCGCTGTGATGCCATGCGGCAACCCCGTTCCCCTGGACTTTGCCGGTAAAATGATACGTGTTCTTCTTCCCCAACGGCGGATACACGTACACCACGCCCCTCAAGTCGTCGCCCCGCCGCTCGATGGTTCCTTTGACCCGGGCGCCCATAACGCTGGTCCCAAAACCCTGGGAAACCCATTGAGCCTGTTGACGCGACGAGCGTCTATTCCCGTCCGGCGTTCTCGTCTCCTGCCGCCGGATAAGTTTCCGGTGTTCCCGTTGCTCGCCGGCCGTGCCGGGATCCGCCTGCACCATACGCATCGCGGAATCCCGCGCTTCCATCCGCGTTGCAGGCCCGTTCGGCACTATACCTTCGGCCTGGACACCGTCCTCATCACAAATCCGGTAAGAATCGTCTCCCAATCCCACCCATCGGCAATCCGCGTATACGCGGCCCATGCCGGCCGGACAGAGAAGCATCAATGTGAGAAACGCGAAGACTATCGCTATATCTTTGTTGCTTATTCGCATGTGTGTGCCTCCGATTGCTACCAAGTATCCCTTTTCACGTCAAAACGCTTATTGCCGGACAGTCCCTTAGTGCGGCATTTCATGAGTTCGGTCACATATTCTCGTCTCGCTGCCGTGTTGCGTGCCGGCAAGAACAATATCCGGGCATCCCACGCGGAACGCGGGCCCGGGCTACGAAGAACAGAGATCAAGCCGGTCGTACACCGTGGGACGGGCGTCCCTGCCCGTCATCTTCCGGGGCTCAGCTTGTGCGACCGTATATTAACCGCGTAGCACTCAGTCTATCCCTATCTCCGACCCCTTCCCCACGCGTCCCGGCAAGGGACCGTCCCCGCAGCGGGCCCATTGCCGCCTGGCTTGACCGCGGATCTTCAGAAAATCCAGGATCTCTTCCATGCGTCTGGCCCCCAGATCAAGATCGGGATCGTTGTACCACGAATGGAACTCAACGTGAGAAATGCCGCTGCGGCGGAGGAAGGCGGCAAGAGTCTCACGGGACCGCCGCAGGTTCCACAGACGTTTGAGCGGATGACGCCAGGGCAGGGTCTCCGGGTCCACGGCCGGCGTCCTGTTCCGCCCATGGGTACCGGCCTGTGCTTTGTCCGGCGGCGGAACGACTGAATCCGGCCGTTCCGCGGTCAGCACGTACCGGCCGATGACCAGTTCTTCCAAATCCGTTGCAGGTGCTTCCACGTCCGGATAGTTCGCCTTGTCCCGATTGTCCGAGCACAGCAAGAGCGTATCGTCCGTCTTATAGACACGCTTCAGCGAGACCTCGTCGCTCTGTCCGTTGATCCTCACCGCATAGATTGCCCCTTCCTCGAAAGTCTCGATATCCTTGCCCCGCGTGGTGTCTATGACCACGATGTCGCCCGGCATGAGATACGGTTCCATGGACCGCGCCCCGGGAGCCAGCTTGAGTGCCGCGAGGGCTCCCTCGGTTGCGGATGCCTGCCGCGCCTCCAGCCTGCTTTGCAGCACCTGAATAGTCTCATAGTCGTGTTCCTCGATTCGCCTGCCCATGGGCGACGCGGCCACCGTGGACAGAAACAGAGGCATCGAACAGGTGCGTGCCGGAGCCAATTCCCTGTTGATTGGAGCGGGTTTGGAGACTTCGTGAGCGGCCGCAATGCGCTCCAGGACGGCCATGAGCCGACGCAGCATCTCCTGATTGTTCTCGTACCGCTCATCCCCGAAAAACTCCTCGATGACGCCCGCGTGGCGCCGCGCGGCCCACGCAATGGTTTCCTCTTGTAGACCCCGGGGCTGCACCGCGGTTCCCGGCGCGCTCATCACCAACGCCACCTGGTGGATACGTTCAACGGCCTGGAGGACCGCTGAATCGATCTGTCCGGCGGAGAGGGCATCACTTCCGGCAAAGATATCCTGGGCGGCCTTGATGAGCAGCCGGGTCATCATTCCGAAGGACTGCCGATAATGAGAAGGTTGGAGATCCGCTGCGGATTTGAGGAACCAGTCCACGGGCTTGTCGAAGATGGTGCTGAGCTTTTCCAGCCACTTTTGGGAGACTTGCGCCCCTCTTTTCCAGTCGGTGAAACGCTGTTCGGGGATTCCGTATTGGAGGCAGAACTGCCTCACGGACTGGTCGCCAGGGATTAAGCTACTGATTTTTTGGAAGAAGACGGATTTTTTCATGATGGATGGAAAAACCCCTTGACAATGGGTCCTGTCTCCGGTATACCGGAGACATTCTAATCAGAACATTTGTTCTCCACTATCCGGGCCGGCAAACGGCCCACTACTGAGGGTCTGTCACCAAATAGACCCATCATCCCTCCGGCCTCTCGGTCCAATGGTATAGCCGTGGGGGCCGCCGGCAATCGGGGACATGATCCGATTTTGCGAACGGCGCCATGCGACCTCGCAAAATTCGGAATCGTGTCCCCGGATTGCCGACTTGCAAGGTTTGTTTTGGGACAGACACTAAGGTCGCTCCGCACTCTCCCGTCTATCCCGACACCCGATGAGGCCGCGACCATCGGCAACCACCACAACCATACCATGCTTTTCATCACAGACCCAACCGCCGATCCGACACGAAAGGAGTACGCCCAATGAACAGATCGGAACTGACACGGACAGTAGCGCTACGGGAGAATCTTCCCCGCAAACAAGTTGAAATCGTGGTCCGGTCCCTATTCGAGGAGATCGAGTTGTCCCTGCGGCACAAACAACCGGTTACCATAACCGGGTTCGGAACATTCCGCGCGGATCTTCAGGCGCCGTGCCTGAGGCGTAATCCCCGGACCGGCGAACCGGTGAGCGTCCCCGCCAAATTCAAGGCGCGTTTCAAGGCGTCGGAGTCACTGAACGCAGCCGTTCAATAGCAAGGAGGATTCCCGTGAAACGATCCGAAATGATCTGCCGTTCATGCGTGAAGTTCGAGCACGGCCAATGCAGACTCGATCCGGAACCGCGCCGGATAGGAGACCCAATGACACACTGGTGTGCTCAAGGTGAGTGGACACGTTGGTCGGAACGTTCTCAGGAGATGGAGCCACATTTCTGGGGAGAATGGCAAATGGAGGAACCGCCGGCATGACAAGCGAAGAAGTGCAGAAACAGGTTGCCGCATGGCGGGCTGGGAATCGGGCAAACCTTGTCGATTGCCCCCTCTCTTCCACCATGTCGCTCCGGGCATGCCTGAAACGCCGGGAAAGGCTCGGGCGCATTCAGCATCTGCGTCAACGGTCTGCGGGCGATGCATGGAATTCATCGGATGCCTGCGCTGCATGTGAAACGCTCTTCGACCACGATGATTAGCACGCGTTTCTCGATGCTCGGGAACATATCCGGGCCTTGAAAAGCCCGGCTAATCCCGCGAGACGCGGGACGTGTCCCTTGGTGCTTCGTTTCCTAATTACGGTCGCACATTTTCGTAGGATGTGGTGAATCCCGCTTTCAGCGGGATGAACCGTCCCGCGGGACGCGGGATTCGCGGTAAGTACTTCATTTCATAAGTTCGGTCACACATTTTCGTCTCGTTGCCATGTTGGGTGCATGCGAGAAGAATATCCGGGCACGGAGGCCCGGGCTACGAAGAACAGAGACCAAGCCGGTCGTACACCGTGGGACTCCCGCGTTCTGCGCGGGATGCCCGTCATCTTCCGGGGCTCAGCTTGTGCGACCGTATGTATGCCATAGAGCACTTGGGGACGTTAAAAGCGATTCTGGACCGATACGGACCATCATAGCTATGTTGGCGCCTATGCTCCCCTCCCTATCCGGTTTCCCGATGGAGGAATTCATCATCATGAGACTCGTACCATTGAGCAGTGATACATATCGTATCTTCACCGTGTGCCCCTGGAAGGCACATGCTCACAACAATCTCGGCTTTGCACCGGAGCCGGGCCCTGCTTCCGATCCGTCTCTTGAAGTGCGTCATTTACTCGGTCATGCTCTACGGGGCAGGCTCACCCCCGAGCAGGCTCTCCAACGGGGGGCGTCCCGCGAAGCCGCGGATCTCCTCGCACGCACGCTCGCCGATGATCCAGTTCCAGTGGGCGCGGAACAACTGATCGACCAGTACGCGGCCGTCGACGAATACGGCCGTCTCGTGACCACCGACCCGGACTCCGTCTCTGAAAGGGTCGTCGCGCACGGAACCGTGGATCGAATAGTCCTCCACGGCAACGGAGAAATGTCCGTGACCGCATGGACCTCCGGTTACAATCGTTCCGAGGACCCTTTCGAGCGGCACCTTTGCGCGGGCCTGTTGGCCCGTGCATTGTTTCCCGATACCCGCGTCGTCGAGTTCATCAAACACGACATCAGGACGGCAGTACGCTCGTCTTGGGTCTACACGTTCCACGGCCGGGGTTCTTCGGTATCCGTACAAGGCCCCAGAGGACGTCCGAGCCTCCTTCACGACGAAGACGGTCCCTTGGTTGCCTACCTGATCGCGGTTCTGAGGCGGATCGAAGCTGCGGAGCCGAAACCGCTGCCGGGAGAACACTGTCTGGACTGGAACGGATCGCGATGCCGGTTTCTCGCCGCGGAGTGTCCTTTGGGCCCGTCCGTTTCCGCGGTGATAGACGGTGAGATCCGACCCATGGGGCAAGACTCGGCGGCACTGAGCCTGCGTGGAATTGCCTCCGACCCGGATGTGGAGATCCTCCCCGATCAAGCTTCATGGGCATGGAACGGCGTGCTCCAATTGGAGCACTTTCTCGGCCGGGTCAAGAAACGGCTCAAGACGTGGGCCGAAGAGAACGGTCCCATCCACGTGGGAGACGACCGGTACGGCTGGGCATCGAAGACCGAAAATGTGGTGGATACCACAGCCGCGCTGCAATTCATGCTTGACGCGAAAATGCCCCTGGAAGCGGTCTGCCAAGCAATCAATATTTCCAAGACCTCCATAGAGAGACTCCCCAAGCAGTTTCACCACATCCGACAAGCGCTCCTCGGCACCGCCGTGACCCCACGGCAGGGAAAGCCGAGGTTTGGCCTGATGGAACGATGAGCGGGAGCGCATTACACCGTCTTGTCATTAGGTTATTGACTTAGTGCTCGGTTTCCCAACCCCCCATGAAGGGGCGATCACAACTGATGATGAAAATCCCTCGGTGTTCCGAGCCTAAGACCGGGCAGAGCCCGGCGGAGAGGCATTCCCAGGCAGGAGCCTGGGAACGAGAGGAACTAACCTTGCGGGCTGATTCCGCGTTCTTGGGCAATCCGGGGACACGATTCCGAGTTTTGCGAGGTCGCATGGCGCCGTACGCAAAATCGGATCATGTCCCCGATTGCCCGTCTCGCCCCAGGCTCTGGTGCCGGCAAGAACAGGATCCGGGCACGGAGGCCCGGGCTACGAAGGACCGGCATGAAGCCTTAGAACTGTTTCGTGGGGTCCCGCGGAACGCGGGATGCCCGTCATCTTCAAGGGCGGGCGCTGCCCGCCGTCTCCCCGGCGCAGGCCGGGATCCATGAGTTTTCGGGGGACATAATACGGGTCTTGCCCTGAGATCCGATGGGCAAAACACGGTTTCATGTCCCCCGAAAACGCCGGTGCGAGGCAGGCTTACTCTCATGTATCGATTCATGTGCGATTTGTGCGGTTGGACCGGTGACGACCCGGAGTGGGCATTCCGGCCGACGAGGCTCTCGTTGGACGGGCGTCTCGACGGATACGAGATTCCCGTCTGCCCGGAGTGCGGTAATGAATTGGAAGACCGGTATGCAGACGGTCAATTCGGCTGACCGACCGGTTTGGGTCTTGACTTGTCTTACACGGTACGGTGAACTGTGACACAGGTGTGACGGACGGAAAAGGAAGCCATGCCCCGTAAGAACGAAAAACCGGGCCGATCTGAAGATGCGTATCCGCGGGTGAGCATCTATCCGGCCTGGTGCAAGAAGTGCGGCAATTGTGTCGAATTCTGCCCGGTCAAGGCCTTGGAACAGGACGAGTGGGGCTTTCCCCGTCTCGCGAAACCCGTCGCGTGTACGGCTTGTCGGCTCTGCGAGAAGCTGTGTCCCGACTTCGCGATCTCCGTGGGTGAGCCCCCGGAAATCAAGGGCCGGTCTGCGACGCATCGCGGAGCCGCGTCCGCAAACGGCGAATCATCCCTGAACCGGCATCACAGCCCCGAACGGGTGCTCCCCGCCCTGGAAGACCGGGAGGACGGGCAGGAGGCGGACCGTGACGAAGAGTAGGGCCAGGCTCATGCAGGGCAATGAGGCTATTGCTGAAGGCGCCCTCGCGGCGGGGTGCAATTTCTTCGCCGGGTATCCTATAACGCCTGCCGGCGAAATCATCGAATTCATGAGCCGCGAACTTCCCGTCATGGGTCTGCCGTTTATCCAGATGGAGGACGAAATCGCATCCATCGGTGCCTGTATCGGTGCGAGCCTCGCGGGAAGCAAGGCCATGACGGCCACCAGCGGCCCGGGATTCTCGCTCATGCAGGAGAATCTTGGATATGCCTACGTAGCGGAGGTTCCCCTGGTGGTGGTAAATGTCATGCGCGCCGGTCCCTCCACCGGCATGCCCACCAGCGTTGCCCAGGGAGACGTACAGCAGGCCCGGTGGGGAACCCATGGAGATCACCCGGCCATTGTCCTTTGCCCGGCCACCGTTGCGGAAGCATTCGAACTTACCGTGACCGCGTTCAACCATGCGGAACGGTTCCGCACTCCGGTGATTCTCCTCGCGGATGAGATGGTCGCCCACACGCGTGAGAAGTTCGTACCGCCGCCGAAAGACGACATCGAAGTGATCGACCGGCGGCGTCCCACCGTGCCGCCCGACTGGTATCTCCCGTACAAGACCGACGGGAGCCTCATACCCCGGCTTGCAAACCTGGGCGAAGGGTACCGGTATCACGTCACGGGTCTGATTCATGACGAACGAGGTTTTCCGACGGGCCGGCAGGACGAGGCCGGCGCGTTCTACTCAAGGCTGTTTGGAAAGATCAGCAGACATTTCTCATACTTGGAACGAGTCAACTCGTTCGCCATGGAGGATGCGGAGTATGTGATCATCGCGTATGGGTGCACCGCGCGTTCGGCCCGTGCGGCGGTCCGGCTGGGCCGCGGCCGGGCAATGCGTGTGGGACTGCTCCAATTGCTCTGTTTGTGGCCCTTTCCCAGAAAGGCCGTGGAAGCAGCGCTTGCGGGGAAGCGTGCCGCTCTGGTGCCGGAACTGAATCTCGGGCAAATGAGGCGAGAGGTGCTCCGGGTCAATGACGGACGTACCAAGGTGCTCAGCCTGAGCAAGACGGACGGGACCGTGATCACGCCCGATGAAATACTCCAACGGCTGCGGGAAGCCGGGTAGTAGGCCGGGTACCATCGTGTGGGCAACCAGCCATGACGGAAGCAACAATGAAACACATCGCGAAGGTGATCCCCGGGGAAAACTTCACACTGGTCTTACTCTTCGAATCAGGAGAGGTCAGACTTGTCGACATGAAGCCGGTTATCCGTGGTGAAGGAGTATGGTCAGAGTTGCGTGATCCCGACATGTTCGCCACAGTGAGAGTCCAAGAGAAGTTCGGAGGCTTGGAGTGGGCAAACGGGCTTTCTTACTGTCCCGACTCGGCTTTCATTGACTCGGATGAGCCGCCGCTGTGGCTGCTGCAGGAACTGTTTGACGTGTATTCCGACAAAAAGAAAGACGAAGCGCAGCGAAAGGTAGGGTAATTCCAAAATATGGACATCCCCCTTTGGCGATTCCGAAACGTTGCGCCGTCCCTGTGAACCGGAAAGATAGAATCATGGCATCGGCAAACCGCACTATCGTCTACGAGTGGTTGCGCCACGACAAGAAATTCCCCCATGTGTGGTGCCCCGGCTGCGGGCTGGGGATTCTGTTGGGATCGCTGGTCCGGGCCCTCTCCGGTAGCGGCCTGGACAAGAATCGGGTTGTGTTGGTTTCCGGCATCGGTTGCTCGGGAAGACTGCCGGTGTACGTGGATGTGGGAAGCGTTCACACCACCCACGGCAGGGCATTGACCTTTGCCACGGGCATAAAGCTGTCCAAACCGGATCTCGTGGTGATCGTCGTGATGGGCGACGGCGACGCCACCGCCATCGGTGGAAACCACCTGATCCATGCAGCCCGCCGCAACCTGGATATCAACGCAATCATCGTCAATAACCAGACCTACGGTATGACGGGAGGTCAGTCCAGCCCCACGACTCCGGTGGGAAGCAGGTCGAGTACGGCCGTATTCGGTCATATCGAGAATTCCTTCGACATCGCGGCATTGTCCGGCACCGCGGGGGCGTCGTTTGTTGCCCGGACCACGGTGTATCACGTGAATCAGATGGACAAGCTTCTTCTCCAAGCGATTGAAAAGAGCGGTTTTTCACTGGTGGAAGTGCTGTCCCCCTGTCACACCAACTTCGGCCGTCACAATCAATTGGGTTCACAGGTGGAAATGATGAAGGCGTACAAGAAGCAGGGCGTTCCCGTGAAGCGCTGGGAAGCGATGCCCGAAGAAGAACGTCTCGGCCGCATTCCACTGGGAGTTCTGGTGAACCGTGAAATGCCGGCGTTCCTGGATTCCTATGCGGAAGTATGCCGTCGTGCAGCCCGCTTGCGCCATCAAGGAAAGATATGACGCGCAAATCGCTCCCCAACTTGCCGGAAGACCGGTTCGAAGTGCGGCTGAGCGGATCGGGCGGCCAAGGGCTGATTCTGGCAGGCCTCATCCTGGCCGAAGCTGCGGGGATCTACGACGGCCGTGAAGTCGCCATGGTGCAAACGTACGGACCCGAGGCCCGCGGAGGAGCCAGTAAGGCCGAGGTGATCATCAGCGATGAACCCATCGACTACCCGCTCTGCACAAGCGTCGATCTCCTGCTGGCCATGAATCAGGAAGCTGCGGACACGTACTCGTGGGATCTCAAGTCCGGCGCATGGATCCTTGTCGACGCGGACCTTGTGAGCCATCCGCCGAGCAGCCGTGCACTCGCCTTGCCCTTCACCTCGGCCGCCCGGGATCGGCTCGGCAAACCCATGGCGGCCAATGTGGCGGCCCTGGGAGCCATCTCGGAAATCACGGGACTCGTCTCACGCCGGTCCCTGGAAAAGGCGCTTGCCGACCGGGTTCCCCCGGCCACACTGGATCTCAACCGCAAGGCTCTGGCTCTTGGCGTCAAACTCGCGAGGGATCTGTTCAGGAAGGACGAAGCCGGATCACGGATCGAACCGGAGACCGAGGATTTGTGAACAGTTCCGCATGGCGGTTAGCGACAGTCCGGCAATAAGCGTATCAACGGTGACAGATCTTCGATGGTATAGCCATGGGGGCCGCCGGCAATCGGGGACATGATCCGATTTTGCGAACGGAGCCATGCGACCTCGCAAAACTCGGAATCGTGTCCCCGGATTGCCGACTTGCAAGGTTTGTTTTAGGACAGACACCAACCGTTTCGCTCATACCGTCGTCGCCGGCGGAAACCGCCCACCACCGTGGAAACCTTTTCTCTCCGTAACTCCACTAATATTCCAAATAGCCGCCAACCCGGACCCCTTTCTTTCCCATACATCCCAAAGGCTCGCCAATGCGATCTCGAACGGTTATCAAGTCGGAATCCCGGCGCATCATTTACGCACCCGTGTACACCCCCTTCCGGGTGGATACGGACAACGAAGCCATGACTCCCGATGAGATCGAAAGCATGGCCCATGGTTTCATCCTCAACGGGCGGCACGATTGCATCGACGTCAATCATGACCGTGAGAAGAGCGGTTGCCGGGTCGTGGAGAGCTTTGTCGCCCGCAGCGGAGACCCTGATTTCATCGAAGGCGAGTGGGTCCTCGGCATCAAGATCGACCGCGACGACCTCTGGCAGAGAGTGCTCAAGGGCGAACTCAATGGGTTGAGCTTCTCGTCGAAAAACGCCCCGGAAAGAACAGCCTACGTGGTCGAATTGCTCCATCCGGTCTCGGGCACGGGACGGACCGAGATGAGCAACGGCGGTGCATTGCCCGCACACTCACATGATGTCTCCTTACGGTTCACCGAGGACGCGCGCGTCATCCCGGTCCTTACCGGCGAAACCCTGGACCATGAGCACGCAGTCAACCGCATGACCGCCACGGACCCGGCGCACGGCCATGCCCACCGGCTGGTGCTCGACATCGGGTAGATGTACCCTGCAAACGGCTGAAGAAAGCCAACCCAACCACCACGGCAACAAGTCTCGAAGAAAATCCGGTGAAGGCAAACGGTCGTGTAGGGGTAATCCCAATGCTTGCGACTTAGTCCGTTTCCTAATTGCGGTCGCACGTTTTCGTCTCGCAGCCGGCTTGGGTGCCGGCAAGACGAAGATCCGGGCACGGAGGCCCGGGCTACGAAGGACTGTCGTGAAGCCTTAGACCTGTTTCGTGGGACGGTCCAGCGTTCTGCGCGGGATGCCCGCCCGGGTAGGCACGGGGAAATTGTCTCAAAACTCAAATATGCGCCCAAGTAGTGGCACGTCGCGGTGTAGGGGCGGGTTTCATACCCGCCCGATTCTGGGTGCTCGATTGCGGGCGGGTGTAAAACCCGCCCCTACAGAGGTCTGCAGCAAACGT
>JAZDHD010000456.1:0-5462 GCA_043806215.1 Pseudomonadota bacterium | reverse complement strand
CAAGCTCGCGGCATCTTTCGAGACCAACAAGGACCTGTCAATTCAGGAGGTTTGCTCTGCGTTGGTCGCCGACCATGCCCGCAACCAAATGATTGTTCAGGATGTGCTGCGGACTCTCACGCAGGGACGGTCTCCAGTACTGCTCACCGAACGCAGGGAGCACCTGGCGGTATTCGCCGGAGAGCTGTCTTCTCTCGTGCCCAATGTGATTGTGCTCAAGGGGGGACTCGGCAGACGGCAAAGGCACGACCTGCTTGAAAAAATATCCCGGATTCCCGACAACGAACAGAGAATCATCCTCGCGACGGGAAGGTATCTCGGTGAAGGTTTTGATGACGCTCGACTCGACACTCTGTTCCTGACGCTACCGGTATCCTGGCGAGGCACACTTGCCCAGTACGCCGGCCGGCTTCATCGCCTGCATGCAGCCAAGAAGGAAGTGATCATCTACGATTACGCCGACCTCCAGGTACCCGTCTTGGCAAGGATGTACGAGAGAAGACGCGCCGGATACAGGGCAATCGGCTACGAACTGGACTCACGGGGCGATTAGCTGACTTCAGATTTCCTGTCGGCATCAGCATCACTCCGAGGGTTGGATTGAAGGAGGACCGACCATGACTGAACCCCAATCCCCCGGGCACACGCGACCCGAGGGCCGGATACTCGTCTATCGAGATGGATCTCTCAATCTTCGAATTCAGGAATTCAAGGTACACACGAGGCGTAGGTCTTCCGGCGGAATACACGTGTGCCATCAATCAGGCGATCCAAGACGTGACCAAATCGCAGGTTTGGTCGCCGCGGGCGTCGGCAATTGAGTATAGTGTACCCGGAAGTGCGCGGAAGTGCCGAACACCACGGTGCGTGACATGGTGCTGATAGCCGGAGACTACGATGCGCGACAGACCAGCCATAGAGCGATGCTATGGGAGAACTGCCGACTCGTAAACCCAAATAAGTGTTGTGTCCCCCGATTCACTACTTTTACAGGGCACCCGGGTAATGGACCTTCTAATCATTTGAGAGTAATGTGTTCGCGCAGGTGGTTAAAGTTGATTGCCAATATACCGCGATTCAGCGCCGATAGATAGAGACTTACATCAGTCGTGAGAAGAGTCCTGGACGCGTTGGAGATCTCGATCAATGCCGAGTCGGTGAGGCCGAGTCGCATAAAGTCTTTTGCTTCGCATGCAGTGCGACTCTGGACATACTCTTCCTCGGTAGACCGGACAACACCGCGAAACGTCCTAAAAACATGAGTTCTTGCGGGCTCGTTAATGTAGCCTAGCAAGTTTGACGTCTCTGTCAGCGTGTTCGGAGTCACGAGAACCTGTGGTGAAGATTCGATGAGACGACGCAACAAATCGAAGTCCTCGACAGTAAAGGCTTTTAACCGCCGATGCTTTTGAACCAAACGGCGGTCGGTGACGCCGACGATGAAGAGCACGAGCAAATTTGCGTCGATGATGAGACTATTTCCGTTCACGACGCCATCTCGCGGTTCTTGACGGATTTGACCTTGCCAAGCCGGTCGTCGATCGTGACCACCTTGTACGCACGCGTCGTGGGGCCACCTTCCGTCATCGCGAGAAGCGGATTGATCGGCTTGTCCCAAGGCCGGGAAAACCCAATCGTTACGGTCCACATGTTGGAACCATCGTCAAATTCGACTTCTTCAAGTCCCACGTTCGAGATATCCTCACTGGCGAAAAGATCTGCAACGTACTGCTTTGCACGTGTCACCGCTTCCTTCACTTCCATCACGAGCTCCTTCCCTGGTTAATCGTTTCAATCCGTCCTATTTGCTTTGTATTACCACGCCTATTCCCTATCTTTATTATCTTATTGAGAGTAACACACCGCCGTTTCGCGGCCAAGACCATTCGACATAGAGCCTCCAGAGATGAGACCGAATGCTCTGGTTGCTCGGAGGTCACAAGAGCCTTATGCAATCGCCAACGGTTCAGGAAATAGCAAGCTCATTGAATAGGGGTCAAGTCTGGTTTTAGGCCTTTCTCAATTGTCGTTCCACCGGATCGACTCGTTTTGGGAGATTGACGTCATGCGTCAGTGTCTGTTTCATGCGAGAGACGATGCTGCTCACGCTTCCGTGATTGTCGGGAGGGCCTTCCTCTCCGACACATGCCGGTCTCGGGAGGGTCTCGGAGGGCCACAATACGGTTTCTTCACAGCGATCCCTTTCCAGAGACTTTCAGAAGAAGTGGAATTCTTCGGGTTCAAGGCACTCCGTCCATCTGCTTCTCCCCGTCCAGCCATCGCATTGCCAAGCGCAGGCAACTTCCCAGGTCGTCACCGATTCCCGAACCAGTGCGCGTATTCCATCATCGGCCAGTAGTTCTCATCGTCATGCGAAATGACTTCTACGTCGGCCAGCGGCACGTAGCCGATCCTCCGTTCCTCCCGAACTCTAACGACCACTCCATAATAATCATCTTCACCATGTATAGACAACACCTTCATAGTGTGCCCCAATTGGAACGGCTTATCGCTTATTTTGTTAAAGAATAAGACCGCGTCCTCATCGTCCGTCCGTTTCACGACAAAAGGAAAAGACAGATTCGTCTCTAACCACTGGGACCAGTCCCGTTTCTCCCATTCCTCAAACTTCTCGTCCCAGAGTTTGTCGTTGCCCTTAGCCCAAGAGTGATCGTACTGCTTGTGACCGCTCATGGCCTTCTCCCGTTTGGACACACTTTTCGATCTCCAGATCCAGATCAACAAAGCGATAACCAAGCTCCTCGGCGAGCTTTGGGCCGACGGTGCTCTTCCCGACGCACGAAACTCCCGTGATGAACACGTTCATATTCCACTCTCGTCTTGTCAACTGGTTGCGGGTGTCTCTCTTGTCCTGCGGCACGCTCGTCAGCGTATGCCCGAGTCCAATGTTTCTTTCAGAGTTTCGACAACGTCCTCAATCCAGAACATCACCTCGTCCGGTGCCCCGTTTGTAAGCGCTAGATTCCGAACGAGGAGCAGAGTTCTCTCCATCTGCCTCGGATTTCGGACACTCTCCCAACTCATTCCTTCGTCAATGTGACATAGTAGCCTGTCAGAGCCGGGAAATGGGTGACTCTCCACCACGGCATCGCGTAAATTCCCCCACGCACCCTGCAGATCCGAGAGGATTGTCTTCATGTACCCCGGCGGCTCTTCATAGAACTTCATCAGATACTCCCAACCGGACCTCAATGTGCGACCAATGTGCCGCACCCCGACCGGGAAATCAACCGTAATCCACTGGTGCCCATCACCCAATCGCCCGCCCTCCTTTGCCGGCGGTTCAGACCATGTTGGTTCTTCAAGAGTTCAGGGAGAAGTCTTGAAAAAACCGAAGGGAGTCGGTAAGCGTTAGTGTGTCGTGATGACGTGATAGGAGGCACGGGCGGCATGGATGCCTTGGAGGAAATCGATCGTCTGCTTGGGGAGGCTCAAGAGGAATTGGCGCGCCTGGATTCCCGGCGCATTGCCATCTTGGAGCGTATCGGGCATCTGAGGCAGGAAAAGGAATCGATTCTCGAGTGTTGTGCTCAAGGCACCCCTAATCCACACAATGCGAGGGTGACCAATCAGTCACCCTCGGCGGACAAGATTGCTCTCTTCATGTCTTTGTTCAAGGGCCGGGATGACGTGTACCCGAGGCGATTTGAAAGCAAGCGTACGGGAAGGAGCGGGTATCAACCCGCCTGCCGCAATGAATGGATACGAGGCCTATGTGGAAAGCCCAAAGTCAAGTGCAGCACCTGCAATCATCGAGAGTTCCTCCCGGTGACCGAAGAGGTCATAAGAAACCACCTCATGGGGTGTGATCCCAAAGAACGATCTGAACGCGACTTCACGATAGGAGTCTATCCATTGTTGCCGGATGAAACCTGCCGGTTCCTTGCTGCGGATTTCGACAAGGCTCAATGGATGGCCGACGCATCGGCGTTCCTCTTGACCTGTGACTCGTACAACGTTCCTGCCGTGCTCGAACGGTCCCGTTCCGGCAATGGTGGTCACGTATGGGTCTTCTTCTCGGAGAAGATTCCTGCCGCGCTCGCTCGACAGCTCGGTTCCTTCATGCTCACAGAGACTATGGAGCGCCGTCCCGAAATCGGTCTGGACTCGTATGATCGGTTTTTCCCGAGTCAGGACACCATTCCTGCCGGAGGATTCGGGAATCTCATTGCTCTGCCGCTGCAGAAAAAGCCCAGAGACTCGGGCAACAGTCTTTTTCTCGACGCCCACCTCAGTCCCTACGCGGATCAATGGGCTTTTCTGTCAACCATCCGCAGGATGAGAAGAGAAGAAGTGGAGACTATCGTGGATGAGGCTCATCGGTGCGGCCGCGTGATCGGCGTTCGGATGGTGGTCACCGAGGAGGATGAAGATGAACCCTGGATGGCCCCACCTTCAAGGCGTCCCCAAGAGCGCCCCCTGCCGGGACCTCTACCGGACAGGCTTGAGCTCGTCCTGGGGAATCAGATCTACGTGCCCAAGGAAAGCCTTCCACCTGCTTTGAGGAATCGTTTGATTCGTTTGGCCGCTTTCCAGAACCCCGAGTTCTACAAGGCACAGGCAATGCGTTTTCCCACCTTTGACAAGCCCCGCATCATAAGCTGTTGTGAGGACTTCCCGAAGCACCTGGGACTTCCCATGGGTTGCTTGGACGAACTTGTGGCCCTCTTGAGGTCATTGAACATCGAGCCGGCCATCACTGATGAGCGATGCGTCGGGATTCCGATCCAGGCCTCTTTCAAAGGCACCCTCCTTCCGGAACAACAGAAGGCTGCCGAAAACATGTTGGCCCATGAGACGGGCATCCTGGCCGCCACGACCGCCTTTGGGAAAACCGTAGCGGCCTGCTATATGATTGCTCGGCGAGGCGTGAACACCCTGGTCCTCGTGCATCGGAGACAACTTCTGGACCAGTGGGTTGCTCGACTCCACGAGTTTCTCGGTCTCGCGGCCAACGAGATTGGCCACATAGGTGGCGGAAAACGCAATCCAAGTCTCAAGATCGACGTAGCGATCATCCAGAGCCTGAGCAGGAGAGGAGTGGTAGACGATATTGTTGGCAAGTACGGTCACCTGATCGTAGATGAGTGCCACCACATCTCGGCAAGAAGCTTCGAAATCGTGGCCAGGCAGTGCAAAGCCAGATACGTCACGGGCTTGTCGGCCACCGTTATCCGAAAAGACGGCCACCATCCGATCATCTTCATGAATTGTGGCCCTATTCGCTTCCGAGTGGATCATCGTAAACAGGCCGCGGCCAGACCATTCACTCATAGGGTGATCACACGGACTACCGGATTCAAGCTCGCGGCATCTTTCGAGACCAACAAGGACCTGTCAATTCAGGAGGTTTGCTCTGCGTTGGTCGCCGACCATGCCCGCAACCAAATGATTGTTCAGGATGTGCTGCGGACTCTCACGCAGGGACGGTCTCCAGTACT
>JAZDHD010000455.1:0-2530 GCA_043806215.1 Pseudomonadota bacterium | reverse complement strand
GATCGTTCATGAACATCCGAGAGCCCGGCTCGTACGTGTGAACCTGCAGTGGCCTCAAGTTCCCGAGGTGATTGCCTCCCAGGCACTGTCGTTGCAGTGCCGGGCCATGGACGCGATCACGGCCGTGTGGGAAGCCATGGGTAACGGCCATTTGCGCGATTAATGTGCAGACCTTCCCGGGTTCGCCTGACTGTTGGCGAGACGTCGGAACCGCTTTGGTCATCAATTACCCTTACCACTTCACCAGCGCCTTCTCAAGGCCTGCGCAGATGGAGATGGGTCTTTCGTTATACGAGTGGTACCCGCCAAGGGGTTCGCAAGTCGGTTCTTGTCTCATGTCCGAATAGCGTGATATAGCTTGGTTCGGGAGACGGCCGTAAAGCATGGAACGGCCGGGCTCATCGACGAAGGTGCCGGACACGGGCAGACGCACGGACTTCTGCAGAACGCGCGAGACTGGTTAGGCCGGAAGAGCCAAGGAAAGGAACTCGCGAATGAGTGAATATCACTGGTTACCCTCCATCAAAATCAGAGGCTACAGACCTTTTGAAGACATTCTGTTCCGTTTCCACCCACTGCAGATTGTCGTCGGTGCCAACGGATCGGGGAAATCGAGCCTTTTCGAATTCTTGAAGTTCATTCGTGATGCTTGTTATCAGGAGATTCCTCCTGAGATTGTTTCCGGAACTATCGGCCGGCAGATCTTTCATAAACCGGGCCCTGACAAACTCTGGTGGAGCGCTGAAGTAGACCTGGGGAGGAAGGTACTGCTTCATTATCAGGGTGAACTGATGGGGCCGATTGGGGCGCCAAGGATGATATTCGAGAAAGTGGGAACAGAAGCCCCGCTGCCTGAGCTATCAGACGCACCCTACACATTCATGGATTTCAAGAATGGAAAAGGGGTTGTCAAGGACCCCAACGACAGAGGATTCATACGGAAGGACTGGGATCTGAAGAAGCCAAATCAGTTGGGACTTGGTGCAATCACCGATTCAACCTTGGCCACCTTGTTTAACCTCAGGGAATACATTCGAGGATGGCGTTTCTACAACTCGTTTAATGTCAACAACGAGAAAATCAGAAAATCCGTTCCAACCAGCCAAGAGCCGGTACTGCATGAGGACGCGGGCAACCTGAGCGCGGTACTGTTCAACCTGTTGACCGAGCATCCGGAATCGTTCGCCGAGTTGAAATCCGTCATCAAATCCGCGATACCGGGGTTCAAGGATCTCAATGTCAAGGCTAGAGGCGGTCCTGGGGAGGTTATCGCCTTCTGGCAGGAAAAGGACATAGACACGGACTTGAGTCTGGCTGATCTGTCCGACGGGACGCTTCGTTTCATTGCTTGGGCAACGCTGTGCGTGATGCCGGCGCCGCCGACCTTGATCTGTATTGACGAACCTGATCAGGGGGTGCATCCGAGAACCCTGCCGATTCTGGCCGGACTGTTTGAGAAAGCCTCTCGGCGAACCCAAGTAATTCTGGCGACTCATGCCTCCTATTTTCTGACGCAGTTCGACTTAAAGAATATTGCGGTTATGAAAAAAGAAGCAGGTAAAGGTGTATTCGTGAATGTCAGTGATTCTCAGACCCTCTTGGACAATTTGGAGGATTTTGGCCGAGACGAGCTCGAAAAAATGCATCGGACCGACGAACTGGAGAGTTTGGCATGACCGAAGTGTTTGTACATGTCTAAGAGCCCACCTCAGTCTGCAAACTGTTGACGTAGGAAACCATTGTCACAAAAGGTTCCCTGTCCGTCAAAGGATAGTGCCCGACCCGGAGGCCGGGCACTGTCTATTCGGATGAGGCGTCAGGAGGGATTGCTTCACTCTTTTGCCGCGTTCAGAGCTTCCTGAAGTTTGGCTTCATCATCGTGGGACAGAGAAGTCTTGAGGACTTTGCCTCCGCTTCCCTTAAGTTCTTCCAGAACTTTGTCCGGCGTTGCCCGCCTCACCAAAATGAAGAGGGCGGAACTGTCCGGCTGCATGGTTTCGGCCAATTGTTTCATGAAGCTGTCGTTGATGCCCACGTCCGTCAACGCTCCCGACACCGCGCCGGCCGCGGCGCCGATACCAAGCCCCAGGAGGGGATTAAGAAAAATGAGTCCGATGAGGGCTCCCCAGAAGCCCCCTCCAACCGCTCCCGCGGCAGTCAGATTCGTTGCCTGATGCAGCTTGACCTTTCCTTCGTTATCCTTTACCGCCACCACCGCATCTTCAAGGTCTATGAGGTATTCCTTCTGCATCTTCCACAGCATGAGACGGACCTCTTCCGCCTTGAACAGATCGTCGTAACCGATAACAACTAAATTGCTCATACTTCACACCTCCAGTATTTTTGAATTGATCGGCGTGGATCTATGCCTCGCGACCATGCCCGTCTTGACCCGGACAAAATGTCCGAAAGTCTCCGCCGAACGGAACGCTTCCGCCATCCGAACATACCACACCCCGGAACGTGCCGCATAGTCCGATCACAATCCCAGCGTCAGTTTCGCAACGCTGAAATAAATGAAGAGTCCCGT
>JAZDHD010000454.1:0-2302 GCA_043806215.1 Pseudomonadota bacterium | reverse complement strand
TGTACGACCGGCTTGGTCTCTGTTCTTCGTAGCCCGGGCCTCCGTGCCCGGATTCTGTTCTTGCCGGCACCCGAGACGGCTGCGAGACGAAAATGTGCGACCGTATTTAAGAAACGGCGCACTAAGTGCTGCGCGGCGCATTAAGGAGCAGCGGACCGATATGCTTGGAACCTCCATAATAAACCGTTCCACCCGTACCCGGAAGTTACAAATTCAACTGCCCTTGAGAATGATAGTATATCCATATTCGATCACAGATGCAAAAAAGGGTGTCGATCCGCCGGTCGTTGTGCTATTCACCCGAGAGCGGATACCGCGTTTCGCGGGATGCCTCCGGTACGGAACGGAGCCCCTCTTACTCACCGGGAACCGGAACACGGCAGAGTCTCTCGTGCCGAGAAGCACCAGCCGGGAGGAAGCATGAAAAACTCTCCAATCACCGTCGCACTGATTTACGGGGGCCGTTCGGCCGAACATGAAGTGTCGCTTCGGTCGTCCGCGTCGGTTTTTTCAGCCATGGATCGAGACCGTTACCGGATAATCCCGGTCATGATTTCCCGGGAAGGCGGCTGGTACCGCCTACCGGCCGATATCTCTTCGTTTACCGACCCGGGCGGGTTCAGCGAAGCGGATCGGGTTCTTTTGCCTCCGGACCCGACGCACATGGGGGGGCTCCTCGTCGTCGAGGACGGCTGCGTGAAGCCTTTGCCGATAGATGTGGCTTTCCCGGTGCTCCACGGCACGTATGGTGAGGACGGCACACTCCAGGGCGTATTCGAGATGGCCAACATCCCCTATGTAGGATGCGGTGTAACGGCATCGGCCGTGGGAATGGACAAGGTCTTCATGAAGGGAGCGTTCAGGGACAATGGCCTGCTGGTCGGCCCGTTCTTCTGGTTCCTGCGGTCTCAGTGGCAGGCAGGCCGCGATGAAATACTGCAGCGCCTTAAACGGAGCCGGTTCCCGGTATTCGTGAAACCCGCGAATCTCGGCTCTTCCGTCGGTATTTCCCGGGTGGCGGACTCCTCGCAGTTCGAGGCCGCGGTCGATAAGGCGGCGTCGTTCGACCGAAAAATCCTCGTTGAGGACGGCATCCCGGGCAGGGAACTTGAAGTCGGCGTGCTGGGAAACGATGATCCCAAGGCCAGCGTCGCCGGCGAGGTGGTCTCCCATTCGGATTTCTACGACTACGAGGAAAAGTATCTCAAGGACACGGCGGAACTGATTATTCCCGCTCAACTCTCCGAGGAAGAACTCGCCGGGGTCCAGGAAGCCGCCACTACGGCGTTCCGGGCAGTGGACGGTTCGGGATTGTCCCGAGTGGACCTGTTTCTGACGCCGGAGGACTCCATCGTGGTCAACGAGATCAATACGTTGCCGGGCTTCACCTCCATCAGCATGTACCCGAAATTGTGGGAAACATCAGGACTGAGTTATGACAAGCTCATTGATACTCTGGTGGATCTCGCATTCGAACGTTTCCACGAGAAGCAAACGTTCCAGACCTCCAGGATGTGACTGCATCCATGAAAGTCATGATACTCGCTGCAGGACTGGGCACCAGGCTGCGGCCATTGACATTGGAGCGCGCCAAACCCGCCATACCGCTTCTCGGAAAGCCGCTCATGGTGAGATTGATCCTGAACCTTCTCGACCAGGGTGCGCAGAGCTTCCGCATCAACCTGCATCATCTTCCCCACACCATCGAGGAATTGTTCGACGAACCGTCCTGGAGCCGCCTCCCGGTCTCGTTCTCCCATGAGCCCCGCATCCTCGGCACGGCAGGCGGTCTCAAGGCAAATGAAGCATTCTTCGATCAGGGAACGTTCCTCATGGCCAACGGCGATATCGTCCTGGACGCGTCATTGAAAGACGCCGTTGCCTTTCACCGGGAACGCGGGGCTCTGGCAACGCTGATTCTCTTTCCCCAATCCGCGCCTTTCCGGCACTATCCCATGAGAATCGACGATGAGTTCAGGCTCGCACATTTCAAGGGATTCGTTTCCGGGAGGCCCCTGCGACCCGAAACCTACGTGTTCACCGGCGTGCACATCCTTGAACCCGAGATCTTTGAGTACATCTCTCCGGCAACGTTCTCCAGTATCACCGACGAAGCCTATGTGAACGCATTGAACCATGGCAAACCCGTGTTGGGGTATCCCGTGGACGGCTATTGGAACGACCTCGGCGACCCGCGCAGGTACCTGGAAGTGCAACGGGACCTGCTGTCGGCATCCGGCAGGAACCCAAGCGTGGTGCTCTCTCCTGAAGCACGCGTCCATGCCTCTTCCCGGGTGGGACC
>JAZDHD010000453.1:0-18431 GCA_043806215.1 Pseudomonadota bacterium | reverse complement strand
TTCAAAGAAGGGAACCGGCTCCTCATAAAGAAGCAGCGCCGGGTCATCCAATGGGTCCACGCGTTCGATCTGGATCAGCTGGTGCTCATGGGAAACATCAGCCTTTCCCCGGGGGCCGTTGCGTTCATCCTGCACGAGGGGATCGACACGGTGTTTCTCTCCTATTACGGGAAGTACCGGGGAAGGCTGGTTTCTCAGCTCGGGAAGAACGTGGAGCTGAGGCGTCTTCAGTTCCGGCGTCTGGACGATCCTGAATTCCGGCTGGCCCGTGCGAAATCGTACATCAAGGGAAAACTGAACAACTGCCGAATCCTTCTGAGGAACCAGAACCGGGACCATCGGCACGAACGCGTGACCGAGGCCGTCCACCGCTTGCGGTTACTTGCCGGGCGGGCCGACGTCGCGGACAGTGTGGAAAGCCTCATGGGCGTCGAGGGGACGGCCGCGGCGGCACATTTCGGGTGCTTTCCCCACCTGATCAGGGTGCCGGATATCACGTTCGAGGGGAGGAACCGGCGTCCTCCCAAAGACCCGGTCAATGTGCTGCTGAGCCTGGGGTACACGTTGTTGGCGAACGCGGTGCATACGCAGCTGAACATCGTCGGCCTGGATCCGTATTTGGGCTGCCTCCACGCGGTCGAATACGGGCGGCCGTCGCTCGTGCTTGACCTGATGGAGGAGTTCCGGCCGGTGATTGTGGACTCCCTGGTCCTGCGGGTGATCAACAAGCGCATCATCAAGCTCACGGATTTCTTTTGGCCCGATGAGCGGGAGCCCGCGGCATTTGACTTCGCGGAGGAAGAGCCGTACAAGGAGGGGTATCCGATCGTGCTGAACCATGAAGGCATGAAGAAGTTCATCAGTCAGTTCGAGGAACGCCTCAAACAGCAGGTCCTGTATCTTTCCAAGGGACAACGCTTGACCTACCGCGGGGTGCTGCTCGAACAGGTCCGGTTATTTGCCCGGTGCTTATCCGGCGAAGAGGACTACGTCCCCTTCCGCATCAGATGAGGGTGACCGTGTATATCGTGGTATGCTACGACATTGTGGACGACCGGAAGCGGTTGCAGGTTGCGAAACTCATGAAGAGTTACGGTGAACGGGTCCAGAAGAGCGTGTTCGAGTGCCGGATCGACGACGGCAAATTTCTCAGGATGAAACAGGCGATCGAGAAGGTGATCGATTGGGAGGAAGACAGCGTGCGGTACTATCACCTGTGCAAGGGCTGTGCAAAGAACGTGGACATCAGCGGATGGGGAGTGGTCCGTGAGAAAGAGGACGTGATCGTGGTGTGACGTATCTTCGAACGTGCGGTTTTGCGGGGATCTCGGCAATTTTGTGAGATACGCCTATCCCCTTGAAATCACAGGGTGCATAGAAAATCATCGCCGTTTTCCCAAGAGGTTGCAATGACGACACAAAGTGGATTGTTCAGTATGCTTGTCGGGTATGACGGAATCGACCTACCCCCTGATCCCCGTTTTGTGCTTGACTCCTCTCAAGGTTCTGGTAGGTTACAAGGGCCGAGGTAGGAACCTTTGACCCGATTAAAGGGGATTGAGACTTCCAGGCCCAGAAAACCAAGTGGCATACGGCACCAGTAGGAACCTTTGACCCGATTAAAGGGGATTGAGACTTCCCCACCCATCCCCGCAGATCAGCAGCAACGGCCTGTAGGAACCTTTGACCCGATTAAAGGGGATTGAGACTCTTGGTAACCTAAATACAAAATGAGATGACATTTATGTAGGAACCTTTGACCCGATTAAAGGGGATTGAGACCATACGAAGCAGCCGAAAGACCTACAGTGAGGAAACCATAGGAACCATTGACCCGATTAAAGGGGATTGAGACCGTACAGCCGTTGCTTTTTGGTTTTGTTCGCCGGAAGTAGGAACCTTTGACCCGATTAAAGGGGATTGAGACTGTTTCAACCGCTTGCGGCCGTCGGTCCGCTTTGGTATCGTAGGAACCTTTGACCCGATTAAAGGGGATTGAGACACAAAGGCCCGCTTTTGAGCCATCATAATCAGCGTAGGGGTAGGAACCTTTGACCCGATTAAAGGGGATTGAGACCATTTCAAGGTGTTGCTCAGCCTGTTTACGGAGCAACAGTAGGAACCTTTGACCCGATTAAAGGGGATTGAGACGTAACTGAGTTGGGTGAGAAGTTTCACCAATATACATCGTAGGAACCTTTGACCCGATTAAAGGGGTTTCGAACCCCTGTCTCCACCGTGAGAGGGCACTGCCGGTCCAACCAAAATCAAGGGCTTGCGGAAAAACCCCAGACATTTCGATCCCTGTTTTGATCCCTGTGAATCCCTTCCGGCCCCTCACAATCCCTGAAAATGTCACCACCATGTTAACAAAGGACGTGCAAGGGGCGCCGCCTTTGAGCTTCCTCAATGACGACGAGCGTCGGAATCCGGATCGGCGAATTCTTTATTTCTTAGCGGTCTATGTTAGAATAGTCTGAAGGTACAGCGTCT
The DNA here is from genome assembly GCA_043806215.1 of Pseudomonadota bacterium. GTDB lineage: Bacteria > Desulfobacterota > Desulfomonilia > Desulfomonilales > Desulfomonilaceae > JAVHLK01. The sequence continues at coordinate 15,938 of JAZDHD010000453.1, read as the reverse complement.
CGGTGACCGGAGGTAAGTTCATGGAAATCGGTTTCAACGTACTTATCGAACGCGACGAAGAGGGGTACTACGTCGCCGCCGTTCCGGAACTTCGGGGCTGCCACACCCAGGCCCGATCCCTGGATACCTTGATGGAACGAGTCCGGGAGGCGATCGATTTGTGCCTCGAAGAGCAAGGGTACCCCGTCTCGTCCAGCGAGTTTGTCGGCGTCCAGCGCATAACAGTGCAGGTATGAGTAAGCTCGTCCGTATCGACGGCAAGACAGTGGTCGGTGCCTTGGCCAAGGCTGGGTTCGAGGTCACGAGGATTAAGGGTAGCCACCATTTCTTGAGACACGCCGACGGACGAGTGACCGTTGTGCCCGTGCACTCCGGTGAAACGGTGGGGCCTGGCTTGTTGAGCAGAATACTCAACGACTGTGACCTGACCCGGGGGGAATTCGAGGAACTTCTCTGAAGTTCCCCTCGACGCCGGCTCGCACACATGCGGGCACGCATTGTGGCGCGCCTCCTCGACACGCCGATCAAGATTCGTCGCTCGTACTGGGGCCGGCAAACGGCAACGAGCCCGTGGGGGGGCAGCCCCGTTCACCGAGGCATCCCCGTAACACCTTTGCGTTCTTGGATTTCTTGGTGTCTTGGTGACTTGGTGGTTGATTTTCCCTTTCTGGAATAGAACCGGCACGGAGGCTGGCGCTACCGAAGAGATCGGTCATCGGCAATGAGGGGGGGGCAGCCCCGTTCGCCGAGGCATCCCCGTAACGCCTTTGCCTTCTTGGATTTCTTGGTGTCTTGGTGACTTGGTGGTTGATCCTTCTTGTCTCGAGCCCTTGAATTTCACTATGGTATCGAATTTGTGGGAAAGGACTTTTAACGCGAAATAATTGAGCACCACTTGACAAGAAGGACAGGATATCTCAAGATTAGGACAGTAAGGGGAGGCTATCGACGCACCATGAACGCGAAGTGATGGAGCGGGGGGGGGCTTGATCCGCCGGGGAGGGACGGCTCCGAGGATCTGTTTCTCAAGACCGCTGTTCAGGTCCCGCTCAGGGGGGCGCCGGCCGAAAAATGACGCAGCCTGTACGGTTCCGGCATGGGCCCCTTATGCCGGCTTTGCGGTCGGCTCTGGCAGACGACCGCGCGGAACGGACTTGACAGAAACGTAGTGCATATGATATAAGGTAATTTGGGGCATTAGAACAAAAAGATATGGCTTTTCCCTACCTTAGCTCCGCGAACACTCCATATAGAGTTTTGTTGTTGACATACCACAATACCTTGTATATAGTTCCCCCCGAATTACGGGAGTCAGGTGCGTATGGAAGACGTTGGCCCAGTCGAGGTTGGTGGTTTCACGGTTCATCTGCAATAAGGGTTTTCGGGATCGCCGCCTTTCGCGCGTTGCCGTGGCAATATAACCCCACGGAAGTTCCCGGGAGCCCGTTCGGTGTAGTCACTTTTTCATGAACATGAGAATGGAGCTGGAAAATGCTTAAGATTGGGGAGATGGTTGTTTACCCGATCCACGGAGTCGCGCGGATTATCGACATCAAGGACGAGAATATTGGCGGTGCCGAGCAACGGTGCTACATTCTCCAAAGTGAATCAACCCCTCAGAGACCGCTGATAAAGCTCCCCGTAGACAAGGTGGAGTCCAACCGGGTGCGGAAAGTCGTGACGGGCGCGGAGGTTCCTCTGGTCATAGAGGTCCTCAAGAAACGCAGGCGACAGGAGGAGCCCCAGATCTGGAGCAAGCGATACCGCCAGTATCAGGACAAGATGAGGAGCGGAAGCATTCTTGAAACGGCCGAAGTCTACAAGGATTTGTGCCTGCTCAAGGAGACCAAGGACCTTTCCCTCAGCGAGCGCAAGCTGTTCGATCTGGCCCGGAATCTCTTGATCAAGGAGCTCTCCATTGCGCAGCAAATGGAAGAGAGCGAGGTTGAACGGTCCATCAATGCCCTCCTCCATGCGGACGAACCGAACGGCAACGAAGGTGTCGACAACTGATCCGAGGCGTTCAAGGAGGGCGTGTCGGCGGCTTTCCACCATGAAACCCGTGATGTCCCAATGACCCCCACCCTACAATTTTTCCGCTTCCTGAATGAATGAAGTGCTGCACTCCCGAGGATTGCCCCACACGTCGAGGAGGTAATCCTTGGCATCGACAAAAAGCCCCGCTTGTTCTTCTACGACCCGTTCGGCTTCAAGAGAGTTCATATCCCTGGTTTCATTAATGAATGATGCGACTCTGCCATAATAGAGAGGGGTCATGAGGTCCACGAGTCTCCGCTGATTTGCCGGCCAGTGGTGATAGGTTGCGGCGATCTCGTAGAGAATGCGTACCCACGTGTCGGACGGAAGCCTGAAGCGATCTTCGTCTATTGCGGCCGCAGCCTTGATTGCGTCGAAGCAATCGGGGCAGAAGACCTCTTGCCAGAGAGTACCGAAATGGGTCAAGCCCATCTTGAAGGAACTCACCAGTTTCCGTAGATTGACGTCTATCGGCTCGGGTTCTTCCTGACTCACTTCACCGAACACCGGTACTTCTTCCGTACCCGCGACCCGCTTCCAATAGTCTTCCGTGTCCTCCATCAAGGCGAACAGGGTGGACACTACCTGTCGGAACATGGGACCGAGATGTGCCGACGGGTCCTTTGCATCATGGATCTTTCTTCCCAGGTGAGCCTGAGATATTCGAAAACCGTTGATGATTGCCTGAACCGTCAGCCAGATATCGATGCCGAACCGGGCCACGTCCGTTCCCCAAACGTCCCGTTCAACATAGAAATTCAGGAGATCCTTCCCGAAAGCGAAGTCTCCGCCGATGGGTTGCCTGATCTTCTTCCCGAAGACGGCCTGAGTCAAGTTGTAGACAATGTTGTTCGTGATGGTTCCGTCGTACTTGTAGCGGGAATAGATCGGCGCCACAAAGTCGCAGTCCCCCTCGATCACCGGTTCCAGAAGCATTTTGACCCAACGGTTGGTGATGCTCCTCAGATCCGAGTCCACGACCATGCAGGCTTGTGCCTGCAAAGTCCGGGCGGACTCGAGAATCATCCGCAATGCCGTTCCCTTGCCCCCCGGGCCTCTGTAGATCGAGACGATCTTCTCTTGCCAAGGTTTCAGCTGAAACTCCTTGGCCACGTCGCGTGTGTCGTCGGTCGATCCTCCGTCGGAGATGATAATGACCGGTCTCAGGTCGGGAAAGTACTCCTTGAGGCCGTGAGATACCATGCGCATGACATGAACTATGGTCTGTTCGTTGTTGAAGCACGGAATACCCACTATGACATCTGCTCTCTCTATCTCCTCGAGACGCTTTATCATGTACGATCTCAGGCCGCTGCTGTATTTCACGGGTTTACTCCTTCTCTTCACTATTCATGACCAATAAGGCAGGGCAAGGCATGAACGTGCTTGCCCGCTCTGGGGTATTCGTCCCGGGGCCGAGGTCCGAAGACCCGGTGAGACGCTGGGCATAATTGCAGGGGTAGCCTGGTCTCCCCAATTACGTGTCGAAAGCTCCCCTATTGTCCTCATCCACATACGCCCTTAATCTCTCGGCAAAATCGGGAACAGCCGAGAAAATGCGGTTCCAATTGGAAATTTGCGGCGGGCCCAAGGGATTCTCCAGGATTGTCCTGCCGGCTGTTTGCACGGCTTCCGTGAAGGTTTCCACCGCGGTGGCTTCCGCATGGCGGTCGTAGACGAGCCCGTTGATCCGGGCATCATCGTGATAGATTGCCATAACATCTTGCGCTTCTTTGAGAAACGTCGCCTGAAGGGTATGGAAGAAACCGGAACCGAGCACGATGCCGCTGGAGTAGAGGACGCGGAATATTGTCAAGCAAATGTCTATGGCCATCTTGTTGAGTCCCCGTTCCGGATCGTCCTTGGATAAGTCCTGATGCTTGTGCTCATAATTCCCGCACAGTTCCACCTGACAGATCCGTTTGACGGAACAGTTCCTGAAGACTTCCGCCAGTACTCCCACCTCAAGGCCCCAGTCGGCAGGAATACGATTGACCCGGGCAAGGTCTGCAACCATGGAAAACTCACCCGACAAGGGATAACGGAACGCCCGATAGTACTGAAGCAGGGGGATTTCCCCCAGGATGGTGATGAGGGATTGAATAAGCGGAGTCACCAGCAGACGGGTGACGCGGCCGTGCATGCGGTCCGTAATTCGGCTGTAGTAGCCCTTGCAGAACTCGTAGTCCAGGTTGGGCATTACCGTGGGATAGACAAGACGAGCCAACAGGCTCCTTGAATAGGTTAAAATATCGCAATCATGCAGCGCTATGACGTATGATTCCCGCCCGGCAACGACATAACCATAAGCCATCCAAGCGCTTCTGCCCTTGCCGTGGGGGCCGGCCGACAAGCCGACCTCGGAAAGCTCCTCGTACAATGACCGTATGCGCTCCCCATCGTTCCAAATTATGCGTACGATCCGTCCTTCTTTCTGAAGAGGCTTGAAGAATTCGCGCGCCCGGGCGAAATCCGCTGCATCGGCAGGTCCGAGCGTAACGATGATCTCCCTGACATAGGTGACCGAATCCAACGTGTTCATGATGATGCCGAGTGCGGGTCCGTCCATCTCCGATACCAGGCACGGGAGAACAAGAGCCACGGGCCTCTGCTTCACCGCTTCTTGGAGTTGGGTTTCAAGTTCCGACACTGCACATTCACCCAGGAGGTGAAGCGTGCTGATGGGACCACTTTGAAGAAAATCGCTCATGTCGCGTCCCTCCTTCGGAGCATTTCTATTTTGCAGGGCTGAGCGGTACTAGTAGCACCATGCCGGACCCGAATCAACACCCCGGACCGGATGCATTGGCCGGGGCATGTATTTAGCCCGGGTGCAGGCATGAATTGGGCGTGGTACTCCTGCCGATGTTGGGGAGCGTCCGGAAGATTATCGGCACGGAGGCCGGCGCTGCCGAAACCGAGGAGGTTGAACTCGGCGCACGCCGGCGGGAGCGCCCTCATGCATGGCTGGGGGCTGCCTGCCGTTTCATTTTGGAGAGTCTTTTCAAGTTCTCACGGGCGAGCGGATTGTACTCCGAGAACAGGTCAATGGATCTCCTCAGCACCTTTTCCGCCTCTTCAAGGTAACCCGCATCGACAAGCGCAGAACCAAGATCATTGAGCCAACGGTAGTCGTCCGGTTCCAGTTCAACGGCTCTGCGTGCCTTCCGGATAGCTTCTTCAAGGTTTCCTAAGTGGTGGTGACAGTATGACGAGCCGATGGGATACAAGGCCTGGTCCGGGTATGCCGTCTCCGCAGAAAGGTAGAGTTCGAGCGCGTTCTCATAATCTTCTTGGTCCAATAGAAAATCACCGGCCTTGTCTATGATCTCGTGAAGCTCTTCTTCATCTTCCGGCAGCGTGGTGAGTGTAAGAAAGAGTTCCATCGCCTCTTTCACAAAGCCGTGTTGGTAGTCCACAGAACCGACGGTGAGAAGCGAGGGAGCGTGAAGCGGGTCGATGGCCAGGGCAAGGAAACCGGGAGGCCACTCGGGTGACTGCCGTGAGTGTCCCCCCATTATCATTAACACGGAATTGAAGATATCCTCGGCCGTTTCGGCGTCGTACTCCCATTGTGCCGCCATTCTCCGTTCATGAGGAGAGGCGTCGGCATACTGTCGGCGCAAGGATTGGAGATGCGAATCAGTCTCAATCGACAGGGAAAAGGACTGGTATTTAGCGGCTTTCTTGGCCTTTTTGGGGTTCTTGGGGTTCTTGGCCTTCACGGGCTTCTTGGCCTTCTTCGGTTCTTTCGCTTTCGCCATGCGCCTTCTCCTTCGCACGTCTCAATAGGGCCCGATGTGTACGCCGTTTTCCATCCGGTATCCAACGCACTCGTGAATGACCTCGAAGTACTCGCGGCGACCCCTCGTGCGGCGATCGGCGACAAAATAGATCACCCCGAGCACCTTGACCAGATCTTCGTTGGGAACGTCGTCCAGGTCCTCTTCAATTGCAGCCACGACCCTTTCGAAGCCTTCCATGAGGATCTCGTCGGTGGTCACAACGTCGGAATCGCCGAAATGGTACTTGTCGAGGAGCATTTCCAGAACTGTCAGTGCGGCTCCATCATTCAGGCAGGAGCCGTGACCGACATCCCAGACGGCCAGGGTCCCTTCAATGCAGGTGCTGTAACGCGACAATTCCACACTTTCTTCCATCTCTGAAACGGAAAACCGGGGGACTCTGTCATAACGCCGAAGATCTTTGGAATCCCGGAAATAGCGGCATCCCATACAGTCTTCAGTCCGTGTCTGTCCGCAGCACGGGCTGCAGACCATGCCGCTCGTCTGCGCGCATTTCCGTTTGCCTTTGCGTTTACCACATATGGAGCACTTGGACATGGCGACGCTCCTCCTCCCGGGGGCCGGTCCCGGCAGCTTTATCCGCAAAGCACCTGCATGATCAATACCGGGCCGCGGTCTTTTCGTGCCCCCCGCGTCGGATTGCTCAACGATGCTCTGCAGCCGTTTGCTGAAGCACTGGTTCCCTTTTTGGGGTAGGTGTACTATCACAAGTCGGGCTGCATGCATAGAGGCAGAACGCGATGGGACAAAAATTATCCGAATCAAACCCAGGTGATCCGTTGCTCTATGAGTGCAGTGGTCCGGTTTCTCTTCAGAAGAAGACGTGCGAGGCTTTGCTTGAAATGAAATCCGTAATAGAATTCCACCAGGAGCGTATCATGACCAAGACCATTACGACTCGCTACGATGTCGCGGAACACCTTCGGACCCCGGAGGAAATGGCTGCTTATCTGGAAGCGTGCCTCGAAGAAGCACCTGGAGATGCTGCTTTCATTGCCAAGGCACTGGGAGATATTGCCCGCGCCAAGGGCATGTCTCAAGTGGCCCGTGACGCGGGCCTATCTCGGGAAAGTCTTTACAAAGCACTGTCTGGGGAAAGAAGCCCCAGTTTCGATACAATCCTGAAGGTCATAGGAGCGTTGGGCTTGAAATTGCGTGCCGAGGCGACACAAGCAGCCGGCTCAAAGGTATAGCACTCCGTGGCACAGGTGTAGTGCCGGTTTTCTTGAGCTGTCGAGATTGCCACGCCCTCCCAAAGCCTCGGGCTCGCAATGACAAACGTGAAAGCATCGCCGGAATCGCCGCTGTGGGTCGACTGCTCGGGCCGGTTCTTGCGTCCGCTGATATCTGGTGATATCTGGTGACATACACCAGATTTCATTGACAATCATTAGGATCTTCTTGCAGCATGAGACAATGGCTCGTCTGTCGCGCATAGTGGTCCCCGGCTTTCCGCACCATGCCACGCAGCGTGGTGTTCGGTCTATGAACGTGTTTCATGAAGAATCTAACCGTCGGGAGTATCTTGGACTGCCGGCAGGAGAAATCCCCGGGGAGATGCAGCGTTTGTGGCACAGGTCGAGAAGATGACAGGTTGTGAGCTGAGCACAGGAAAACCCGGAAGACCTCGTAAGCGGCCATCTTAGAAAAAACGAGTTGTATGTCCCCATATATCCCAAACAAAAGGAAAGGTCCCGATTATGGGTCTGCCCTGGGACCGTGAACAATGTGCTCAGTTCCCTGGGAGCATGAAAGTTGCCGCCTTGCCGGTGGTAAGCGGATGCTTCGGGTCCGAACTGTCAGCGACCACGATAGACGCTCGACCACGAATGCCAAGGGTATCTTGTCGGGCCGGAACTCGCACATGAGAACTTCGTATCCGCTTGACCGGACGAGCTCTACCAAATCACCAGCGGTGTATCTGTAATAAACCGGCTGCTGCAGGAGACGACGCGCAGAAGGACTGGGGTCTTTCATCTTGAATTTGGCAGGACGCCGACTGGGGAATTCCGGCGGATTTTCGAGGATCCCAGACATAATTCAAGATTTCGACGAGGAGTTATGGTATTTTCAACGAATGGCCGGATTAGTAAACAACAGGATCATCTCTTGCTTCTTGCCACATCCAAAGCGGTCAGAGTGCGGTGTTCCAACCTGATTCAAGAAACAAGACCCCGGCCCGCACTTTCTAGATTATGGGCTCCAGGGCCCCAAAGGGCCTTAAGAGGGTGCGAATGATCGTGCAGCGGCACCGTATTGCCAATCAACCCCGTCTGAGGATGAAACGCAAGACCGCTGTATCTATGGCATAGACAGCTTCCTGATACATTGGTTCTGACAGACAGCTTCTGCCGAAGGCCTCAAAACTGAGGGAAGGAAACGGAATGACCTCCGATGAACTGAGATCTGCCATTGCCGGTGGAGAATCCCCCATTCTAGAGCTGAAGACTTCTGTCCCACCACCCGAAATTGTCTCACGGCACATCTCAGCTTTTGCGAACACTTCCGGTGGCAAGGTCGTGTTCGGTGTTCGTGAGCCAGTGGAGATGGTTGGTATTAACGAATCAAGATTGCGATCGGTCGTTCAGAGGGCCCAAGAGATTCTTTCCGGAAGTGTTTCAACCCGCCTTGAGTTCGTGGAGGTCGAAGGACTCACTGTGGGCGTGCTTACAGTCGAAAAGGCACCCAGTATTGTGGCCGCCCACGATGTCTACTATAGCCGAGCGGATGACAAGATCAGTCCCATAACGGCAGAGCAGATACGCGCACATCTCCTAAATATACAGCCCCCGGATTCAGCACTCACAGACCTGTCACGAATCGTGGCCGAGCAGACGAGAACAATTGAGCGGCTGCGCGAGGAATTTAGCGGAGCCAATTCTCCTTGGAAGAAATTGGGGATCGCTGCCATAGGCGCTGCAGTAGGTGCCTTTCTTAAGGCGATAATCGAGCACTTTTGGCGATAATTCGCATAGTTTAAACCGATCCATTGTTTGCAGCAAAGGAGGCTGGGCGTAGCAACAACGCCTGGGAATTCGATGGACATATCAATAACCTATTTTTACTGGTTAAGCGGTGATCTCATGCGATAGGCCAATGGCTCGTCTGTCGCGCATAGTGGTCCCCGGATATCCGCACCACGCCACGCAGCGTGGTGTTCGGTCTATGAACGTGTTTCATGAAGAATCGGATCGTCGGGAGTATCTTGGACTGCCGGGAGAAGAAATCGCTTGGCACGGCGTTTCGGTACTTGTTTGGTGTCTCATGACCAACCATGTCCACTTTGTCGCAGTACCGCACCGAGAGGAGTCTCCGGCAAAGAGCTTTGGCCGGGCTCACCGGCGATACACACGCATGAAGAACTTCGCTGCAGGAGTCCGCGGGTACCTGTTCCAGCGACGATTCAGCTCGTGTGCTCGGGACGAGGGTCACCTGTTGGCGGCAGCGCGTTATGTGGAACAGAATCCGGTAGGGGCCGGTAGGGCAAACGGACCATGGGGCTATCCCCGGTCAAGTGCGCGATTTCACATGGGGATAACCATGCACGACCCGCTCGTCACAGATCGAACCCTACAGGGACTTGTCGAGGATTGGGAGCGGTTGCTGCTCTCCTCTGACGAAGGTCGGTTGAGCTCGCTCCGAAAACGGACTCGGACTGGTCGCCCGGCTGGCGATGCAGCGTTTACGGCACATGTCGAGAAGATGACAGGTCGGGACCTGAGCACAGGAAAACCCGGAGGACCTCGTAAGCGTCCATCTTAGAAAAAGCCAGCTGTATGTCCCCAGATATCTAGGCAATCTGAAGAATCCTGTGTCGATCCGTAGGTATTGCGATGGGAACCGGATGCCTTCGCAGAGGTCTAACATTTGTAAGCCGATACTCTCGAGGACGACGTGGGGCCCGGCAAGTGCTTCGTACGGAACTGGCAGTGATGTGGGGCGCATTAGAGATTGGTGTATGTGATATAGTGCTGCTCTCAAGATCGGAGAGGCAAATGAGCTTTCTTCTCACTATGTCGGCGCGCAACGAGTCGGCATCGATAGCGGACGTGATTCACGGTTTCCGTTGTAAGGCACAAGAGCTTGGCCTTGATCTGAGTGTTCAAGTGGTGGACGACGGGTCCACAGACTCGACCAGTAAGAAAGCTGCAGGTGCAGGTGCTTCAGTCTACAGGTTCTCATCGCCGGTGGGGCTCGCTGCTGCCTTCAACAGGGAATTGGCTCTCGCTGCAGAATCGGGCGTCGATTACGTAGTCCATGTCGACGCTGATGGACAACACAGCCCTGGCGATCTCCCCAAATTTATTGAAAAGGCGATGGATAATTACGATCTAATTTTGGGAAATCGTCTTCACGTGAGACCAGCTTTCTTTGCAGACTGGCAATATCACGGAAACATTTTTATATCAGAGATTGTGTCCAACCTTTTGGGTGTGGCCATAACCGATAGTCAGACAGGATACAGAGTCTTCAGTCGCGACGTAGCGACTACGATCAAGATAATGGGGTCTGTGACCTATACCCAGGAACAGATTCTTCGAGCGGTGTGTGCATCTTTCACCGTAATAGAAATACCTATAGCCACACAGCCTCGCCTTCATGAGACAAGTCGAATCGTTGGCGATCCGCTTCATTATATGGCAACGGTATTCAATGACTTGCTGAATGTTTCTCACGAGCTGGGGTTGACATGGCCTCAGTCCTTTAAGCACAAGAAGCAGACCAGAGCAGCCTATGAGACAGCAGCGACAAGTACCATCTGTTAAGCAAAAGCGAAGAATCCTGATGCGTTTCGGATTCGCTTGCGCGATTTGTGGAGAATTACTAACCGAGAAGGATCTTCACCACATTGAGTTTCGCTCGGTTGGGGGAGGTGGGAGCGACGAAAACCTCGTACCCCTCCACCCCACGTGTCATAGGCTGTTTCCGCACAAACTGAGGCTCGTCGTCAACATCGACAGCATGAAAGAGCTTCGGGATCGGCGAGTCGAATTCAATAGGTTGGATTCTCTTGTGTTCGAAAAACTTGGCAAGTCGGCGGTAGCTGCGGCCTCGGCCGTTCTCGATCCGGCTTTTCAACCACTTGTCCTACGCTTCGGTTCTTATAGTCGATGTCTCTATCTCGCCCTGACAATCGAGAAAGAATTGAAGGGAACGTCCTCTTCAGTTCATAGCAAACGAGATAGACTTCGACTGCTTGCTGCTGAAATGGCGCTATACCTTGATAGAGAGAGAGAGTTCCTTGATGTGGCCCTCAAGGCCACATCACATTTGGCTCGCTCTAGCGAACTAGCCGTTGCAGCCCGAAAAGGCTGGTTGATCTCGTCCCGATTGGCTGGTCGCTTGAACAGAATTGCTGATGAGGAACGATTCTTAGAAAAGAGTTCGCCATCAGGTTCGACTCTCGCAACAGGGGAATCGTGGAATTGGTGCTTCCGAGCCCTGGCGTTTTACAAGAAGACTCGACGATACGATGATTTCGATTCCCTTACTAAATTAAGGTCTTGTCTCAGCGGGAACCCCGACGTGCTGACCCAGAGTAACATCCAAAGTGAGATTGCCAGAGTACATCTATATAGAGGTAATATAGTTGCTGCATATGATGTGTTCCGCCAAGTGTTTGATACCTCAATTCGCATGTTTCACTTGAGGGGAATTGTTGTCACAGCATTGTTTCTCGCCAAGACTGCCATGGCTGCGGAGGATTATTGCGAAGCGGCTAAGGCTCTTCTTTTAAGTGATCAGATCAGAGCTAGAGTGGCCCGCAATAAAGAGAAGGCGGATTACGAAACTCTAAGGATTTCCTTGGAACGTCTGATGGGCAGGGAACAGATGGTTGAAGCTTGGATGGGGGCATGATGGCCGGTGGCAAACACCCCGAAGTGTGTGCCCTCAGGGATTTGACTTGTATGGAGATCTTCCGCCAAGCCCAGGATAGCTCTCACAGGGACTGGGGTCAGGTCTTTCATCTTGAATTTTCAGACGCTGACTGTCGAATTCCGGCGGATTTTCGAGGATCCCAGACATAATTCAAGATTTCGACGAGGAGTTATGGTATTTTCAACTAATGGCCGGATTAGCAACAGGATCATCTCTTGCTTCTTGCAACAACCAAAGCGGTCAGAGTGCGGTATTCCAACCTGATTCAAGAAACAAGACCCCGGCCTGCGTTATCGACATACATGAGGACTGATGCCCCGACTGAACTACGGAACACTACTTGAAAACCTCATCGTTCTTGAGGTGATGCGTCTATGCTTCGACCATTCCGCTCCAGAAGAAGCGACGGCGTTTGCCAGTTCGTTCGCCATGCCCCCACTGACCGAGTGCTGGTGTAAGTCTGAAAATGAGCGGAACAACAGCCCCAATTTTGATCATGATTTCCTACGCCATCTTACTGGCCGTCAAAATCCCGAGCAGTCCCTTAAGGAATTATGGTCCTTATGCGTAATCAATCAACCGGATCTCCCGATTTGTGAATATCGGGCAGCGCAGCCGGACAATATGCGGTACGATGCTGGCGGGCCGAACGGTGCTCTCTTGGGGGCTATGCTGGATGCACAACTCGGCCGCACCATCCACTTGTGGTTGAACGACAATGGAGGGCGGTACGGTCTGATACCGCCCAGGGTACTCAGTGCGCACTCGGAACTCCCCGCAACTCTTGTCCGTGGAGGCGCATTGGTCGGGATGCCGATAGAGGGTACCACTGCTGTGCATCCAGGAGTGTTCCCAGATGCCATCGCTGGCCTTCGGGCGTGGCTCGCTGAGGGAAATGCTCATTTCGGTACGCGGGTGGGGTTTCTAGATCCAGACAATTATGCTCAGGGGCAGGGGGCTGAAGTAAGCCCATACGACCACCGACTCTGGCTTCGTACCTTGGCCACGGACTGCGAGCAGGTTCTGTCCGCGATGTTTTTTGCCTGCCAGAACCGAGGACGGGACAATGTTGAACGGAATAGGCTGATCGCACGGTTCCACAACGATGAGCTAGGGATGTACCCACAATCATTGGTTTTTGAGTATGGCATTTTGCAAACGGGCGTGAAGATCCGCTGGCCTGCAAACCAGATAACCGAGCTCGTTGCGGATCTGAGTGACAGGGTTCAAGAGGCATGGCACGATTGGTGTCCGCGGCTGAAAGACCTGACCATCCACGTGAACGGTCATCCCGGATGAACTATGCCTGGAAGCTAAGGCTTCTTCAGTGACTACCCTGTCTTTAGGATTACATTTTCAGAGAAGGAGAAGCTCATGGTCGAAATTCTTGACAACTTGGTGGTGGCTTACCCATGTACTCCAGAACAAAAATGCACTTATACCTTTACGTTGGCAAGCTGGACAGGACAAATCCTGGAAGAAGTGGAAGAGCGGTACGGGCAGAGGGATCGCTCTTTCACCTTGCTTGGGATAGAATTTTGTGATCAAAACCCGCAAATTTGGTTTCCAGGTAATTGCGGCAATATTATCATTCAATTAAGTTTGTCTGTCATCAATCATAAGGTCGCTGCCCTTCACGAACTCGCACACGAGTGCGTCCACCTGCTCGATCCGGTTCCTTTAGGTGGTGCCTCTGTTTTCGAGGAGGGGGTTGGGACGCTTTTTGCAATCGAGTATGCCCAACGTTTTGATCAATCATACTATCCGACCGTTTCAAATTACACTGCGGCTGCAGAATTGGTGAAGGAAGCGCTGGACATTTGCCCTAATGTCATTCGGAGCATACGGGAAGCTGGCACGCGATTCACGGATATCACTCCACAACAGCTTCGTTCGGAATGTTCTGATTTTCCCCAGCGTATTTGCGACATCTTGTGTAAACGTTACGCCACATGGGATGGTAGCGTTTAAGTTATCGGAATCACATCTCGTATCTTGATCTGTGCGAGTGCGAGGGATGCTGTGGTCAATTCCTGAGAGCGTTCATGTCCTGGGGCACTGGGAGTCCACCTCAGGGTGTGGGTTGGCAATCCCCCGGAATTCCCGGAATTCCCTATGCACCAAGGTATTCAACGGTAACGACATTGGGCCGTTGTAAGCGTGAGGACACTAAATGATTTGTGACTGCGAACAAAAGCTCGTCAACTACCTCGCTTCCGCGAAAGTCATACCGTTCATCGGTTCTGGCCTATCGTGCAATGTCGACCTGCCCAGCTGGGGCAATGTCGTAGAATCGATGGTAAAGCAAATCGGCCAGATCGAGGGCGAGGAGTTTTTCGACACGGCACAGCGTTTTGAGAATACCTGCGGACGTGATGAACTCATTGGTCTTTTGCGCCAGGAATTGCACCTCGACCGCGTGAACACGGATAAGCTGGATGTCCATCTCGCTATTATGGATTTTCGTTTCCTGGATATCTTCACGACCAACCAAGATCTCGTGCTGGAAGCTGTTCTCTCGAATCTTAACATCCCCCACGTGCCGATCAGGTGCCATAAGGACCTTCGAGAGGCAAAGGCGCTTTCCTACCCCCGAATAGTCAAGTTTCATGGAGACCTGATCCAGACTGACGAGATCGTGTTCACCAAGAAGGATGTACGTAGCCGCATGGAAGCGCCTCATCCGTTCGACATTTACCTCCAAGGTCGCCTCATTGAAAACGCTATTCTCTTCATCGGCTATGGTCTGCGAGATCCCAACGTTACGGCGGTCTGGGAACGCGTGCGGAAATACTCCACACCAGGATGCGAACCTGTAGCCTTCTGCCTTATGATCCAAGAGAATGAGGCTGAAATTGAGCGAATGACAGGTCTCGGTATAGAACCAGTTCTTGTATCCGTCGCTGACCGGAGCAACCCTCTTGAACTACTAAACTGGCTGCATGAGATTCGCAGCAAATCACATGAGAATTTCTTCCGGGCCTCCATGGAATACCTCTTTCACGGTAAGCTTGCGCCCGCTCAGACCCTCACAAGAAGCCAGTTGCGGATAACGGAGAAAAAGCTTGCTGATGCCGACTCTCCCGACGAGATCCTCAAGGAGGCTGTCTATTTCCAGCGTATTCCGCAAATACTCAAATCGGATGTTGAGAAGCTGCTGCTCCAACACATTGACTGCTCGACCGACTTCATTTGGATGTGGGAAGTCGCCTTTGCTATGAGAATGCCCACGCTAGCGGAGACTGTGCTCCGTCAGAAGCGCAACCGTCAGACAGCCTCCAGGACAGACATGTTCGCGAACATAGAGTCAACCCATGTGATTATCCAGCATTTCGATGAGTGGGCCATGAGTATTTTGATGGCGCACCTGGAAGAACTTAAACTAGACAAGGGGTCCGAAGAGACCCTTCGGCTCCACGTCCATTACCTGTTCGACGTAGTTGATCGTCACTACACTTCACTCGACTTGAGCAATGAGGATAATGAACAACTTGAAGCCCTTCTCCGTTTCTATAAAGTTCCTTGTCCGGCCATCAGCGGGTATAGGCGGTTTTCTCGTAGGCTTCTTGGATCTGAGAAGCGAATGTCCGACGGCATGCGTCGTGCACACGTATATGCTACGGATGAGGGAAGAAAGGTGAGGAAAAGTAGAAACTGAACTTTCGCGCTTGGCAGCAAACTCGGGTCTGATGATTGTAAAGGCCTCCCTCTTGGCGGTTTCGATGATTTATCGGAGTTCCTGGGACACCATACACAATTCATCATTTCGGCGAGCAGCGAGGGTATACTAAGCTCACGCCTCGATTAGCACGGGTAGTTGCTCCGAGAGTACCGCACCATGTAACGAAACGAGGAAGCACTTCGGAGGCACGAGTGTACAGACGGACCGTTGGGAGATGACGAATTCGTTGCTAAATTGGAATCGCAAGAGGACTGGGGTCAGGTCTTTCAGCTTGAATTTGGCAGGACACCGACTGGGGAATTCCGGCGGATTTTCGAGGATTCCAGACATAATTCAAGATTTCGACGAGGAGTTATGGTATTTTCAACTAATGGCCGGATTAGTAAACAACAGGATCATCTCTTGCTTCTTGCAACATCCAAAGCGGTCAGAGTGCGGTGTTCCAACCTGATTCAAGAAACAAGACCTGACCCCGGCGTGCGTGCAGGTCCCCAGACTTTTGGCAATCCATAGAATGCTCACCGAAAGCGTTC
>JAZDHD010000452.1:0-3528 GCA_043806215.1 Pseudomonadota bacterium | reverse complement strand
ACCAGAAGACCAAGTGAAATCGAATCCCTCTTGGAGGTCAACGGTAAACGGATTTGGGCCCGCATGAATCTAAGAGCCATCAAGATCAGGGGCAGACGTTTCGTTCTGGTGGTATGCGAGAACCTTTCGGCGGAGAAATTGAAACTGGTTCTCGAACGAAGACTCCGCGACCACATCGAGAAGGCGAAGCAAGAGTGGGAGCAAACCTTCGATTCGATTCCCGATCTCATACTGATTCTGGACGGGAACAGGAGGATCCTGCGCGCCAACAAGCCCATGGCCGACATGCTCGGCATGAACGTGCAAGACCTGGTGGGGAAGCATTGTTATCAATACCTGCATGGAACCTCGGGTCCGCCGGACAGGTGCCCCTTACGGGAAGTGAGAGACTCGGAGAAAACCTATTTTGGTGAAATAAGGTTCGAGAACCTGGAAGGCGATTATGAAGTTGCCCTGTCCCCCATCATCGCCAAAAGCGGCGGCCTTGAAGGGATCGTCCATGTTTGCCGGGATGTCACCGTCCGCAAGCAGGCGGAAAGGGAACGGCAACGCCTTCTGGCTGATCTGATAAGGATACGGGAAGATCTCGCGTATCGCGTATCCCACGACTCGTTGACCGGATTGCTGAACCGCCCGGCAATACTTGGCGTCCTCGAAAAAGGATTGGACAGATCGTCGAGAGAGAACACTCCCTTAGGGGTCATACTGGCCGATGTGGACCACTTCAAGCGGATCAATGACGAGCATGGGCACTTGGCCGGGGATGCGGTCCTCCAGGCCGTCGGCCGCCGCGTCAAGACATCCATGCGGTCCTACGACTCGGTCGGGAGATACGGCGGCGAGGAATTCATCGTCGTGGTTCCCGGTTGCGACATGGCGCGGCTTCAGGATGTGGCGGCCAGACTGAGAGAAAAATTCGACGGCAAGCCTATCAGAACCGCGGAGGGAGAGTTCGACATTACGTTGAGCATCGGCGTGTTCCTGGTTCAAGGCTCGCACGCGACCAATGTCAATTCCGTTATCAGAAATGTGGATACCGCCTTGTACCGGGCAAAAGATCTGGGCCGCAACCGCGTTGAATTCATGACCTGAAGACCGGCTCGATACATTCCCGGGCCGGTTTCCGTCTCGAAAGAATTAAAGTAGGTATCGCTCGCAACATTCCTTTTTAGTTGACTTTTCATGCCCAAAAGGCTAACATGCAGCCTATCTTGTATTATTCCGTATCGTAGTTGACTCACGAGTGAGGAGGAGATATGCGGACTTACCGCACCATCGCCGTCTTTTTATGGGTGTTCTTCCTGGCCGGTACGCCGGCTGCGGTTTGGGCTCAGGCGGGATACGGTTGGGTTTGTCCGGCCGCGGCCAAGGTAGGGAGTGCGCCGTCCGTCTATACCGGGTATTTCTTCCAGAACAAGGGGGCCGACTTTTCATTCACCACGGACGATACGGGCGTCAACACTGCCCTGGAAGTGCGCCAACAGTTCGATCTTCAGGGCATTTGGCTGGAGCTCATGGTCCCGGTGAAGGGCAACGGTCCGTTGGGACTTGTTCTCGGTTGGTCCTACCTATTCCCCATCGACAGGACGTCAAACGAGACCATGCGGTTGTCCGCGGAGCCCACTCGATACAGAACGTGGAGGGCGGATACCCAGTGGTGGAATTTGCAGGCGGCATTGACCTACGATCTTCACCCCTCGGCTACCTTCATCGCGGGATTCCGGTACGACACCTTTCAGACCAATTTCTACAACCCGAGCGTACAGGTGGGCCCGGCCGGGGGCGCCAACGACACGGCGAACATTGCCTTGAACGCGTACATTCCGTTCTTTGGATGCGCGGTGAGCAACATTGCTCCCAGTACGGGGTTGGACATAGAAATCGGCGCGATTGGGTTTCCGACCGTTTTGGGCAGCGTCGATTACATCGAGGTCGTCAGCGCGGGGATACCCATCGGCGGTTTCGATTCACCGGGCTTTCCCGCATCCAACGAGTTCGGTAAGGGATATTTCTTCGAAGCTTTCGGGGAGGTGGGTGTGCCTCTGTTCTACGGCTGGCAGGCAGGCGCGTTCGTAAAATACAGTACGATCAACGCCAAGACCGACATACACGTCGGCGAACGCAACGCCAACATTCCTACGACCCTCTATGAATTCAACCTCGATAGAAGAAGCTGGGTATTCGGCGGCCGCGTCAGCCTGTGTTTCTGAAAACGGAAAGCATGTGCCGTGTGTGTCTCGGTAGCGCCGGCCTCCCCCGCGTTCCGCGGGGGTAATCCTGCCTCTCCCTGTTGACGGAGGGACTGAGGCGGGCAGCGCCCGCCCTTAAAGATGACGGGCATCCCGCGTTCCGCGGGACCACACGAAACAGGTCTAAGGCTTCATGACAGTCCTGCGTAGCCCGGGCCTCCGTGCCCGGATCTTGTCTTTGCCGGCAGTGCGCTTTCACCAATGCGGGGTACGGCCTATGACTCCTCGATGGGCCTTGAAGAGGGCGCTGAAGTGGGCAATGGAATGGTCCGTGCAAATGTCCGGTGCCGCGTGGGCATACCGCCGCACGGCAACGTTCCGCAACGGATTCAGAATCCTCACGTATCACAAGATTGCCGACCGGCCGGAAAATTCCTTTACCGTGAAAACCGCCCACTTCCGTGAGCACATGCGTTACCTGTCCGATCATTGCAACGTGCAAAGCATGGAAGATATTCTCGACCTGATTGCGCGGGGAGGCCGGCCCGAGACGGGCACCGTTGCAGTGACCTTTGACGACGGGTACCGGGAAAGCGCATACGAGACGGCTCAAACGCTTCAGCACCTGGGGATTCCCGCCACATTCTTCGTGGTGACCGGAGTGCTGGATAATGAAGTGGAGTTGCCCGCCGGACCGTACCTGACATGGCCGGAAGTGAAACAGATGGCCGACGCAGGACTCACCATCGGATCGCATACGGTTTCCCACCCGAGCCTGGGCGAAATCAACCGTCATGAGGTCGAGAAGGAACTGGCCGTCTCGGGCAAGCGTATAGCGGAAGAACTGGGGTCTTTTCCCTCAGGCGTGGCCTATCCGTATGGAACACTGCGGGACTTCTCTTCCGAAACGGCACGGACCGCACGCAGGGTCGGATACCGCTACGCAGTTACCGCCGTTCATGGGCTCAATCAGACTGGCGGGGATCCGTTTCTTCTCCGGAGGACAACGGTCGGGGCAGGCGACGGACTGCGGACCTTCCGGTTGATAGTGAAGGGCTGTCTGGACGGCTGGTCGATGGTCGACAGATGGGGGAGTCGCTTGCAGCGGACCTACGATTGGTAGGTTATGGCAATTTCCAGAGATGTTGTCCCAAATTTCTCTATAGTGTCGATCCTTGAATACTGCGGACGCCTTCAGGTTTGTCATTGCGAGCCGTAGGGGTAGGCCCCCGTGCCTACCCTGGGCGGCCACAGGGGGCCGCCCCTACGGGAGGGCACGGCAATCTCAGCCTTTCACGAGGCATTGAGATTGCTTTCCCGCGTTCTGCGCGGGACTGCG
>JAZDHD010000451.1:0-4487 GCA_043806215.1 Pseudomonadota bacterium | reverse complement strand
TCGAGGACGGTAGTCAAGAAATGTGCCGACCGAGTTCCGTAAGGACGGAGGGAATTTGAAGCAAAGGATCCGGGTTTGGGCGTAGACGGTTTCCACCGTGTCGCCGCTTTCTTCGGAGAACGATATATTCTACGGTACCCCCGTGTGTTCAGAGGTGTCGACATCGTTGGGAATATTCGCAGGAGCACCGTTCGATCATGGGTCCTTGCCGGCTAAGAACGGCAAGGGGGGGGGTACGCTCCGAAACAGTCAAGTCTACCGCCCGCTGTTCTCCGGTCCCGGTTGTGCCATGGGAACGGGTACGTACGGATAGCTGATCGGATACACAGGCGAACTCATGTAATGGCCGAAAGCGCCATAGGCTTCGTACTGTGCATAATGGGGCGCCGTGTAGGGAACCCCTGCAGGAATGGTGAACCGTACGCTTCCGTCCGGAAGCATCCCGCCTCCAGGCACGACGGACAGTTGCGCAAACGCTTGAGTCCCCAACAGGATAACAAGGATCAAACCCGGAATAACCGTTCTCATTGGCCCTTCCTCAGACTACTCGTATCATTTTTCAGGTATGGATCGACGCATCCGATCATACCCCATGTCGGCTGCCCGTGTCAAAACCTATGAAGAAGGAAGGGGGTGTTCCCCTCTAAGGGTTTGTCACAACATAAACCCGTCATCTTTCCGGCTTGCTATTCCGGCCTTGAAAGACCGGTCTACTATCATACTGTCCCTCCGGGACGTTCAAGATCGTTTGCCCCGGAGGGGCTACTGAGAGTAGCCCGGTACTTCAGTGCCGGGTCGAGACGACCGTTCGGTGAACGACGTAGCTGAAAGCGTTATTCTGTGACGGACCCTAAGCGGTCAATCGACGAGAAATGCCTTCCGGCCGGCCGGAATTTGTCATCCGCCGGCACAAAGACCTCACCCGATGCCCGCTCTCTTTGCCGCGTCGAGGAAGACCCGCTCGGTCCGCCGCGCCATTCCCTCGATCGAGTATTCCCTGATAACCTTCTCCCGGGCGTTCAACCCCATCTCCCGGCATTTTTCACCGTCGGACAACACCTTGATCACGGCCTCTGCAAGGGCTTCGGGATTGCGCGGCTCGACCATGAACCCGGTCTCGTAATCCTCGATCAGTTCAGGCACCCCGTCGACTCTCGTGGATACGATGGGAAGTCCGCCGGCCATGGCCTCCATGACCACATTGGGCGAGCCCTCGAACACCGAGGGAAGAACAAAGGCCCATGCCTCCCGGAGGTACGGCCTTATGTCGTCGGTACCATTGCACACCCGGACGGACGATTCCAAGGAATCCGTTCGGAGGAATTCGTCAATCTCCGTCCTCAGATGCCCATTTCCCAGCATTACCAACGTGGCCGACGGGATCTCCTGCACCACCAGCCTGAAGGCTTTCAACAGGGTGAAAGGATCCTTCTGCTCGACCAGGCGACCCACGTAGATCAGTGACGGATGCTTCGAGCGCCGGGATGGATCGGGAACAAAGTACTCGGTGTCGACTCCGTTGGGAATCACCTCGACACGGTCCGGAGCGACGGCAAAATCCTCCGCCAAGAGTTGCTTCAGTGATTCCGCGTTGACGATCATGCAATCGTTTAACCGCCACAGCCACCTATCGAACTGCCTGGCCACCCTGTTACGGAGACTTCCCACGACAACGGGAACGCGCACCGCGGATCCGAAAACCCGTCCCCATATGTTGGGCACCACCGTCAAGGTGTAGAGAATCTGAGGTCGTGAACGGAGTAAATGCCCGAGCAGACGGCAGACCGCTTTCGGCCCCATGGAGAGTTCCTCGGAAAACCTCACGATCCTGGTTCCCGTGGATTCTGCAAGGAGAACCATATCATTACCCCCACGGAGAACCCAGAGTTCAGGGTCGAAGCGGTCTCTATCCAAGTGTTTCAAGAGATTGATTGCGTATCTCTGCGTACCGCCGAATTCCAGATCTTGCAGCAGCAGTGCCAGATGAATTCGTTTGCTGGTCATAATGCTCCCACCGGCGTTTTCGGGGGACACGAAACCGTGTTTTGCCCTTAGAATCTCGGGGTAAAAACGGTATCATGTCCCCCGAAAACGCGAGGTTTGTTTTCGAACAGACACTTACTCATTGTCGGAATCGCCCCGGCCCGAGAGACCTGCGGCCTCCATCTGGCGCCTGAGTATGTGGCGCGTAACGCCCAAGAGACGGGCCGCTTCGTTCTTTTTGCCTCCCGCCCTTGCCAAAGCTTCTTGAATCACCGACCGCTTCAGACTTTTCACGAGTTCATTCAGCGCCTGCTTGGGTGGAAAGCTTGTGTTCCACGACCAGTCCGGGGAACCGGTATGAATCCGCTCGAGGGAATCAAAATTCATGGGTCCCGATCCGGAGATGATCAGCGCCCGCTCGATCACGTTTCTCAGCTCACGGACATTTCCAGGCCATGCATAATGAGTAAGCCGGGTCATGTTCACCGGCTCGATCTGCGGCGGCGAGTGCAACTGCAGTTCACCGGCGATCTGTGCAAGGATCTGGTTTACCAGGACGGGAATGTCCTCTATCCTTTCGCGGAGCGGGGGGACCCGAATACGCAGTACGTTCAAACGATAGAAGAGATCTACGCGGAAACGGGCCTTCGCTACTTCCTTTTCCAAGTCCCTGTTCGTTGCCGCAAGGAGACGGGCGTTCACCGTCACGGTTCTCTCCCCGCCCACACGGGTGAACGCCCGTGTGTCCATGAAAGTGAGCAGCTTTGCCTGCATGCCCAAAGAAAGCTCCCCGATCTCGTTGAGCAGAAGCGTCCCGCCCTCAGCCAGTTCGAGCAATCCCCGTTTACCTCGACTCGCTCCGGTGAATGCGCCCGCCTCATGGCCGAACAGCTCCGACTCGGCCAATTCCGGCGGCAGTGCCGCACAGTTGATGGAATAGAAAGGACCGGTGCTTCTCTTGGACCTTTCATGAATGTAGCGGGCAAGAAAGTCTTTGCCGCAACCGCTTTCCCCCGTGAGAAGAGTTACGGTCTCGCTCTGGGCGGCAGATAAGGCCTTGTCCAGGGTTTCCTTCATGGCCTGGGAAGGATAGTCGGGGTCCCCCGGAGGGATGACGACCTGGGTTTTCCTCCGCTCCGTAATGTTTCGGGAGATACCGCACACTCCAATGGTTTTCCCCAAGTTGTCCCGCATGGGCGCCCTGACATCGAGAAAGGTGGTGGGAGTCCCCTTAACGGGCCTGGTGTGCTCCTCTTCGATTGACTCACCCTTCAATACTCTCTCGTCGACGGCCTTGAGATGTTCTCCCGCCTCCCGACCAAACAGATCGTGGTCCGTCCGCCCGATGATCTTCGAAGCCGGAAGCGAGAGGATCTGTTCCATGGCGGGGTTGACAAGCGTATATTCCAAGTCCGTATTCTTTATGAATATGCAATCGATCGCCGTATCGGAAATGGCTCTGAAGCGCTGTTCACTACTCGTCAATGCTTCCTGGGCTCGGGTCTTTAGATCCACCTCGCGACGGAGTTGCTCGTTGGATTGCGCGAGCTCCGCCGTCCGTTCGGCCACCCGCATCTCCAAAGTTCTCTTGGCTCTTTCCAGCGCTTCCTGGGTGCGTTTCAGATCCGTTATGTCTACAGCCACGCCCCTAAGACCGACAATCCGGTCGCGGCGTACCACCGGAGTGGCATGCAATGCCACGGGGAAGCCGGCGCCGTCCTTACGAAGCACCGTGTATTCGTTTCCGGCAAGTGATACCCCTTTGAAAACGCTTTCTATGTCCCGGGCAAACCGCACCCGGTGTTCAGGAATCACCGTATCGAGAGGGGTTGTTTCGTACGGCATCTCCGCGGCCTGGTAACCGAGGGTTTCCAGTCCGTTTCTGTTGACAAAGGCAAAATTCATTTTCAAGTCTATTTCAAAGACTATTCCCGGAAGAAGTTCCGACAGGTGACGGTATTTTTCTTCACTCTCCTTGAGGGCCTGCTGAGCCCCAATGCGCTCGCTCACGTCTCTGTACGTAACCAACATGGCGTCACCGCCGTCCCAGGGGATCACCGTGGCCGTGATCTCCGCGGGAAAGAGGGAGCCGTCGGCCCGCACAAGATATTGCCCCTCCAACACGGAATCGTAAACCGCTATTCTGTCAAGGAATTCCTCCCGGGGGGTATCCCGCTCCGGGGGATAGAGAACCGAAGCGTGCTTTCCCACAAGGTCTTCGTTACTGCACTTCAAAATCCGTTCGACTGCGTTGTTGGCCTTTATGATATCGCCTGTCTCGATGTCGAGAATCAACTGTATGTCGGGCGAGTTCAGAAACATGGTTAGAAAGGCGTCTTCGTGCCTGCCTCCCCCTGCCGCGGGTTGCTTATCCCCCGCTAATCGAGCTTCCAACTCAGCCACTTTCTTTCGCAGCTCTATCAATTCGCGCACCTCTATGCGCCGGCCTTTTCCGCTCTCGTCCATGAAGCTTTGCCCTTCGATCGTCTTTTCAAGCGATACCG
>JAZDHD010000450.1:0-2673 GCA_043806215.1 Pseudomonadota bacterium | reverse complement strand
AGCCTTTGCCGTGATAGCCGCCTTCTCTTCGGACGGAAATCCGTGCAAACGTATTAGCACGATCCCTTCGCCGGCCCGGTTCAGTCGGAACACCAATTCTCCGAAATCCTTGTCGGCGGTGAGCAAAATTGCGTGTCGTTCTTTCGCCAACCGAAGCACGTCATCGTCGTTGATGCCGGGAGCGAGTTCTGCAACGTATATCACCTCGTGTTGTTCGCAGCGGAGCTTTTCCACAATCGGGCGATCGACGCCTTCGTCCGCGACAATCTTCATGAGGACACGTCTGACGCCGGGTAGATCACATCGCTACGCAAGACATCCGCCGCATATGCAAGTGCCGCCTCAATGCCTCCCCGGGTGAGGCGAGGATGCGCGTCAAGAAGCTGTTCAGGAGTCTCCCCTGCTGCCAGCCTGTCGAGAATGGACTCGACAGTGATGCGCGTCCCGGCAATGACGGGTTTGCCCATCATGATGTTCGGATCTGATTGTATGAGACCTCTGTTCATTTCCAAGAAAACCTTGCTCAAATGGTAGAAATATACTACGACGGCCTCGCTGTTCGCGCAAGGCCATCTTTCCCCCTCAGAACACCCGGGTCCCTTCGTTTCCGGGAATTCCGGGGACACAACACTACTTTTTATAGAGAAGTCGGCTGCTCAGCAACTGCATGGCCCCATGGCTCGTCCGTCCCACAGCGTGGTGCCCGGCCGGCCGCACCACGTCTCAGGCGGCCAGATCCATCCTAATGTCCTCCCGCTGACTCCAAAGGATCGCCTTTACCTCGTAGTTGCGTAGGGCAGAGAGAATACCTGCCGATACTGCCATCTCAGAGTCGTTTAGGAGCACATAAGCCTTTGACTCCAAGGGCCGCACCTCTCTGGTATCAATCCAAGAAAAAACCATATTCTGGGCAGCTTCACGGTTGGGTCTATTTATGGTTCTGATGATCCTTTCAGGCTGCTGTTTGGACTTGGGAATAACGAAATCGAAGAGATGATCCAGACCGGATTTGCCCGTGAATTTGACTTTCGGCGTGTATCTTATGTCGGAGAGATCCAGCCAAGAGACAACATCTTCGTAGAAGAGGCTTACCACTGTGGGACCGGAAAGATAAAAGAGATCGTTGACTGCAAGCATCGCCTGGACAAGGTTATGTTTACGCAGGGCGAAGTTTTCGGCCGAGGCCCTCACCTGCAAGGCTCCCTTGTTCAGATCCACTCCGAACCCGTTCAGAGTGATTTGGAGGAGTTGTCGGCGCCTGGGGCTCTCCAGCTTGCACCCGGACAGTTCCAGGTCTTCCAGGATGTACCCGTCATCCGTGAGCACAAATTCCCCGTCCTCTTTTCCGGCATAAATCTGGAGGTAATCGTTGTGGCGATCCAGGTAAGGAGTGGTGATCTCGATCCAGTCCTTTACCTGCCTCAAAGAGGTCTTGTCTCTCAGCCACCTGACGTACTGATCGAGCAGCTCCCGTATTTCAACTATCATGTGAACAACCCTCTCAGAAAGATCGGAGGTTGAGCGATGTTGCAGTACTTCATGAAGTCATGCAGTGTCTCCCAGTGGTCTTGCATGGCTGGGAACTTCTCCCGCGGTACCGGGACAGCCCACTTGTCGCCGTATCCTTCTCGGTACACATGCAGATGGGGACTCGGGATTTCTTAGCAATCCGGGTTACGATGTGGACCTCCGCCGAAGTCGATCCGGACGAGAATCACGGTCTGTCGTGCTCTATTCTGGTATGTACCCTTCGACAGATCGATTCTGCCACGGCTCAGGTCAAGCCAGAAGCTTTCCCGCTTATTCTCTCCCACCAGCGGGACTATCACCTTTCCGCCCAGTCCCGGGTAATCCCACTGCCGGTCATCCACTCGGTACTTGGGCATCGCAATCAGGGCATCGGCCTCCGCTTGGGTCAAAACGCCATCAGTCATCAGACCTCCTGGGACTCGGGGGACACAACAACGATATTTTTTCACAGGCGCCCGCTCTCTCATAGCATGGCCCCATGGCTCGTCCGGCCAAGTACTCGCGTAAAGCGACTTCGATCAGTTCTGAACGGTCCCGGTGTTTGTCTACCAGCCTATCGAGCTCCCTGAGCACATCTTCGGAAAGTGTCACGGATGTCTTGATTTTCATGTGAGGCATGGCGTCATCCTTTTCCCAATGCGGATCTCGACATTGCTCCCCATGATAAGGCCATTGCGGCAGAGAAGCAAGAAACGGTTCTCGGAATTCGGTGGACACAACACTGGCTTTATTCACAGGGACCCTCACTCTCATAGCATGTCTCCAAGGCCCGTACGTCGCACAGTGCAGTGCCCGCTCGGCCTCACCATGTCACGCAGCGTGGTGGTCGGTCCATGAATTCCGGCGCGGCACGATGGAGCCTTTGTAACGACCGTTAAAAGGTTGACGGACCGGAACCCGAGCAAGGGACGATCGGGGCGGCCTCGAGAGCGTCCAGCGTGAAAAGTAGTGTTGTGTTTCCCGAAGTCCCCAGTGTGAAAAACACCGTTGTGTCTACAGAATTCCCATGAGATTTTCATGCAGCATGACCCAATGGCTCGTCTATCGCGCATAGTAATTCGGGAGATACAATAGGGATTTCGGTGACGAGGGGGCCGCTCTCTCATGGCATGACTCTATGGCCGTCCGTGAGGCATGGTGATC
>JAZDHD010000449.1:0-6043 GCA_043806215.1 Pseudomonadota bacterium | reverse complement strand
TTCTTAACCTCTTGAGATTGCCACGCCCTCCCAAAGCCTCGGGCTCGCAATGACATGGTTCAGCGTGGTGCCGTGACCGAAATCGCGTGCAACCACGAGATGTCATTGCGAGGAGCGCAGCGACGAAGCAATCTCAGCGCGGAAAATCCGTGACTGTATTTACGCCGCGGAACACTTAGGTCTTCTGCGTTGCCGAAGCCGTGGGGCAAGCCCCAGGCTTGATCGAGATCGGCGAGCCGGACAGATGAACGACTGCAATTTCAGGGGGGCAGTTGATCCGCCACGGCACGAACGTGAGCCCCACGCCTCGGTTCAAGTACATCCGCGTTTCGCCCTGACGGTACCAACCGTGGGTGTACGGCGATGCGAGTCGGGCAAGACTCAATCCACGTTTTTGGGTGCCTGTGGGCAGGATCACCTGACCGCCGTGCGTATGCCCGGACAGAACCAGATCTATATGTGAATTCGATGCAAGGGGCAGGACATTGGGTCGATGCGAGAGGAGTATTCGAATTCCGGGCGCGGTTGGCGCCTTTTCCATGAATGCCTGAAATCCCGGGAACTCCCGGCCCCAAAGCCAGCTTCCCAGCGGATCGTCAATACCGCCCAAGTGTACCGGCTGATTCCCGTGATCCAGTGTCACCCATTGGTCACGGATAAGTGTCAGTCCGCCGTCTCGAAAAGCGGCAACGGATCTGTGCTCCCCCGCGTAGAAGTCGTGATTGCCCAAGACCGCGAAATTCCCCAACCGTCTGGGTCTGAGTTTCTTAAGCAGCGGTATTGCGGGTTCCACGGGGTTGATTCTGGAATGAAACACGTCTCCGGTGATCAGCACCGCGTCGCCCTCGATGGAATTGGTCTGGTCGACCAGCCGTTTCATTTCGGAGCTTCCGACGAACAATCCGAAATGAAGATCCGTAATCTGAATCAGAGTAAGCGGTCGGCTTAATCCGGACAATTGAGGAAAGGAGAGTGGAAATTCATCCACAACAGGGTCCTGGTAAGCCTGGGCCAGCCCATGCCCTGCGTACCCGAAGGCTCCCACGAATCCCGCAGCGGTGCTCCATTTCAGGAATGCTCTGCGCGACGGCGACGGAGGATGCCGCCGGAGAGTCGATTGCTCTTCAGGACGTGTGCACTGATCGGCCGCAGATTCTTCTTCCCGGATCTTTTCGGTCACGCCGGTCGTGGATGAATTCGACGTTGCCGCTGCGACGGGAGTCGGCTTGGGGTTGCGGAGGTCGCTCGGCGCACTCGTAGTTCGGCATTTGGACCGAGCGATTCTCTTCTTTATCATAGCCGCCACTGCGTCCTTGAAGTTCAATGTGCGGGAGAACAGTCCGAGCGCGAGGAAGAACAGACTCATTGCAAGGACAAGGCCGAGATAACTGAAGTAAAGCACTGTCGCCGCCTTTCGTTGATACGTATCGGGGGGCAACCAGTCGGTGTTGAACGCGAGGCCGGCCGCCGCACAATTGATAATGCCCAACAGGATGAGGACGGGGTACGCGATCCTTCTTCCGATCGGACCGTATCTTTCGAATAGATAGGTCCGGATCGACGTAAACACAAACCACTGGCACAGAATGGCCCATGCTCCGATGACGGCGAGAACCAGTGTGATCTTGTTCATTCCCTAGCATTCTCCGGTTAATTTCAGGTCCCCTTTCCGTTAGAATATGCCGAAATTACGCGAAAAGGAATGCCTTGGGTATCGGTTCACCAAGAGTATAAGAAACTCCGGAAAATCCGAGAGATGCCCGTCTTGCCGAGGTCCTGGAGGTATGGGCCGAAAGACTGAAGGTTCGCCCGATTCGCGCTCCGGTCTTGACACCCGCGCTCGCTGGTGGTAGCTTGAGTCGCCTGTGGGGATGTAGCTCAGCGGGAGAGCACCGCGTTCGCAACGCGGGGGTCGAGGGTTCAAATCCCTTCATCTCCACCACCCTACCCCTTCATGAGGGGTTTCTTATTTGCCTGCCCATCATAATCCCTCTTAACTCTTAGAATAATGAAGAACCCGTGGACCCCATTTGGCGCCCAGGGTCCCACGAGGGAGTCTATATGACGGCCCAGCGAGGTCCGCGTTGTCTTGAAAGTCGTGAGCAGAACAGTGAATGCCTTCTTCGGCATTGCATAGGCAGCGTTAGATCGTTTGTGAGAATGGGCTTCGCCACTCTCACAAACGCCTATTCGTTATCAGACTCTAAGAAGGGTGGTCAACGGAAATCCCCCTCGCATCCGGAAGACGAAGGTGAAGTCTGGCGATGACTAATTGGCAAATTGACCCAAGGTCTATCTTCGCAGATGTGCTCCGATGCCCCTATATTACGTAGAGTGCCGCACCTACGGGCAAAGGTCCGACAGGCAGAATAATTAGACTCTTTTGCCGCATTGCTTTTGACAGAAGCCCTTAGAGGAGAGTATTCTGGGCAACGATTTGGTGACTGGTTTTCTGCGGAAATCGACGTCCCGCGAAAGGGAATCCTGATAGGTCTGTAACTTAGCCTTCGTAGTCGAGGCATGCCCGATGAGACACAGTCCAAGCGTGCCATCGCCAGGACAAATCGCCAGACTCCGGCAGCGTTTGTATCTTGTGGAACAGATCGTTCCAGGGAAGAGGTCGGGCGACAGCACACTGGTTCGCATGTCCTGCGTGGACGACGACAACCAGGGCCGGCCGCTGGAAGTCCTTTGGGAACGCGAG
The DNA here is from genome assembly GCA_043806215.1 of Pseudomonadota bacterium. Taxonomy (GTDB): domain Bacteria; phylum Desulfobacterota; class Desulfomonilia; order Desulfomonilales; family Desulfomonilaceae; genus JAVHLK01. Next base: position 3,339 of record JAZDHD010000449.1, on the reverse strand, counting down.
CTTGATCCTGAGATCCTTACGGGCGAGTCATGGGAGTGCATAGCGCAGCGGGGGTTCGATGAGCCCACCCTGTTCCAGGCCTATCTGAAAACCCTCACGTGGAATTGCGTCACGGCCACTGATCCTCGAATGTTTCAGTCGCCTTTCCGTGCAGGAATCCGCCTCGACGCGTATCAACTGGAGCCGTTGCGGAAAGCTCTCCTGTTGCCTCGGGTGAATCTTTTCATCGCTGACGACGTCGGGCTCGGGAAAACCATTGAAGCGGGCCTGATCGCCCGAGAGCTGCTGTTGCGTAAGAAGGTGCGAGAGATCGTCGTATCTTGCCCGCCTTCGATGCTGTATCAGTGGCAAGATGAACTGGAAAGCCGCTTTGGGCTCACGTTTGCCATTCTCGACAAGGATTATATGAAAAGCGTTCGTCGGGAGAGAGGCTTTGGAGCAAACCCCTGGAGCACTCACTCCCGGTTCCTGATATCTCATCGGCTCCTCATCGACGAATCATATGCCGGACCCCTGCGAGACTGGCTCGGAGCTTTTCGGAGCAGCACGCTCCTGATATTGGACGAGGCGCACCATGCGGCGCCTGCGAGCGGCCGGAAGTATGCCATCGACTCCCAGATCACCCGGGCCGTTCGCGATGTTGCTCCCCGCTTCGAACATCGGCTTTTCCTTTCGGCCACTCCTCACAACGGCCATTCGAACAGTTTTTCGGCTCTCCTGGAAATTCTCGATCCTCAGAGGTTCTGCCGAGGCGTGTCTGTAACGGCCAAACACCGCGACGAAGTGATTGTCCGGAGGCTGAAAGACGATGTCCGGGAGATTCAAGGGGGTTTTCCCAAGCGCAAAGTTGTTCAGATAGACATCGATGGACTGCCCGAAGACGCTCCGGAATTGCGACTGTCGGCTCTCTTGGATGAGTATCGAGAACTCCGGGAACAGCGCTTGAAAGGCGAGTCAAAGAGAAAACAGGCCGCTGCGGCTCTACTCATCACCGGTTTGCAGCAGCGCTTACTCTCGTCAGTCGAGGCATTTGCTCGTACGCTCCACGTTCATCGTAAGACGGTCCTGCGTCAATGGGAGGATTCCCAGGGGGCCACGGACGTAAAGGAGACCGAGCCTATTTCCTTGGACCTGTTGTCAGGGACCGTAGGCAGCGACGACGATCGAGCCACGCTCTCGGAGGAAGACCTCCAGGCAGAGGAGGATCTCCAGATTGAAGAAGCCTCCGCACTAAGCCTGGGACCGATCCGTGACGCCACGGCCAAAGAACTTTTCTCACGTGAACAAGATCTGCTGTCAGAGATGGCTGAGCTGGCTGACCACTCCCGAGGGCAGCCGGATGCCCGCGTGAATAAACTCATCGAGTGGATTCGAGAGAACATGGTTCCCGAACTGGGCAAGACCGGGGCGACGTGGAACACGACACGAGTTATCATTTTCACCGAATACGATGATACGAAGCGCTACCTCAAACAACAATTGGAGGCTGCGATCGCTCGCACTGAACGGGCCGACGAGCGGATCGAGGTTTATCACGGCCCTACGCCGCCGGCGAAGAGAGAAGAGATAAAGCGAGCTTTCAACGCCAATCCCAGCAAGCATCCGGTACGGATCTTGATCGCTACGGACGCAGCACGGGAAGGTCTGAACCTTCAAGCTCACTGTTGGAATCTGTTCCATTTCGATGTGCCGTGGAACCCGAGCCGCATGGAGCAGCGCAATGGTCGTATCGATCGCAAACTCCAGCCGAGGAATGAGGTTTATTGCCATTACTTCGTTTACAGCCAGCGACCGGAGGACCGGATTCTGCAGGTTCTCGTGAAGAAGACGGAAACTATCAGGAATGAACTTGGCAGCCTGTCACAGGTGATCGATTCGCGACTCGCCAAGACCTTAAGCCAAGGTATCCGACGGAAAACCGTCAATGATCTGCAGCGGGAAATAGAGTCAACTGACCTTGCCACTGACCGTCGAGCGACCGTGGAAGAGGAACTGGAGTCGGCTCGCGAACGTCAACTGGACCTGAGACAGCAAATTGAGCGTCTCCGCAACCTCCTGGATTCGTCACAAAAGACCATAGGATTGGATGAAGAGCAATTCCGATCTGCAATCTCGTGCGCGTTGGAACTCGTCGGGTCCGAGCCGCTTCATCCGGTCGAACATAGCGAGGACGGAAACGGAAAAGGTCGTTTCACATTTCCCGCTCTCGATCAGCGGCATGGGGCAGACCCAACCTGGGCGGAAACAATGGACACTCTACGGGTCCCCCGAAAACGTGACGAAAGGCCATGGGATTGGAGAAGGACCGCCCCGATACGCCCTGTTGTGTTTGAGGATCAGGGAACCGTGGACGATGAGACAGTGCATCTGCATCTGGAGCACCGAATTGTCCAGCGTCTCCTGGGTCGATTCACGGCGCAAGGGTTTGTCCATCACGAACTGTCCCGTGCTTGTCTGGCACAGACGCATGACGCAATTCCGCGAGTCGCCCTCCTCGGTCGGCTCTGCCTTTACGGTCCCGGAGCGGCAAGGCTGCACGAAGAACTCATCCCGGTAACTGCTCGATGGACTGACCCGCAGATCCGTAAAGGCCCTCTTTCACCGTATGCACGGGAAGCAGAGCAAAAGACTCTGCAACTACTAGAAAATTCCTTGAAATCGTCTCGCGGACATCATGTATCGGAGCAGGTAAGCAAACAACTCGTGGCTTCAGCGGCTCAAGACGTGCGGGAACTCCTTCCCCATTTGCAGTCACGGGGAGAAGAGTATGCCGGAGATGCGGAAGCGAAGCTCAGGCAACGGGCCGAGTCTGAAGCAAAGGCCATGCGGGATATCCTCGAAACGCAGAAGAAACATATTGGATCAACCGTTGCTAAGCATGCGAAGATGGACCGGCAGATGGTGCTCGACCTGGGTTTCCCTGAGGAAGAGTTTCGACAACTCGAAGCCGACAAACGCTATTGGGACAAGCGTCTGACAATGATTGAAGAAGAACTCAAGACTGAGCCTGAACGTATTCGGGGAATCTACGAGGTGAAGGCAAAGAGGATCGAGCCTGTTGGCCTTGTGTATTTGTGGCCCGTGACGGGGTGAAGGAATGCCCAAAGACCCTGAAGAAATCGCTCACCTCGAATGGCTCGGGTACGTGCAACCCGTAGGGCTGGTGGTTTCCATTCCCGCTCTTCTGGCAGCACAGGCTCACGTAAACCGCAACATTAGCCCGGAACACCGCGAGTTTCTTTCCTGCCTGCCCAAGGACAGATCAGGCGAAATCATTCCGGAAATTCAGGACATTTCCGACTTTACCGCCCGAGTCTTGGGATGGGAGCCGTCCGACCT
>JAZDHD010000448.1:0-14373 GCA_043806215.1 Pseudomonadota bacterium | reverse complement strand
ACGTCTGTCATTGCGAGCCCGAGGCTTTGGGAGGGCGTGGCAATCTCAGCCTTTCATGAGGCATTGAGATTGCTTCCCCGGATCTGGGTCCGGGGCAGGCTCAGCTGCGCTCCTCGCAATGACAGGAACGACCGGCGGGATCCTTGAGAACCTGGATTAGGATTACCGCGAGATTCAAAGAGCGTCACTATAGGCCCCATTCCGGGCGTGAATAATCGCGTCGGCCGGCAGACCGGCGCTTGCAGGACATGGCGGGAGATAGAGAGATGCCCACGAGTGACGAGGAATTCCTGAAGAAACTATTCGCTGCGTTCAAGGTGGAAGCCGAAGAGCATCTCAGGGCCATCGGCAACGGTCTTCTGGAACTCGAGAAGGGAACGGGCGGAAGCGACGGAACCGACCTTGTGGAGACGATGTATAGGGAGGCGCACAGTCTCAAGGGCGCGGCTCGATCTGTGGGCATGATGGAGATCGAGTCGGTGTGTCAGACCGTGGAAAGCGTGTTTGCCAAACTCAAGGCCGGTTTGGGGGAAGAGTCGACGGAATTGTTCGATACGCTTCACCGTGCGACGGACATCATGAACAGTCTGCTCGATGAAGCCCCAAACGTCGAAACAGGACCCATTATAGACGAGTTGACCCGACTGGAACGCACTCTGGTGAAGACTGCCGGGAGAGGCTCACGGGGTGATTCCAAGGCTTCGTCCGCGGCGGAAACCCAACGGGAAGAAACGGTCGGTATCGACGATCCGGTCGACCGCCCAACCGACGTGGTCCGGCACACGTTTAGGCGCGCGACGGAGCCGTCCACCCGGGACCAAACGGAACTCCATGGAGAACCATTGAGAAGAGAGCGGGCATCCCATTGGGATACCATAAGAATATCGGTCGGCAAGCTTGATCCGTTGTTACGCCGGATGGGGGAAATGATCTCGGTCAAGCTGACCACGGGTCAGCGCGTCACGGATCTTGTGAGGCTGATCAACGGCCTGGATGAGTGGAAACAGAAGTGGGCCGCATTCACCTCTGAAGGGCACGGTCGTGGAACCACATACATGAGGGGATTCAAGGGGAACTTGCCGCAGGATACCTCCCGGAGTTTGGAGAAATCCGATGAGTTCATGCATTGGAACGAACAGTGGATCAAAAGGATGGAATCCGCATTGCGCGAGGCGGCAAAGGCCGCCGAAGGCGATGCGAGAATGTACGGCACCATGGTGGACGACATCCTCGACGACATGATGAACGTTCTTATGCTTCCTTGTTCCACGGTTCTCGAGATCTTTCCCAAATTGGTGCGGGATCTTTCGCGGGACAGCGGTAAGGAAGCCAACCTCGTTATCCGCGGAGGAGATCTTGAAGTCGACAGGCGCATTCTCGAACAGATGAAGGACCCGCTCATTCACCTGCTGCGGAATGCCATAGATCACGGCATTGAAGATCCGGACCAAAGGGAACGGGCCGGCAAACCAAGACAAGGCACGGTGACCATAGCCATATCTCAGATGAGCGGAAAGCAGTTGGAAATGGTCGTATCCGATGACGGCGCCGGCATCGACGCGGTTCGAGTGAAGGAAGCCGCGACGCAGCAGGGCTTGCTCACCGAACAGGAAAAACATGCCGTCGAACGTCAGGATGCTTTGTCGCTGATGTTTCGATCCGAGGTTTCCACAAGTTCCGCCGTGACCAGCATATCCGGCCGGGGACTGGGACTGGCCATCGTGCGGGAGAAGGTGGAAAACCTCGGCGGGAACATATCCGTTTCCAGTGAGCCTCATTACGGAACCACGTTTAGAGTCATCTTGCCGATCACTCTTTCGACGTTCAGGGGAATATTGGTCAAGGCTCACGACCGGCAGTTCGTCCTTCCCACGGCCAATGTGGAACGGGTTTCCAGAATCAAGAGGGACACGATAAAGACCATCGGGAATACGGACACCATCGAGATGAACCACCGGGTGGTGCCTCTGGTACGGTTGGGAGACATCCTTGAGCTTCCAAGACCCGAGAAGGGAAATGGCGACTCGCAGTATCTTCCCGTACTCTTGCTCAGATCCGGCGAAACACTTGTGTCGTTTTGCGTGGATGCCATCCTGCAAGAGCAGGAAGTGCTCGTGAAAAGCCTTGGCAACCAGCTTTCCCGCGTTCGGAATGTGGCCGGGGCCACGGTCCTGGGATCGGGGAAATTGGTCCCCATACTGAGTATTTCCGACCTGATCAAGTCCGCAGTAAAACAGAGCTTTGAGACGACCGCCCGGCGTTTGGAGGCACAGGCTCACATCGACAAGGCCAAGTCGATTCTTGTGGTGGAGGATTCCATCACTTCACGGATGTTGCTGAAAAACATACTGGAATCATCCGGTTACGAGGTCACCACCTCCGTAGACGGCGCTGAAGCCTTTAGCGCCCTGAGAACTCAGCACTTCGACCTGGTTGTCTCCGATATCGAGATGCCCAGGATGGACGGGTTCCAACTTACGAGCAACATAAGGGCCGACGAGCGGCTCAGCCATTTGCCGGTCGTCTTGGTCACCTCCCTCGGGTCACGCGAAGACAGGGAGCGTGGAATTGACGTGGGAGCGAACGCGTACATCGTCAAGGGCAGTTTCGACCAGAACAACCTCTTGGAAACCGTGGGCAGGCTCATTTAGGTGAAGGGTTCCGGTATGACGAAGGTGCTCATAGTGGAGGATTCGGCGGTGGCCCGCGAGGTGCTGACCCGGATTCTTTCTTCGGATCCCGAGATCGAAATCATCGGAACTGCAAACAACGGTGAGGAAGCGCTGAAATTTCTCGAGCAGAGGCGGCCCGACGTCGTCACCATGGACATCATCATGCCCAGAATGGACGGCTACGAGACCACCCGCAGGATTATGGAAAGCAAACCTCTGCCCGTGATCATCGTGAGCGCAAGCGTGTCCCGGGAAGAAGTGGAGAAGACGTGGAAGGCCGTAGACGCGGGAGCGGTTGCGGTACTCGAGAAACCCGGATTTGGGGACATCGGCATAAAGAGAGGGCACGCGGAGAAACTCATAGAGACCGTGAAGATTATGTCTCAGGTCAAGGTGGTGGGCCGCAGGGGAAGACAGAAGAGCATCGAGCGGACGCCAATGCCCGTGCCTCCCGTGTCTCCGGCTCCTCAGGCGATGTCCGTCGGTTTTCAGATAGTTGCCATAGGCGCGTCAACCGGGGGACCGCCCGCACTCCGCGAAATCCTTGCGAAATTGCCGCAAGATTTTGATGTTCCCGTCCTGGTGGTTCAGCACATCAGCCCCGGGTTTACCCAAGGCTTTGTAGATTGGCTGAACGGGAGCTGTCCGATGAACGTACAACTTGCCCGGAATGGAGAGAAGGCCCTGCCCGGAAACGCCTATGTGGCTCCCGACGGCTGTCAAATGGGCATAGATCCCCGCCGGACGATTCAAGTCAAGCCCGACAAGCCGAAGGATGGTATAGCGCCGTCGGTGGCCTGGCTCTTCAAGTCAACGGCCGAGGCCTTTGGAGAACGGTCGATCGGGGTGCTGTTGACCGGGATGGGAAGAGACGGGGCCCTCGAACTCAAGCTGATGCGGGACAAGGGTGCACAGACCATAGCACAGGACAAGGAGAGCAGCGTCATTTACGGCATGCCGGGTGAGGCAATGAAACTGGGAGCGGTAAAGTATTCGCTTCCCATCGAGAAGATAGGCGAGATGCTCTGCAGTCTGGTCAAGCGGAAGGGCAACCTGCCGACGTTGCAGAAGGATTCCTTTACATAAACCGCGGCGAGGCACGGCGGAACCGTGGGACGGGCATCGCTCCGAGTCGGTTCACCGGGCGGGCGTTGCCAAGACACAGACGGCGTACGTTAATGTGTCACCGTACTTACGCCGACGAGCACTTATACACAGGAGGACGGGCGCATGCAGCCTGCCGGAAAGGGCGGCAAGACGGACGGATGGATTCTCATCGTTGAGGACAGCCTCACGCAGGCCATGCTGCTGCAGCACCTGCTCGAAGAGAGCGGCTATCGCGTTACGAGGGCGGCTTCGGGCATCCAGGCAATCGACGTGTTGAAGAGCGGGACCCCTGTTCTCGTCATCAGCGATATCGTAATGCCCGAACTGGACGGATTCGGTCTTACCAGAGAGATCAAATGCAGTGAAAAGCTCAAGCACATTCCCGTGATTCTTTTGACCGCACTCTCCGATCCGCTGGACGTGATCCGAGGCCTGGAGGCCGGGGTTGATTTCTACATAACAAAACCGTACGACAAGGACTTTCTTCTGTCAAAAGTCGAGTCGGTCATTGCCAATCCATTTCACAAGGCAAACGGCCGAAAGACCCTCCGGCTCGAGATCGGCATCTGGGGGCGGACCCATGCCGTCGACGTGGACCCGGAACGCGCATTGAGTTTCCTCGCGTCGACGTATGAGAACGCCATTCAGATTAACCGTGAACTCCAGAAAGAAATCACCGAGCGCAAACGGATAGAGGATGAACTGCGCGTTACAGTGGAGCGACTCAAGCAGATGGAGTCCATCATAGAGATCAGTCCTGCTGTTGCGTTTGTCCGGCGCGCCGAGGGAAACTGGCCCATAGAGTTCGTCTCGGACAACGTGCTTCAGTTTGACTACGAGTCCGAGGACCTTCTGGCCGGCGCGATCAAGTATGGCGACATCATACACCCGGACGATAGAGAGCGGGTTTTCAGTGAGGTCCAAGAGTTCTCCAAAGATCCGGATCTTGAGGAATTCAATCTTGAATATCGGATAGTTACCGGGTACGGAGACCCGCGTTGGGTTGACGACAGGACCTTTGTGAGGAGAAACTCGAAAGGTGTTGTCACCCACTTGCAGGGCATCATTCTGGATGTGACCCATCGCATGGGCGAAGGATAGTCTTGGTATCATTGCCGATTCATCCACTGACGGCAAGATAAGGATTACCCCGGATGGTCAGAAATAACGTCCCGGTACTGCTGGTCCACTCGGATCCGGCTTCAGCCCGATCCCTTGCCGACTCCCTCGAGAAATTCGGCCTCTCGGTTTTTATCGCTCGGGACAGCAGACATGCAATGTCAATTCTGGAGTTTCGGGCGTTCTCGGTCCTGGTGGTGGACGTCGATCCTCACGTCGATAAGCGCGCGGACCTGATACCGTGGTCTCGTTGTCTGTGTCCAAGGCCAAGAATAGTGGCCGTAGGGACCAACATCCCACAGATAAGGGAACGCGTCATTCTCAACGACGGCGCCAATGCCGTCTTCCCCAAGCCCGTAGATGCGGATTCGTTGCTTGATTTTATTCAAAGGACGCGTACGAGGAGCTCTTTCACAGGCACTGTCGAAGAGGCCGATATCCTGGAGTATGTACAGTTCATAATGCTCAGCGGGAAAAAGACCATTCTGGAGGTTACCTCGAGCTTGGGTACTCAGGGACGGATCTTCTTCTTAAACGGTCAGGCGGTACACGCAGAATGTGGAGTCCTCAAAGGGGTCCAGGCCATGTATCGCTGTCTGTGCTTCCGCGAGGGAACCTTTGCCCACAAGCCGTGGTGTGAACCGGATCTGGCGACGATCGGCATTCCGGGAGAGTTGTTGCTCATGGAGGCTGCCCGGAAACGGGACGAGGCATGGGGTGAATGCTGAAAGGTCAAATGACGCCGGGCAGGCGGATGCAAAGGCCCCAAGATGTGTTCGGAAGTCCAAGGGACTTGGATTCAATCCGTGAAGTCGGTTTGCCGGTAAAGCGGTGATCGGGGCGATCACAACCGAGCATGACAATCCCATGCCGTAGGGGCGGCCCCCTGTGGCCGCCCGGGTAGATTTTCAGAAAGACCGGTACGGCAAAATCGACTGTCTCTTACCATTTGAGAGCCACAATCATTTCAACGTGGTATACTGTGATGAAGTGAAACGGACCGCACCTTCCGGCCCCACGGAGAAGGACTCATGTTGACATGGATTTCATGGCATGGGAGACTGCGCGGGTATAGGCAGTTGGCATGGCAATCATTCGGCTGAAATCGGGCGAAATCCAGTGCAAAATCGTCTACTACGGAACTGGGCAATCGGGAAAGACCACGAACTTGATTACCATTCACAGATCTGTGGGAACGAGAGCCCGGGGTGAGCTGATATCAATCAACACGACCGGGGACAGGACCATCTTTTTTGATCTGCTCCCTCTCGACATGGGCACCATCAAGGACCTTGGCATTAAGCTTTCCATCTATACCGTTCCGGGACAGGTTCAGTACAACGATACCCGAAAGCTTGTACTCAAAGGGTGTGACGGCATCGTGTTCGTGGCCGACTCCAAGATCGACAAGAGAAACGAGAATATCGAAAGTCTCGGCAACCTTTACGTAAACCTCCGGCAGATGGACAGAGAGCTTGCCAACATTCCTCTTGTCCTCCAGTTCAACAAGCGCGACCTGATCAAAGACGGTGTGCACACGATGCCTCTTGAGGTCATGGACAAGGATCTCAATCCCCGGTCCGATCGCCCGTGGTTCGGGGCCAGTGCCCTGTACGGAGACGGAGTAAAGGAAACCTTCAAGGAGATCTGCATGCTGACTGTTGCCGATGTTTGCCGCCAGCTGATCTGACCGGTGCCGGGCACCCCCACTTGACTTGTGCTTGGTTGTATGGAATGGTTGCGGTAGACTGGTACAATCTTTTTGACCGTACTCCATCGCATCGGCGCGGTTCTCGTGCCTTCGTTGCCGGGTCATTCCGGCAACAAGGAGACACCCGGGCACGCGCTTATCACCGGGACCTGAAACGGTCACGGCGGATCGGTGGGGAGGTGAGACCTCGGAGATGAGAGAAGATCGTTTTCATGAATTGGTGTCGGATCTTACCGTGGCCATCCGGGCCAAGGAAAGAGGTTCTCGGAAGGTCCAACGGCGTTGGTCGCATCTGAGCGAGACTTCGGAAAGCCGGCATCCCTTCGGGCCCCAAGTCATTATTTATACACGCGAAGCGGACGGACTTCTTCGGCCCACCTTCGTGAGTGACAATGTGTCCTCGCAGCTTGGTTACCTCCCCGACGAATTCACGCGGGAAAGGTCTTTCTGGGAGGACCGCATTCATCCGGACGATGCCGGACGCGTACTGGAAGAGATGCTGGGAGTCCTCGACACGGGTCACCAGATCCTCAAGTATCGTTTTCGTCACAAGAACGGAACGTACGTTCTGGTACGCGACGAACTGAATCTTGTGAGGCATAACGGCGATGCCCGTGGAGAGATACTCGGTTCCTGGATCGATATCACCGAGACTGAGGAGACGGAGGAGGAACTTCGTCGGACGCTTGCGCGTTGCCGTTCCCTGATTCGGAGTTCTCCCCTGGGAATGGTTTCGTTCGACACATCGGCCGAAATTACCGAATCCAATCCCGCGGCGGCAAGCATCCTCGGGTTTCCGTTTCATGGCCAAATGGACCTGCCGGACCTCTTTTCACTCCTGCCGGTGTTTGAATCCGGTATTTCAGAGGCCATATACAGGTGTTTGGAGTCCGGGGAGGGCGGTCTGGGTCACCTGCAGTACAGGAGCAAGACAGATCGGGACATGCACGTCAAAATGCGCGTCATGCCCGTTAAGGACGGCACGGGATCCATAATCGGGGCCCACGCCTTTGTTGAAGACGTCTCCGATCAGAGGAGGGCGGAGGAGTCCATTATCCGTTCAGAGCGTCTCAAGGTCCTTGGACAGATTGCCGGCGGCATTGGCCACAATTTCAATAATCTCCTTCAGATTCTCTCCGGAAATGCCAATGTGGCGCTGACCAGTCTTCAACTGAAGGACTACGCAGGACTGGAGAGCAACCTCAAACAGATCATCGAGAGCACGCGCTCGGCCACGGAAGTTGTTCGATGGATTCAACGGCTCGGACGTGAGACTCATCTGACGAACAGAGGGGAGAAAGAAGTATTCGACTTGTCCGAAGTGGTCGAGGAAGCGATCGAGATGTGCAAACTCTGGTCCAAGGCCGAACTTGAGCGGAACAACATCAATGTTTCGTATGAGCTGGACCTTCAACCGGGATGCTTTGTGAGCGGTGTGTCCGACCAGCTGTCCTGGGTGGCCATCAATTTTCTCAAGAATTCAGTTGAGGCGTTGCCGGTTGGCGGCACCGTGAAGGTTTCCGCCTTTGTCCAGAAGAATCAGGTAGTATTCTCGGTCTCCGATAACGGAGTAGGAATACCGGCCGAAGATATCAAGAATCTGGCTCAGCCCTTCTGGAGTTCCAAGGTTGGTCATGCAGGAATGGGGCTCGCGTTCAATGCCGAGATCGTACGGAGGCACGGCGGATCCATGGGAGTCAAGAGAGGCACCCCCCATGGTGCGGCGTTTAAGGTGAGGCTGCCCTTTGTCCGTGACCCGACGGCCGAGAGAATGGCTCTCAGCAAACTGTCCTTGGGAAAGAAGTACAGCATACTCCTCATTGATGACGAAGTGCCCGTGGTCAGAATGTTTGAAAAGGGATTGACCCTGCTCGGTCACACGGTTTTCGCGACGTTTTCCGGCCGCAAGGGGCTGACGCTGTTCAAAGAAGCCCGTTTCGACGCGGTGGTGTGCGGTTTGGCCATGCCTGAGATGAACGGCTGGGAAGTTGCCGCGGCAATTCAGGGGCTCTGCGCCAAACGGGAGATTCCCAAGCCTCCGGTGATCATCTTGACCGGTTGTGCCACTCAACCCGACGAGAAGGAATCCGAGGGACATCCGGGGGTGGACAGGCTGCTCCAGAAACCCATCGCAGTACCCAAACTGAACGATATTATCATTGAGGAGATCGGTAAGTCGAGCGATGATGCGGCCTTTTCAGGTCTTATCGAAGGGGTGGATCTTCTCGAGTACATGCAGCTGCTTCTGTTCAACGGCAGGAAGGTTGTGCTGGAAATCGTTTCCAGGGTCGGATCGAGCGGCCGCATTTACGTTGACAAAGGGGACATCAGGCACGCAGAATGTGATGGATTGGAAGGAGAAGAGGCTCTGTTCAAATGCCTGACGTTTAAGGGCGGCAGTTTCTCGACGCATCCGTGGAAGCGGCCGAAGAGATATACCATAAAGAAGTCGGGACAGGCGCTTCTCATCGAGGCGGCCAGACAGCGGGACGAAATGAGGAACGGCAAGAAATCGTCTTGAATGAGGGGATCTTCCGATGACGGAACCGTCCGCGGCCGGCCTGTTGCCATGCCTGGGCGGAGAGACCGTTGGGATCAACGAATCGGACGCGAGGATTATCAGGTCACGGCGTACGAGAAGGCCCGCCTGACTTTTCAGCAGGCAGCCGGATCTGGAGAGCTACAATGGAGAGCATTTCCGTATTGGTTAGAAGAATCTTGGAGAGCACACCGGGCGTTAGGGCTGCGGTTGTCATTGACAGCGACGGGATTCCCATAGCTATTGAAGGCGACATAGACATGGAGCCGGAGGATCTTGGGGCAATGCTGGCTTCCGCCTTTCAATGCTACCAGTCATTGGGGGACGGACTCGGCCAGTATTACTGCGAGATGGTTATGGCCGAATTCGACGGACTTAACATTGCCCAGCAAATGATGCCGAGGGGATCACTTGTGATCGTGGCGGAGAAATCATGTCCCATGGGAGTGATCCGCGTTGCGGTCAAGACCGGCAAACAGGCACTGTTCGAGGTGATGGAGACGACCGCCAATGCGAGGGGACGGTTTATGGAGGAACACAAGTTCCGTTTGCCAAAGACCGCGACTTCCGGTGACAAGCCCCATCCGGTAAGCCTTCTGTCCTTCTTGGAAAAGAAGAAGAAAGGATGACGATCATTGAAGGTAGTTGGAGATAGGATCTACTTGAAGCTGATTTTCTTTGGAACTGCTTTGGCGGGCAAGACCACCGCCCTGGAATGGATTTTTTACCACGTCATCCCCGATGAGATGAAGTTGGTGAAGCAGCTCAGGCAGGTTAAGACCTCCTTTGGCCAGACCTTGCTCTTCGATTTCGCCCCCATCGAGATTTCGCAGAATGTGGTAACGCGCATGTTTTCCGCAACGGGGCAGGATTACTACAAGGGAACACGTACCAAAGTGTTGGGAGGCTCGGACGGGATCTTCATCGTGGTGGATTCCCAGAAGGACCAGCTCGAGAACAACATGAGAATCCTCCAGGAGTTGTGGAAGTGCCAGCAGGAAATGGAAGGCCTGGCCGACGCGGAAATCGTGGTAATCTATAACAAGAACGATCTCGAAGACATTCACTCGGTGGAGTTTCTTCAGGAATACCTCGGATTGGAGCAACATGAAGGCTTTTCCACGTGCGCGCTGACCGGGAACAACCTGGAGGAAGCCCTCATTGCCATGCTTAAGCGGCTCACGGCAAGACTCAGAGCAAGTGGTTTTGATGTGGAATGACAATACTCAGCGGAAAGATTGAAGACGCAATCGACAAAGGACTGGTCAACCAGGTGGTGATAGCGGACGCCGATGGCTTTGTCCTGGACAATGGCGGTTATGTATATGATCCGGACGAGTTGGTTTCGGTTTTCATGGCCACGCAACAGCAAATGGCCGAGGGAGTGATACGGTTCGATTTCGGCCAGGTTTCGGAATTCAGTTTTCGGCTGGTGGGGACCGAAACCACCATCGCCTGCCGCCGGGTCTTCTGGCCTGACGGCGGCTGTCTGGTCGTCGCGGTGGTCCCTTCCGAGGCAACACCGAATTTGATCATTGCCGACGCCATCCGGTCGTACAAGAAGTATCTCGAAAGACACCGCAAGGCTCTTCGCGATGCGTAGGGTTTCCTGAATCCCGCTGCACGCCTACATCTCCTCGACGACAAACGTGCCGGAGATCACAATCGCCTTCCCGTCATGGATGAAACGGGCAACGCCGTCTTTGATTTCGACCTTGTACCTGCCTTCCCACTTCTTGATGGGTGTCCCGTCGGCCGAATAGAGCGTGATCCGTCTGTTCAGGCCGATCAGGTCGGATTTCCAGTGGCTGTATTCCTGCCTCTGCTTTTCGGTACATCCCGATACCGCCATCAATACCGGTACAGTGCAGATCAGTGTCCAGGCTGCAAGTTTCATCGACTTCTCCGCAGGCCTTGAAACACTTAGTGCTTCATGGCGTAAATGCGGTCGCACATTCTGCTCCTGTTACCGAGTCTGAGAACTGGAACCAGAGCGTTCCGGGCACGGAGGCCCGGGCTACGGTAGGGGCGGGCTACGGTAGGGGCGGACTACGGTAGGGGCGGACTACGGTAGGGGCGGACCTATGTGTCCGCCCGCATTTGGGCGCACACGCAGGTGCGCCCAAATCCCGCGGGACGCGGGATGGGACCGGCGGGCAGCGCCCGCCCTTGAAGATGACGGGCATCCCGCGCAGAACGCGGGATGCCCACGATGTAGGTCTAGGCTTCATGATAGTCCTTCGTAGCCCGGGCCTCCGTGCCCGGATCCTGTTCTTGCCGGCACCCGAGCCGGCGGCGAGACGAAAATGTGCGACCGTAATTGGGAAACGCCCCACTTATGTTTTTCCCGCAAACTTGGCGACAATGACTCCACAGACCGGGCACTCTTCATGCGCTCTGTCTTGACGCCTTCCACATGCCGGGCACTTCCATGCGGATTGTTCTTGTTGTTTCCGCGCGACCCGCCTCGCCTTGAATTCCGGAATGTTGGTTCCGCAAGCCGGGCAGACGTCGAACTCCATAGTCTGAGGTACACCGCACGCCACGCAGTGCGAAGGTACGCCGGCGTCACGCCCGGGTGCGTACGAGCGGTCCAAACCGAATCGCCGTAAGACGTCGAGTACGTCGACCGTACTGTCCGTCCAGGGCATTCTCTCGTCCAACTCGCGTTGGGAAACGACCCCCGCTTCCGTAAGTTGACCGAAGAGGCTCTGAAGACCCTTGGAGGAAAGTCTGTATTTCTCCATGAGATCGGCATCGTTCATTCCGGAACGGATGTCTCCGGCGGCCTCCTGTGCATTCACGGAACGCCCGTGTTCCCGCGCCGGTTGTTCCTTCCCTCTCAGGTTGTTGGTTATGCTGACGTTGCCGAAGGATTCGGACGAGCGCTGGTCGATCTCCTGCCGCGAGATCACTCCCAGATCGATCAGTTTCTTGAAAAGGCTCTCAAGCCCTTTCGCCGAGATGGCGTATTTGTCCATCAGCGTCTGGTCGTCCATGCCCGACCGGATATCTTCGAGAGCCTGCTTGGCGTCGATCTTGGGTTTGGCCATGAATCTCCCCGTTGCACAAGTGTTCTCATCATCAGACCCAAAAGGATCTTGGCAAGACGCCGAGCTTTCCCCGCCGTCCGCCGGAAAAGGAAGCTCCCCGGGAAACTACCGGTCCTTGCCGATTGAAAACGCTTGTCCCAGATGCCGGCCGATGCCGTAATAGCCCCTGGTGTCCGGGGCCCACAGCATTGGCTTGACTCGTTCAATGCTTCCGCGCCCCTTTTCGTCCAGCATATCCTCTTCTATTTTGACATCCAAGATTTCACCGATGAACTGCGTATGCAATCCGATCTTGTACGTATGTACCACCTTGCATTCCAGAACAAAAGGGAACTCCTCCACGTACGGCGCATCCACCAGGTCACTCTTCGCCGGCGTCAATCCGGTTGCCGCAAACTTGTCTTCATTCTTCCCCGTGGCCAGACCGAAGTAATCCACTTCCTTTACGTAGGACTCGGGCGCTATGCTTATTGTGAAAGCCTTCCGTTCCATCAGATTTCCGTAGGTATACGTGGCTTCCCTCAACGATACGCACACACATGGGGGCTGAGAACAGCAGATTCCGCCCCATGCCGCGGTCATGACGTTGGGTCTCCCGTCTTTGTCGTACGTCCCCACCACGAGAACGGGAGTCGGATACAGTATGGTTTTGGCTCCCATGGATTTCTTCATAAAATACCTCCGTTACGATGTCGTGCCCCCGGCCGCACATAGTAGGTAAGCATTCCCCGGGACCACCGCAACACCCGAGGCGTCAAGAATCCTCTTCACACGCGCCCCGGACACATCAACCCCTTGCCTGCCGCGGCGCGACATCCACCGGATGCAAGCACCGCCTGTGTCCGCCGGGGGGGCATGTCACAATTCCTCGTCCGTTATGCCAAGCGATTTGACGTAGTGGATGACCGAATAACGGGATATGCCCAGGTCCCGTGCAGCCTTGCTTCTATTGCCCCTGTTGCGCTTGAGTGCGTCGATAACGAGCCCTCGTTTTACCCTCGCAACAACGGAGTTGAGAGTCTCGCCGCTGCACGCGTCCCGGGCAGGGAGTCGTTCAATCGCCGGGTCATCACCGAGCTCGGCCGAGTCCGGCAGGAGAGTCTTCCCCCGGGACAGAATCAGAGTCCGCTCCAGAACGTTTCTGAGTTCCCGGATGTTCCCCGGCCAGTCGTAGCTGCGCAACCGTTCCATCAGCAGCGGGTCGATATCGGGGACATATTTGAGTTGCATGTCCTCCGCCAGCTTAAAGACGATCTGCGGCACGAGGACGGGGATGTCGTCCTTCCGGTCGCGCAGCGGAGGCATATGGATAGCCAGCACATTGAGGCGGTAAAACAGGTCGGCACGGAAACGGCCTTCACTCACCTCTTGTTCCAAGTCACGGTTCGTGGCCGCAATGAGCCTGGCGTCAATGATGATGTTCTTTTCTCCTCCCACCTTGGTCAAAGACTTGGTATCGAGGAAGGTGAGCAGTTTGGCCTGGAGACCGAGGGAAAGCTCGCCAACCTCGTTGAGGAGAAGCGTGCCGCCGCCGGCAAGTTCCAATAGCCCGCGCTTGCGGCCGCGGGCTCCGGTGAACGCGCCGGGTTCATGCCCGAAGAGCTCCGATTCGGCAAGATCCGGGACCACCGCGGCACAGTTCACGGAGAAGAAGGGGCCGCCGGCTCTGCGGCTGTGATCGTGAATGTACTTCGCCATATAGTCTTTGCCGCTCCCGCTTTCTCCGGTCAGTAAGATGGTGGTATCCGTCTTGGCGGCCCGGAGGGCCTCGGCGAGCGTTACCTTCATGGCTTGGGAAGGGTAGGGGGCCTCGGTTTCCCGCAATTCCTCGTGAGCGACGTCCAATCGTACGGTCTTCTCCCTTAAACGCTCGTCCAATTCCAGGAAGTGCCCTTCAGTATCCCCGGTCGGTTTCTCCATACGGGCCCTCATCGTGTAACATCCGGAAACCATGGAGTTTCCTGGGAAACGAAAGCATCTCATCTCGGACTTAATTATCATACATCGGTTCAGGTATCAATGATCTCGAAGTGTTCGCTCTCCTCGGGAATTCGGGAATGGTCCCGGGGGTTAAGTCGAGGCTGAGTGGACGAAGCTTGGGGGAGTCCAAGTGCACGAATCCGACATTGGGAGGGCAAGTGCGAAGGGGGTCATTTCGGCGGGTCATGCGGC
>JAZDHD010000447.1:0-10454 GCA_043806215.1 Pseudomonadota bacterium | reverse complement strand
CCCCGGGATTCATCTGAATTCGTTCCAGAGGATACGGAGAGCGGAATAATTCCATGGAGAAGACGGGCCTTGCCGACATTGATTTGAGCTTCTTCTTCCTCGTCTGCTCGTCTGCGGCCTGCAGGCCGTCGATCAGCCTTTGTTCCGATCTCTGCTCTTCTCTCTTGAGGTCTTTGAGAATCCCGGGTCCCTGCTGAAAATAGAGAAAACCGTGGTTCGTGCACAGTGCTCCCACATACGGGTATTCATTGACTGCGTAGCGGTCCTCCAACCTCTCCAAGCGGGCATACAGCCTGTTCACCGCGCCGGCGGGTATCCTTGTATCCGAAGTCCATACCGGCATCGGGGTCATCAGGTGGTTGCCGGAGTAACTGATCGAGGTCACGCCATACTTCCCGGGATCCTCGTGCATGCGTGAGCCCGGTACCACCATCAGAAGCCCCACAACGTAGTAGGAAACACGGTCTTGATTCTCCTCGATAAACCTTACGGTGCTCTCCGCCTCGTCTTCGGTTTCTCCGGGAAAGCCGAAGATCCCCATGGCCTGAGTCGCGACCCCGTTGTCATAGAGATCCTTCATCACACGCCCGACCACCTCGATGTCCTTGCCTTTGTTCATCGCGTCCAGAGTCCGTTGGCATCCGCTTTCCAGGCCGATGGCCACACTGTTCAAGCCCGCATCCGCCATGAGCTTGCACAAGTCGGCATCGAACCTCTCTTCCGCCCGCAAATCCGTGTTCCAAATGAAGTGCTTTCCCGAGACAAGGGCTGCCCGGCTGAAACGCTCGAGGTAGCGGGGGTCCACCACATCATTGCTGAAGTTGAAGTGATCCGTGCAATAACGCTCGGCCAACGCGGACATCTCATCCAATGCCTTCTCCACGGGAACCGTCTGGTAGCGGCGCATGCGGTTCTCGCCGTACCGGTTCTGGCAGAAAACGCACTTACCCCAGTAACATCCCCGGCTTATACAGTAGGGCAGCACGGTCTGCGGGATCAGGTACGCGTCGAGATCCAGATCGCTGAAGTCCGGAGGAGGTATTTCAGCCACATCAGGGTAGGAAAGGGCCTCGAAACGGCTCACCACTCCGGTTGAGCGGTCGAGGTGCAACAAATTGGGTAGTCCCTCCAACGCCTCCTCTGCGGCAAGCCGGTCCAACAAACCGGTGAACGCCTCCTCACCTTCCCCGCAGACCACCGAGTCCGTGCAGCTGAACAGCCACTCCAACTGAGGCTCCCCCATGAGCAGCACCCATTGCGAGAGATAGGCCCCGCCCATGGTCACGTGAACTGTTGGAAACCGTTCCTTGAGCATCTTTCCCAGGACCGGCGCCTGCACCGATTGCGATGCAAACTCCATGGAGATCCCCACGACCATGGGACCGTACTGTGCAATCTGAGGGAAGAGGACTTCCTCATAGAAGTCCACGTACGGATTGAGCGCACGGTCGCAAAAGGCAAGGATGCCTTCGGTCGAGTTGACCGACTGCGCCGAGGTAAAATCGGCCGCCGTGATCTCCGTCGGGAAGTGCACGGCGGACAGCAGCCGAAAGAACGCATCCAACACTCGGCATGATCGCTTATACTGCCGGTGGTCCCGAAATCGCCGGGCGTTCTTGAAGGTCTTTATCGCATCGGGGAGCGCATCGAGGTTCCGTTCGGTCCATGAAGCCGCGGCGAGCATTCCGTACAGCCGTTCTTCGTACCTCTCCAGATACCCCTTGGCTTCCAAGACATCTCTCATGCGGACGGAGCGCCGGGCGAGATCTCTCAGCCGGCTTTCCTCGGTGAGAAAGTGGAACGCTTCGATACCGAGATCACGGACCAACACCCGGTGTCCGCGCAGCTCGGCAAAGGCCTTCAGATAAGCGAGCGCGGGATACGGCCCGGTGAGATCCCCCGGAGGAGGCTGCAACAAGATTGCGCCTGCGTTGGTTCTTCCCGGGTTCATAGGTAAATCCTCCGACATGTGCCGCCGGTCTTCGCCGTGAAGACGGCGGACATACAGATCGCCCAAGTAATGAACATCGACATCATTCAGCCGGTCGTGGGCAAGAGACAGGCCAGATCCGATTCCTTGAGCGTCTCCAGGTCCAACACCCGGTACGAGGGGTTGTTGAAGCGCTTGTATTCCGCAGAATGACTCAGTATGGGCACCGTGTTGTACGTACGGACAAAGTCGGCAACCTCCACGAGGAAAGCGTCGAGGGTTTCGGGAGGGAAGGCGATTACCGTGCCGTCCGCTACGACCGAGCGGGCCCCGTTGAGATCCCTGAAGTGTGCAAGGGCCGCGAGAAAACGCTCCGCCCTTCCCTTCACCCTCTCGGCCGAATCCAGACAAGCCTTGAGCAGAAGGGCACATGCGGCATTCTCGTCACCCTTGAAACGCATTCGATAAGGACGGAGATTAATCCTGAACACGGTTCCGTCGGGCGACACGTCTTCCAGAACCGGCTCATCGGCCGTCGGCCGGGCTTGGAGCAGTTCCCCGGCCAGGTTATTGCCGAATACGACAGGGTCGTCGATGCTGTGTCCGACACCGAACTCGCCCTGGTGCAAACACTTGTAGATGTCCGCCGGCGTATGGGCAATCGGGACCACAAGGTTCGAACCGGTTTGCATGGCGGCGTGCCGGCTGTGATGAGGCAACTCGTGCAATCGGTATTGCCTGACGGCAACATCCCGAATCGCCCGCTCCACGAGAGAACCGTCATGTTGTATTCCACCGGTTTCCATGCCTGATCGCTTCTCCTTGAACATTACGGCCGGCCCCAATTCGCGAAAAAAGCTTCCACTTCTTCCGTCACTGCCGCGTCGTGTGCGGCAAACGGGTCCAACAACTTGACGTCGAGCCTGTTCGACATCCGCCGGAGTCTCCTGAAGGGGTGCTCGGAGCCCATGTCGTCGGCGGATGCGGCAATCTTGACGACCTCCCAATTCTCGACGACGACATCAACATTCCTGCCCTGGGCACTTTGAATAATCATGCCTCGAATGCGGGCCCTCGTATCGGGTGGCGGCTCATGCCGGGCTACGGCGATCTCGTCGTCATCGAGAACTCTTTCCGTGAGGTGAAGCTGCATGCAGCGGTTGAAGAGACTGGTTTGCGGATCGAGATCATGGTAGAAAAGATCCGTCAGCTTGCACCTGTGATCCTCCCAGCCCACTCCCTTGTCCCGCTGTACCCTGTTGATCAGCCAGAGTTTGAGCACCCAGTCGAGCTTTGATTTTAGGTTGCTCGGGTCCGCTTCCAGCATACCCGTCTCAACGGAGACCTCCAGGTTTTCGAGGCCGTCGATGGTAAGTCCCCAATGTTCGAGGAGATCTTCATCGTCTTGGCTCACCTCATTGGAACCGCAGAATCGCCGGGCTCTTTCCAGGTAGAGCTTCTGTACCTCGACCGCGGTATACCGCCGGCCGTCGCCTTCGAGGCCTACCGGGCAATTGAAACCGGTGGAAATACCCTTAAGTGCCCGGACCGGCGAAGACAATGCCGGCATGTCTTCGAGTGCGCCCTCTTCCAGCATCCTCAGTACCAGTGACGTGGTGCCGATCTTCAGCCATATGGCGTATTCCGACATATTGGAATCGCCCACGATGATGTGGAGGCGCCTGTTCCGACCTTCCCGCGGGATCTCCCGCTTTCTCAGGTTAATGATTCCCCTCACCTCGGAAGTGCGGTCGCTGAAAACCCGGTCGATAAAATCGGCGCGTTGGGTCAATTGATAAGGCGGGGAACCGCCGGCATGCCGGGCCATGACTTTTCCCGAGCCGGTAAAGACCTGCCGGGTCACCAGGAATGGTACAAGCGCTCCAATGCCCTCCATGGCCGCGGGGGTCACCAAATAATTCTCGTGTCCGCCGTACGTGGTCCCGAATGAGTCCACGTTGTTCTTGAACACCCGGAGGGTTCCTCCCCGCCCGCTGCGGGCCAAGAGATCCCCCGCTCCAGCCGTGAGGTCCAGCACAATACGGTCGCCCGCCTTTTCGTAAGCTACGAGGTCTCTAGGGGTCCGGCACTCCGGAGTCGCATATTCCGGGTGACCTCCTCGGTCAATGTAGAAGCGCCCGCCATTGCCGAGAAACTCACCCGCGTAAACGTACCTCTTTGATGCCAGGGAGGACACCATCAGTTGAGTGAGGCCTTTTGTCCGTTCCAGCAGGGCCTGATCCGTAAGGCATTCCTGGGTCCGCTTGCCCTCGGGGCAATACATGAGGGCATATTCGCACTCGGTACCCAGGATGCGGTTTTTCACTACTACCCTATTCCCCTTCCACCTGCCTGAACTCGTCGAGGAACTCTTCTCCGGCCTTTTCCAATACCCCTTCGATGAAGTCGTCCAGATCGTCGAGCTTCTGTTTCATGTCCGGAGAAGCCTGCGATGATGCGGTTTCTTCCGACGACTCATCCCTTTTCTTCTCTCTTTTCTTCTTGGGTTTCTGAACGAATCGACTCTCGGCCATACTGTATCTCCTTGTCCCAGAGAGGCGTCTCCGGTCATCCACGCTCACCCGACTGGAGAAATCGTATCAGATCTCTGGAATTCTCTGCTTTTTCCAGGACATCTTGGCACAATTCCTTGGTTCCTTTCAATGGGTTGAGGAGTGGGACCATACGATGCACGTCGCCATGGTCGAATCCCACGACTTCCCAGTTGATCAGATTAACCTCGAGAGGAAATTTTTCTATGCATTTTCCGCGGAAATGTGCCCGGGTATCCGTGGGAGGTTCGTTAACGAACCGTGCGATATGGATATCCGAAAGCAATCTTTCCGTAAGCCCCTGTCTCTGAAGACGCGCGAAGATGCCGACTTCCGGCACGATATTGTGATACTGAAGGTCGAGAATCCGAAGCCCCCGAGGGTCCCATATCCGGTTCTTGCCCTTACGGTACCGGGTAATGAACCACAACTTCAGCACCCAGTCCAACCGCCTCGCCAGACCAAAAGGGTCGTCCTCCAGCTCGAAGTCTTCCGATATTTCGAGGGCCGCCAAACCGTCGAGGGCGTAGCTCCACTGCTCGAGAATGAACTCGGCCTCAGGGACGCCCGGACCCGATCCCTTTTCGAGATAATCGGCCGCCATATCGAGAAATGCCCGCTGAATTTCAACGGCCGTGAGTCTTCTCCCGTCGGCGCATTCCACGGGAGCGGTGAAATCCGCGGAAATCCGTTTGAGCGCAGCCGGGGGATCGGCCAAGGCAAAAGCCCCGCTCAGGCAATCGTCCTCCATCATCTGGAGCACTATTTGCGTCGTCCCAATCTTGAGAAAAGCCGCAAACTCGCACATGTTGGCATCGCCCAAGATGAGATGGAGGCGTCTGAAACGAGTATTGTCCGCGTGATGCTCCTCCCTCGTATTGATGATGGGCCGCGCGTACATTGTCTCGACACCGAAGATCCGTTCCAGGAAATCCGAGCGCTGGGAGATCCGATACTTCCCATCGCGGTTCTCTCCGGCTTCCCCGCCTATCTTTCCCGCTCCCGCGATGACTTGCCGGGTGACCAGGAAGGGGATAAGGCTCGTCACCGCTTTCTCGGGGTTGCGTGCAAAGTATTCCTCGTGTGCCGCGGCATCCACAAGGTAGTTCTCGTGACAACCGTAGCTGTGCCCCTGGTAGTCGACGTTGTTCTTGAAGATGGAGACTTCGGAAGTTGGAAGATCCTTTTTCATGGCCTTCAGCGCTTCAAGAAGAATCAGTTCGCCGGCCTTGTCGCATGCCGACACGTCTCTGGCGCTGAGACACTCGGCAGTGGAGTACTCGGGATGAGCGTGGTCGGTGTACAACCTCGCGCCGTTGGGCAAGACGGTATTGATGCGCAGGTTGTCCTCGTCCGAAATGATCTCCTGGTTGGTGCTCTTGCTGAACAACCCGCCGCGTATGTCCTGAAACGGCGTTTCGTGTGCATAGTCCCAGAGCGGTTTCATGCCGGGCCGGCGGAGGCCTTTGGCCCGCGCGTACGAATTGATGAGAAACGACGAGGCCTGAAAAGGCGTCAACCGCTCCGCTCCCGTCACTTTCAAAGCGTATTCCTGCTCGACTCCAACGACTTTGGGGATGCTCATACTCCCTCCGGCGGAGCGTTATCCTGATTTGCCTGAAAATCCCCCTCCTCTCGTTCCCAGGCTCCTGCCTGGGAATGCCTATCCGCCGGGCTCTGCCCGGTCTTCGGCTCGGAGCACCGAGGGATTTTCATGGTCAGTTGTGATCGCCCCGATCATGGGGGTTATTTGAAACTATCCGCCAGGTCCACATACTCTTTCCGGATCCGTTGCGCGGGCTGCGGCATGCACCCCCTGCGGAACACCGAACGGACTCTCACCACCCGTTCTCCCCCTTTACCGATTATCCGATACCACTCCGAGGGGTTGGTATTGCTCGGGAGTTCTTCATTCTCTTCGTATTCCTGCCGGAGAGCCCCGAAAAGGTGTTCGAGGCTGATGCCTCTCTTCCCGGCCGCGATGAGATCCTTTACCGCGGCCAGTTTGGCGCGGTTCACGATGTGTTCGATGATGGCTCCGCCTGCGAAGTCCTTGAGATAGAGCACCGTTCTGGTTCCATCGGCATAGGTGACTTCGAGAAGCTCGTTTTCCGGTCTCGGACTGTACATTTCTTCCACGACCTGGTCGATCATCCACGCCACGGCTGCGGCCGAGTCCGGAAACTCGGTCTCGAGGGAAGGGTCGAGGGGAAGTTCCGCCTTGAGATACTTGGAGAAGATCTCCCTCGCCGCCGACTTATCCGGCCTAGGTATGCGGATCTTTCTGTCCAAACGGCCCGGCCTGAGAATTGCGGGATCGATGAGATCCTCACGGTTCGTCGCTCCGATGACGATGACGTTCTCCAGGGACTCCAGCCCGTCGAGTTCTGCGAGGAACTGCGGCACGATGGTCGATTCCATATCCGAAGATATGCCCGAGCCTCTCACGCGGAACATGGAATCCATCTCGTCGAAGAAGATGATCACCGGCGTGTCGGTGCTTGCCTGGTTCCGTGCCCGGGCGAAGAGATCTCGTATGGCCTGTTCGGTCTCTCCCACATATTTGTTGAGAAGTTCCGGTCCCTTTACGTTCAGAAAGTAACTTTCCTTCTTCTCTCCCGTCTCTTCTTCTATCCGTTTGGTCAGGTTGTTGGCTACGGCTTTTGCCAACAGCGTCTTACCGCATCCGGGAGGGCCGTACAACAGGATGCCCTTGGGCGGAACCAATTGGTACTCTCTGTAATAATCCGGGTACAAGTGAGGCAGTTCGATGGCTTCCCTCATGAGCTGGATTGCTTCATCGAGCCCTCCGATGTCCGAGTAGTCGACGTCCGGGACCTTCTCCAGCACCAATTGATCCATACCGTGTTTGGGGAGGATGCTGTATGCAAACAAGGATTCGGTATCGTACTCGATATTGTCGCCTGCAAGGATCTTGACCGTGGAGAGTGGTTCGGCCCTGGTGAGGATGATCGTCTCGTCGCCCACGGTCTTCACGAGCAACTTCTCGTCATTGAGAACCTGCTGAACATTGGCCAGGCACCCGCAAACCAGCTCAAATCCTCTTGCCTCTATGACCTGGAGATCGTTGTCCAAGAGAAGATACTCACCCTTCTTGAATCCCTCCGAGGCCCTCCTTCGTTTGGTGCGAATCTCTCTTATGGCATGAAATGTGCCTTTTGGTAGTCTTTCCCTATCCGCTTCTACGTCCTCCGCTATGACTTTGGCCTCGTAGAGGCGTCCATGATGCTTTATGACCACCGTATCGTCTTCTCTCCCCTGTTGGACGAAGACACCGTAGGGACAGGCCCGGTCCGCATTCCGGTCGGTATTGGGCATGATGTTCCGCATTTCCATCCTGGACTGATGCAAAGCCTCGGCCAAAAGAAGCCTTTTTCTCTCGGACTCCTGGAACTTAGCTTCCATTGAATCGTCTTGCGCGACCGTGCCCGGGAGAGTGCAGGCTTCGGCTTCAACGACGATTTCATCAACAATCTGTTTGCGCCTGGAGAGCCGCTCTCTTTCCGCATTGCTTCCGCCGCCCTTATCTTCTTGTGCCATCAGCGTGTTCCCTCCCGGGTGTTCCGGGTAATCCATGAACATAAATCGGAAATCTCCGGATCCTCATTTCTGAACAGCGCACTTGGCGGATTATCCGCTCTCGATATCGCCGCGCGTCCGAGATCGTCCAACTACAGACTGCATCCGGTTATCAGTATAGTTCATCTCCGTCCCGCGAGGAAGCATTCAGGCCGCACGGACGACGATTTCCCTCGCTCCCCGCCTGTCGAAAGGAGCGAAGGGGTTTACCAGTCCGGCCTTGAAAGGCCGGTCTACTCTCATACGGTCCCTCCGGGACATGCATGATCGCTTGCCCCGACAGGGGCTGTTGAGAGTAGCCCGGTACTTCAGTGCCGGGTCAAGAGCCAAGCGAGTAATCTCACGATCGTTCGATGACCGACATGCTTGAAACAGTTGGTTTGGGACAGACGCTTAGTGCTTCATTTCATAAGTTCGGTCACACATTGTCGTCTCGTTGCCATGTTGGGTGCCTGCGAGAAGAATATCCGGGCACGGAGGCCCGGGCTACGAAGACCGGAGACTAAGCCCGTCGTAATCGTGGGACTCCCGCGTTCTGCGCGGGATGCCCGTCGTAATCGTGGGACGATCCGAGGACGACCGGCAGGATGCCGGTCCCACTGAATAAGGCGTCCCTGCCCGTCATCTTCCGGGGCTCAGGTTGTGCGACCGTATTGGGGAATCCTAGCACTGAGCCGTACCCTCGGCACCCGCCCGTCAGCGGCATCCCACCACGGTAACGGTAGCTGTTTCGTTGTGCAGCCTGCAATCGGTACGACTCGAAGATGGACAGAACTCTCCGTACGTGTAGAATCCGATAACAGGAACGCTGCGGCCCACTACGTCGGAGATCCGCTCGGTTTCTTCTCTCGTGCGCGGGCCGAGAAGTATCTTGCGTGCCATGCACGAGTAGAAGAACGATATGGCCGGGGACACAGTGCCCAACGAACTCATTGCTCCCCTTGCCGCGGCGGTGGTGGCATCGAGCAAACCCGCAGCGCTGCCTCCGGTGGTTAAACTGATCTTGCATCCCTGGGGGATTTCTCCCGCGAAGCTCACCGATCCTTCCCGCTCATTCAGCGACATGGGCGCTCGGAGAACCGGATCCTCCCCAAGGCTTCCGGTTTCGTCGACAATCCCGAATGGAAACTGGATTCCCACAGCCGGAAGCTTGTTTGCAAGAGGCCCCAAGTACTTTCGGTACACGGCCAGTGCCGATTCACCGTCCAGTTCGTGCACAACGTTACCCACTGCCCGCGTCACGGTTCTCGGTTTGCCCGACGGGAACCAGCCGCTCCGGACGCCCGTACCCACATGAAGATTACCCGCAAAGGAGATTGCCGTCACGGCATCCGTCAAAACCTTGTTGCCGATGAATTGCCAGGTTTGTTTCATGGCCCGTGCATCCCCGGCAGCGCCGCCGCATATCGGTACTTGCGGTCCAAAAACCGATTGCATCCCCCGCAGAATGGCACAGCCATTTCCCGTCAATCCGTCGGAAAAAAGCTGTATGTGCCTCGCCCCTCTGGGAAGCTGCTGAGCAAGGCGTCTACCGGCGCCTTCACTGTTGGATCCGATTTGGGCTGATGATGCGACCTCGAAACCAACGGTGTCCGAGACCACTCCTCCCAGAACCACCGAGCCCGTGCTGAAGCCGCTCGTAGAGACTTCTCCGTCTGTCGTGCACCCCACGAGGTTTTTCGTGCCGACTGCTTCGACTACACCGGCCAGCATTTCCTCCATGCCGTCCCCCGGTTCACAGAACAGCCAGCATGCGTTGGGCTTTCTTCCAAGTCCCTGTGTCAGTCCTTCTCCGAGAATCTTTCCAAGGTTCTTGGAAAAGGGCTTCCTGGCGCTTACCGTAGCTCCCTTCATCATCGCCGCTTCCCTCCTGTGGACTATATAAGGCCGCCATGCGGCTTGTGGACGTTTTCCAATGGGAGTGAAGAACCGAGGGACGTTACGAACCGGCGGCGTCCTCTCGCTATGGTGTCTGTCCCAAAACAAACCTTGCAAGTTGGCAATCCGTCTTCCCTCTCGTTCCCAGGCTCCTGCCTGGGAATGCCTATCCGCCGGGCTCTGCCCGGCCTTCGCCGGGGAGACGGGCAGGGACGCCCGTCCCACGAATGTGGTTTGAGGCTCCTGCCTTTCTTTCCTAGCTCGGGCTCCATGCCCGGTTAATATTCTTGCCGGCATCCAACATGGCAGCGCGACGAAAATTTGTGACCGAACTTATGAAATGCCACACTCAGATCAATCCGTTTCTTTCCAGTGTCGCCTTCAGTTTCTCCAGGTTTGCAGACGACGGCGGGCACAGAGGAAGACGGTACTCGGGTCCGATCTTGCCCATGAGTGCCAATGCCGCCTTGACCGGTATGGGATTGGTTTCGAGA
>JAZDHD010000446.1:0-51761 GCA_043806215.1 Pseudomonadota bacterium | reverse complement strand
GTACACCGGGTCCATGGATGCCGGCTCAGTCCGCACCTTTGCCCAATCGGCCTCCAATTCCTCGGCCACGATCATGGCCAGGCCGCTGTGTATTCCCTGACCCATTTCCGAATGATTGACCATCACCGTGACGGAGTCGTCCCGGCCGATCCTGATCCACGCGTTGGGTGCGATCTCCCGTCCACTGTTTCCGGATGTCGGTTGCGGCCCCCGTGCGGGAGTTGCTCCGGCTTGAAGAGAACAGCCCACCAGGAGGCCGGCTCCGGCCAAGCAAATCACCTGCAGGAACTGTCTTCTTTCCATCTCGGATCGTGCGTGCGTCATTTTGATGCCCTCCCTGATGCCCGGTGAATGGCTTGCCGTATTTCACGATAGGTCCCGCAGCGGCACAACACTCCCGTCATGGCTTCATCGATGTCCGAATCGGAAGGGCTTGGGTTTTCGGCCAACAGATCGGCCGCGGTCATGATCTGCCCGGGCTGACAGTAACCGCACTGAGGAACATCTCCCTCGATCCATGCTTCCTTAAGGGCTTCGGCAATGGGACCGGTGAGCCCTTCTATGGTGGTGATCTCCTTTCCGGTTACCTCGCCTACGGGTGTTACGCAAGATCTGACGGCTTCGCCGTCGACGTGGACCACGCAGGACCCGCACTCACCGATGCCGCACGAGTACTTGGTGCCGAGCAACCCGAGATCCTCCCGGAGGACCCACAGCAGCGGTGTTTCCGGGTCCGGGTCGATACGATGCGTTGTCTTGTTCACTCGCAGTTCAATCATGTTCAATCCTCCTTGGGACTAAGTGTTCTATGGCACAATACGGTCGCACATTTTCGTCTCGCTGCGGCAAGGACAAGATCCGGGCACGGAGGCCCGGGCTACGAAGGACTATCATGAAGCTTTAGACCTGTTTCGTGGGGTCCCGCGGAACGCGGGATGCCCGTCATCTTCAAGGGCGGGCGCCGCCCGCCGTCTTCCCGGGGTAGGCCGGGGTCCAGGAAGAAGAGACTGGTTCCCGGCCTACCCCGGGAAGACGGTGCTGCTTGTGCGACCGTATTTACGCCACCGAGCACTAAGCCCTCCCGCAGCACTTGCCGACCGGGGATACAATGTGATCAGGACGATCGTGTTAACGATCAACAACGTCATGTTTGCGTACTCACGCTCGGGAAAACCTTTCGTCTGGATGAGCAAGAGGTACGTTGCGGCCATGGCGATGCTGAAAACGATGAGTATGGTAATCATCGCCCGGTTGCGGATTGGGTCGAGCGCGGCGAAGAAGATGTTCAAGACTGCGACGAGCCCCGTGGTTCCGATTATGGTAACCAGAGAGGGGTCAAAGCTTTCGAAACCGAGGAGCCGATGGTACCATTCGGGGTAGAACCAGTGAGAAAGGGGCCACCAGAAGAGGGTAAAGGTTCCGAGCAGCCCGAGATAGACTCTGAGGATAAGGAGTCTGTTGGTTGGAGTGTGACGCATGGTATGGATCTCCTTTGAATACAAGACCTGATGTCCAATACGGACCATCGGTCCATGTCAGGCAAAAAAATATACCGGCTACCTCGCCTTGAGGCCCTCCAGGTATGTTTCCACGAATAATAGGCAGTACCTCCTCATGGTGTCTTCCTCCGACTCGCTTTCCTTTTGAATGAAGCTCGTGATGATTCCCACCAGTGATGCTCGGCAGATATAGATCGTAGCCTCGATGTCGATCTCCCGCAGATACCCGGAATCGATTCCACGTTTGAGCAAGGCTATGATCGGCATGGCGGCACGGGCAATCTCGGTCTCCTTGAGTTCCAGAACATGCGGCGGAATCTTGGAGTGTGCCGGCGTGCTGGTACTGAAGTGAAAGAGTGCATTGAAATAGTTTCGGTGGTACCGGAAAAAATCGAACATTATTTCGCCGGATTTGAGAAACTCGCGGTTAAATTCGGCACCGGCCGGATCAATGGTTTGAAACATATCTGCGAGTATCCTCATGGCTTCCACATAGATGTACGAGTAGATCTCTTCCTTGCCGGCAAAAAGCGCATACACGGAACTGCGGCCGTATTCCGCCGCGTCGCATATGTCTTGGACGGACACGTTGTCATACCCTTTCTGAAAGAAAAGATCCCGGCTCTTTTCAAGAATGAGCCGCCTTCTGTCTTCCATCTCCCGTTGTCTTCGTTCTTTGGTACCCATTCCCCTTCCGGTGCTTACGGTCCGGATTACTGCGACGCGTCGTACGCTAATACCATTCCGGACCAATGGTCCGGAATATAATCGTAATCCGTGAGATCGTCAAGAAGAATCGAGCGGCCGACTCGTGAATTACGGCGGGCAGGCTCTCCATTGAACCGATTTGCGTTCCGGGTCATCTGAAGGAGTAGGAGCGGCAAGACGGCATGAATGCTCCGGGAGGTGTACCCATGTCGGACGTCAATTGGGCCGGAGTGAAAGAAATACTCGACAATTCATTGAAGAGTTGGCAGTCCGAACACGGACGCGAGCCGAAAATGAAAGCGGTTCATGAAGGACATATAGGTTGGAACACCAAGGAAGAACTCGTGGAGAGCAGCCCATACGGCAAACAGCTCATAGAACCGGACAAGGTGGGAAACGGCCGTGCGGAAGAGACAAACCTCATAAAGATTCTGAGGAGGAACATCGGGGGATTCAGACGAATGCCCTCGCGGGGCCCTTATGTGCCCAACGGGGAAATCGACGAGTTGGCCGCATGGATCGATGCCGGTATGCCTGATTAGGCATATGTGCTGCGGAGTGCGTACGAATGCCCTCATGTGCGTAAATTGGAGACCGTGCATCGAGGACGGTGCAATCAGTCCGACCGGTTCTTCCCGTACCCGGCGGACTGTTCCAGATGTGCCAGGAGCTTCTCGTAGGCGACGCCCATTTGCTCTGCCTTTTTCCGGCAATGCGCCTGCTGAACGCGCAGGCCGATCACGTATCCCAGCACCGCCGACGTTACGGCCAAGATGAGTGAGGTGAGACCCCACCGGATCAGTATGTCGAGGCCTAAGTCCATGAACTGATGAAGGGATTGAAGAAAGTGGTCGGCATGGACGATGGGGGCCATCATGCGTTTGAACGTCTCTCCGGTCAGGGTGACCGGCTTGCCCAACATGAGCGAGCCGAGATAGTAATAGCCGTAGTACATGGGGATCATGGTGAGCGGGTTGTTCACCCACGAAAAGGCAAACGCAATGACCGTATTGTAGCGGAAGACAGCGCGCAGTAACCCCATAAACGCCAACTGCGCGCCGACCGGCACGCCGAAACCCACTGCCAGTCCCACGGCAATTCCGCGCGCATCGAACCACGGCGGGTTCGTTGAACCGACGAACGGCTCGATGAAGTACTTCCTGACGGCACCCCACCACCGGGAGTGACTGCTCCGACCGGGCACGGGATTCACGATCCGGTCCTGTTGAGACTGTTCCTCGGCCGAAGTCGTCGCGTCACGGATTTCGCGGTCCGTGGACGCTTCGTGGGTCTGTTGTTGCGCACGTTGATGCAGCAAGGACCTCTCATCACGCGTCAAACCATGGTATTTGCGCGAAGAACACGATAATCTCAATCGTCGGCCGATCGGGGTGTGCTTCATGCGCAGGCAATAGTGGCAATTGGTGCCCGAAGCCGGGAGATGTCGACAGTCCCCGGCCGCTCGCGACCCGAAAACAGGACCCGGACCATCGGTCTCTTCTTCCAGCTATTGCCCTCATGACGAATACACGCGATTGAGGTTTCCGACAATGCTTTTTTTTGACGGAAGCGGACGGCTCATGTCCCGACGTAGCCGGGACGGGGCCGTTCAATGGGAAGAAACAGCGCCGGGCAGGTCGTACGGAGGGCCTACGCCGGGAAGACGAAAAGGAATTGACATGCTTCGTCACCCGGATATGATCTCTCGCGATCACCGGTACGATGGAAGGAAACGACCGCGTGGGGCAGACAAGGAGGTCCGCCATGAAGCCCATTGTCATAGACGCAACCACCATCCCCGACGCGTGGTTTCAGTGCCTCTATACCCTTATCGAAGAATCCCGGAAGCCCGATGGAGCTGCCCGGCGGTACACCGTGGACACCGGCTCGAACCCCGGCGCGGACCGGATCGAGTTTGATATGGTCATGGTTCACATACGATATCCGGGGGTCCGCCCCCTGCTTCCCCAGATCCCGGAGCACTTGAATTTGCCTCCGGTGGCCGACGAAAAGTACCTCGGGGAATACATGCCCTATCTCCTTTCGCCTGCAAAGGCACCCGGGGAGCACTATACGTACGGCGAGCGGTTGCAGATTGCGTGGCAATTCGTCATTGATTACTACAAGAAACACGGGCCCCGCACCAACCGCATGTGCATGGAGGTCGGCCGGCCGGAAGACGTGTTCTTCTACGAGAACGAGGATGGGTCGAGCCCGTGCATGAGACTGGTGGACACGCGCATCATGGATGGAAAACTCCATTGGGTGGTCTATTTTCGATCCTGGAATCTCTGGTCGGGCTTTCCGGTGAACCTCGCCGGCCTGCAACAGGCCAAGGAGATCATGGCCTCGGAGATCGGCGTGGAGGACGGCGAAATCGTGGCATTGTCAAAAGGCCTGAATATCAGGGACTATAACATTGAAGTCGCGCTGATGCGCCTGCAAAAGGACACGGGCCTGAAGCTGGGGGCCAGGAACGAGTGACGTGAATGGAATTCGGAGGCCGGTGCGGAGTTGCCCTGCACTGGCCCGAGCGTAACCGCCCACCGGGAATCTCCTTAGGATGAGTATTTTCACCGTGGTCCGTGAAGCTCTTGATGCAGTTCCGGAGCTTGGCTATACTGATGGGGATGTGAGTGGTGCGCGTTAAGTGCCGGCTTTCACAAATTCGGTGTCGCATTTTCCGGTAGGCGCAGGTTGTGCGACCGTATTTTCGCCAAGGAGCACTAAGGTATCGGTTTATTCAGGGGGTTGAGCAGAGTGAGGATTCACATGGACGAGGGAGGCCGCGCATGAACAGCCGAGTCCACTTCTGGGTGGTCTGCGATGCGGTCGATTTCATCAAGAATCACGGGGATGAATCACAGAAGAAGGCGTTGCAGACCCTTCAGGTCGCGTACGGCGAGGACAAGCCGGTTGAGGACATACCTGCGGGCCGCAGCGCGGTGGAGTACTTGGCGGGCTTCGAGTCCTGGCACACCGACAAGTATTGCGATCTTGCGCTGGAACTGCCGGATCTTCCCTTTGGGGCCAAACGGAGTATTACGGGTTTTGGGGGGCGTGTTTTCACCGCATTCGATCACTTCATAAATCCCTTTCCTCAGGAAGAGAAAATCTGGTCGGGTGCCGAAGGGTATTCGTACGGCCTGTCGTCTCAAAAGGGGCTCGACTCGTTGATCATGCTGGGGGCGTCCGACTATCTGCATGCGCGCATCGACATTGAAAACTCCCCTGTCCTGGGGAGGTTGAGACCCTACTGGGAGCGGGAAGCAGAGGAGTGGGACAGCCATATGGCGCGCAAAGTGCGCGACGTGAAATTCCCTTCATGGACGGCGTTGACGAGTTTCTACTACTCCAGTCTCCTTCTGAATCACTTTGATCCCCTGGAAGTGCGGGGCCCCAACACCCACCTTGTTGGTTTGCAGATCCTCGGTCCCGTATTGCATGCCGCGGTGGATTCCTGTTCGA
The DNA here is from genome assembly GCA_043806215.1 of Pseudomonadota bacterium. Lineage (GTDB taxonomy): Bacteria > Desulfobacterota > Desulfomonilia > Desulfomonilales > Desulfomonilaceae > JAVHLK01. The sequence continues at coordinate 46,086 of JAZDHD010000446.1, read as the reverse complement.
TTCAGCACGTGAGGCCTGCCCTGGGCTTCGGGCATCCCATATGGGAGAACTACGTCCAGAGCAAGATCTACAACAGGGAGGTAGACCTGGAACCGGCCATGATCCGGTCTTTCCTGGCAGAGGAACCCTTTGCTCCGTGGCGTACCAAGACCGATGGGCCGCTGGAGGGACGTTTCGACGTGGAGACATTTGTCCATGAGATGAGCATCAGGACGGCCAACCGGCTGACGCTTTCCACAGGACTGACCTGGCGGCAGATCCTGCAGGCCGATGCCGGGTTCTGGTGGAAATACCTCTCGGGTCCGCGAATGATGGACGATGTCCGCTACATATACCATCAGGCCGTGGCCGGAACGGTGCATACCATTGTACGATCCTGCGACGATCTTACTGCACTCGGCATCCTGGAATCCGGTAAGGGTTTGACCGATCCAAGCAAAATGCCGCCGCTGCAACTCGCTCAGGACAACCTCAAGTCGCTTCCGGAGAAGAAACGGTTTCCTGATGACGTACCTTCCGAGAAATTCAGACGGGACCCGTTTTTCGGCGCCGCAGACCTCTTGGGCTTTGAACCCGTTGACGAGACCGATTTGGAGAAGCAGGCGGCCGAAGCCAAGGAACTGCTCACCGGGCCGGCCGGTGGGCCGGGGAGGGCGGACGACGTGGAGAGATTACTCTGCGCAATCGAAGCCTCGTTGCAAGCCCAGCATGAGGCAAAGGCCCGACTGACCGGGCCCTGGTTTTGCCCTCTCGGTTACCTGGAGAAGCTTCCGGTGGAATCCGACTTGAGCGCGCATTTTGGTACGGCCACCTACCGGTTACCCTCCGCGGATGAATGCAACAACCCTCATCTGATGCAACGCTATATGGACGAGGCGGCATCCCATGAACTGCTCGCTGAAAGGCTTCAGCTTACCCAACTGGCGGCAGCCTTCTCCTACCATCGTGACCAACGGCCTCCGGAATCGGAAGTCCGTTCCCGGTTTAACCTTGTCGTCGAAGCCTTGCGGGAGTTGAGGAGAGCCGGATCATATCCGAAGCGAAATGCACCGGAAGTGAGCCTGGATGCCGCAGTTGAATCGTTTTCAGGAGAAAACCCCGGCACGGTAAAGATCCGCGGGCCGGAAGGTCAACCGGATTTGCGGGCCGTCGCCGCCAAAGTGGGGCTGGGGATTTTCAATCTGCCTTTGGCAGGCGTCGACGCTCTGCGGTCGGCTTTCAAGAAATTGCTGTCGGCGACGCGGCACTGGACGGCATCACTGATGAATGTTCCGGTGGCGGCCCTGGCCACGGTGGTCACGGCAGTTCTCGTCCTCGTGATCGTGTATCCGCACGGCACGCCGCAACCGATTATCGGGCTGAGCTCGGAACAGTGGAAGACCCCGAGACTCAGGCTCATGGGACCTGGACCACCATTGAAGAAGGGGATCCCCTCGAAGGAGATTCCCAAGAGCCGGGTCGCAATGATCATCCGGTTTCATGGTTTCGAGAAGCCCCCGGAGCAAGCTTTCGTTGATTCTCTGTACCAGGCGCTCAAACCGGAAAGCACATGGGAGAAGGAAGTGGATTTCGTTCCGCCGTCTAAGCTCAAACAAGCGGCGGCGGAAGGTACGATAAGATCCGAAACGACGAAGGAATTGCTGGAGGGCCTCCGGACGGAGCTCGACGTGACGGAGGTCATCCTGTTCACAATTCGGAAGAGCGGAGACTTTTTCGAGGTGACCGCGGAGATGAAAGACCTTTCGACAGGTAGGATAGGAGGCGGGGATACGCAAAAAGACTTGACGCGTGATGAACTGCCGGAAGGAGTCAGGAGATCGGCCGCCGGACTCCTTTCCCGGATTGGGCAGCAACACGGACCCAATTAAGGGGTCCGCATGCAATCATCCACAGTTTCTAAATACCCTCCGAGGCGTCCTCAACGCTCCGACCGATCGCTCCCGTCTCAATGCTTCATGAAAGGCTGAGATTGCCGTGCCCTCCCAAAGCCTCTGAGCATGTCCCACATCTTCTTGCCGGCAACCGTGGGAATCGGCTGACAACAGTCGAACCAGTTGTATGTGCCGACCAGCTAGTGCCCCGAAGGGGCTCACCGTGAGTAGTCCCGCGGGACGCGGGATTTCAACCCGTGGAAAATGGCATTCACCCAATTGTCGGAAACGACCCTGAAGCGACCAATGACGATGCCCGCGTTGGTGGACCCCTTCGGGGTCCGGATCTGTTGCCGGCACGACGATTCCATGGGTTGAAACCCATGGCTATTGTTGGTGTGCCCTTTCAGGGCAAAAGCTCCCGTGCTTCTACCCCATGCAGCCTGAATCCTTCCGGTTGTCCTTGGTCGAGGCAAGCCTCAAATAGATATGGGACATGCGCCCGGTTGCCGGCGACTCAAGATATGGGTAATGCTCACCCCAAAGCCTCGGGCTCGCAATGACAAACGTGAAGGTGTCCGCACTATTCAAGGGACGACACTACCAGCAGTCATTATTCCCGACAACAGCCTGCCGCCTCTCTTGCAGCAGATCTGATCAGGAGGATTTGTTCGACAATGGTACCGACCACTTCCGGCACGCCTCTGCCGTCTCTCACGCAGGTGAGTATGGTCTTCCCTCGGCCCCTCATTTTCGCTGCATCGCGGATCATGACGTTAAGGTCCGCGGCCACCATGTCGGCGAGATCGATCTTGTTGATGACCAACAAGTCCGACTGGGTAATTCCGGGTCCTCCTTTGCGGGGTATCTTGTCTCCTCCGGAGACATCGATAACGTAGACGGAAAAGTCCACCAGTTCCTTGCTGAAGTGAGCCGCAAGATTGTCTCCACCGCTTTCCAGGAACAGCAGGTCTATTTCGCCCTGGAATGCGGACATCAAGTCTTCCAGTGCGCAGAGATTCATGCTGATGTCGTCACGGATGGCGGCATGCGGACAGCCGCCGGTCTCCACGGCAACAATTCTGTCCGATTCCAAGGCATTGCAACGAATGAGGAACTCTGCATCTTCTCGCGTGAAGATGTCATTCGTTACCACGCCGATGCTGTATTCTTCACGCAACTTTGTGCAGAGTGCATGGAGCAACGCAGTTTTTCCGCTGCCCACCGGCCCCCCTATGCCAACGGTAAACGCTCGTTCCGAGAAGTTGCGATTGGGTGAAACGAGTTCCCGGAGCCGAAATTCGCCGGGTCCGGGCATGGGGTGGTGGGAGTGTTCCATATCGCCATGTTTATGGGTGTGCATTCTTGTACTGTAGTGATGCTCGCACATAGGCGCTCCTGCTGGTCTTTCTTAAGGCAGTTGTCGGCACCGCCACGTTAATTCTGAAACAAATGGCTGTAGAGCTTACTGTGATGCGCCTGCGCTATCTCCAGAGCCACGGCCGTCTTATAAGCTCGGTGGTATTCGAGGTCCTTCACGCGGTCAATGGTCTTGTTGACGTGACCCAGAGTTTCTCTCAGGATACGCCGAGATTCGTGAGGTCCGAGCAACCCCAGCCGTACGGCGGCGCCGGCCTGATCGCGCAACGCTATGTAGGCATAAGCGAAAAGAGTCTCCATGTGGCTCAATCCGATCCTTCGGCACACGATCCCGAAAACCGCCGCGTAGTGAATATTCAATCCCCGGTCTTGCAGCAGACGTACGATGTCCTGAACGTTGTGCTCCGGATAGATTGCCTTTACCGCCTGAATAAGGCTCTTTCCCTGAGTTATGCCGGCCTTGCGCATGGACTGAACGGTGATGAATGCGTCCAGCCGCTGGAAAATGGCTGCAAGCGTATCCACGTCATCGTCGGCGCAGTGGTAGGCACTGTTCACGAACGGTATCTCGCTGCACGACACTTGGGTCAACACGTTCACAAGGTACCTCTTGAAACCCGAGATGTCTTCGATGAGGCCGAGTTTGGCCGCGCTTTCCAGCCCGTTTGAGAACGCAAAGCTTCCCAGCGGAAATGCGGAATCCGTAATCTGGATCATTCGTAAGTCCGGGGAACTGTTTTCCTGCAAGATCATGTGTCCGAAACGTCTAGCTTGGTGCTACATGGTGCAAGTACAGTGTCGCGTTTAGGGCAACCGTCCCTGCTTTGGTAGCGCAGGCCTTCCCGCGTCCCGCGGGATATTCTTCGGGTTGCTACCATTTTCGCCCGGCATCCCGCGCAGAACGCGGGACGGGACGCTACCATCTTCGTGCAGATGTCGGGATGCCACCAAGCGTCCTGATGTGCAACCAGAGCTTTCCGGGCGCGGAGGCCCGGGCTACGGTAGGGGCGACCGGCGGTCGCCCTTGGGCGAATACCATTCGCCCCTACAAGCCGTGGTGCATGCTACGGCGTTTAGGAAAAGGACCACGCAGAATCAGCCGCACTCTCTTGCCTCAGAACAAATGATATCTTTGAGCCAACGGCAGTTTCTCTGCGGGCTTACAGCTGAGATGAACCCCGTCGGCGAAGACCTTGTACGATTCCGGGTCAACGACGATCTCAGGGCACAGGCTGTTAAGGAACAGGTCCTTCTTGCCGATTCGGCGGCAGCCGGAGACGCTCACAGCTCTTTTCACAAGACCGTACGTACTGCAGACGTAATCCAGCGCGGCTTCAGAGACAAAAGCCAGCGAGTGATGCTTTGCAGTGGAGCCGAAAGCTCCAAACATGGGCCTGGAAAAATACGGTTGAGGGGTCGGAATGGAAGCATTCGGATCTCCCATCTGAGCCTGCACTATGACCCCGCCTTTGATCACCATTTCCGGTTTCACGCCGAAAAAGGCCGGATGCCACAACACCAGGTCCGCCAGTTTTCCCTTTTCGACAGAGCCCACGTAAGCGGATATACCGTTCGCAATGGCCGGATTGATGGTGTACTTGGCAATGTAACGTTTCACGCGGAAATTGTCGTTCCGGTCGCTGTCTTCTTCCAGGCGGCCGCGGTCCACCTTCATTTTGTGAGCGGTCTGCCATGTGCGGCAGATGACTTCTCCCACACGTCCCATGGCCTGTGAATCCGACGACATCATGGATATCGCGCCCATGTCGTGCAGAATATCTTCTGCTGCGATGGTTTCACCTCGAATGCGGCTCTCCGCGAATGCGACGTCCTCGGGTATGTTCTTGTCCAAATGGTGGCATACCATGAGCATGTCCAGATGTTCATCGAGCGTATTGACCGTGAACGGCCGTGTGGGATTCGTGGAACTGGGCAACACGTACGGAAGGCCGCACATCCGTATGATGTCCGGCGCGTGTCCTCCGCCCGCTCCCTCGGTGTGAAAAGTGTGTATTGTCCTGCCCTTGAATGCGGCAATGGTCTGCTCGACAAAACCCGATTCGTTCAACGTATCGGTATGAATTGCGACCTGAACGTCATACTTGTCGGCAACATCGAGGCACGAGTCAATGGCGGCGGGAGTCGTTCCCCAGTCCTCATGAAGTTTCAGCCCCATTGCTCCTGCTTCGATCTGTTCAATGAGACCCTCCGAGCGAGAAGAATTGCCTTTACCCATGAAGCCGAAATTGAGAGGAAACGCGTCGACGGCCCGGAGCATCATCTGAATGTAATTACCGCCGGGCGTGCACGTGGTGGCATTGGTGCCCGTGGCAGGCCCGGTACCGCCGCCGATCATGGTGGTGAGTCCGGAAGCCAACGCCTCGTGGATCTGTTGCGGGCAGATGAAATGCACGTGGGAATCAATGCCGCCCGCAGTCAATATCATGCCCTCGCCGGCAATGGCTTCCGTGGTGGCCCCTACCACGAGATCCGGGTCCACTCCCGACATGATGTGGGGGTTGCCGGCTTTGCCGATCCCGGCAATAAGACCGTCCTTTATGCCCACATCCGCCTTGAGTATGCCGGTATGGTCAATCACGACAACATTGGTTATCACCGCGTCCAAAGCATCTGCCTGCGAGACGCCGGATGCCTGCCCCATGCCGTCCCGCAGGACTTTTCCACCGCCGAACTTGCACTCGTCGCCATATACGGTGAAGTCCTTTTCCACTTCAACAATCAAGTCGGTATCGGCCAGGCGCACCCTATCGCCTACGGTGGGGCCGTAAATCTGCGCATAATCGTGCCGTGACAGTCGTCTACTCATCGTCAGCTCCCAAGAAACCCTGTGCCCTCGCCTTTTCCAGAGAGACTTCCAGGTTCTCCTCGGAAAGCCTACCTGAAATAAGACCGTTGCCGCCGTATACTGTCCGCTCGCCCGCGATCTCCACGAGGTTGACGGTTTTTGATTCGCCGGGCTCAAACCGCACCGCCGCTCCGGAAGGAATGTCCAGCCTGTACCCGTAAGCCTGCTTTCTGACGAAAAGCAACCGGGGATTAGCTTCAAAAAAGGGATAGTGAGATCCCACCTGCACGGGTCGGTCTCCCATGTTGGTTACCCGCAGGGTTGTTGTCTTCCTGCCTTCATTAAGGATTACATCGCCATCTTCGCAGATGATCTCACCGGGTGTGTTGTGTACAATGGTATCGGAGAGCTTTGGGGCATCCGTCTTGGTCAGGCCGCTTCCGTAAAGCGCCAGGTCCGGATCGCCCGTCTCTCTGGATATGGGATCGTGGACAGTGACGAGTTTTGTGCCGTCGGGAAACGTTCCTTCGACCTGGACCTCATGGATCATCTCGGCCACGTCCGGGAGAACATCGTTCATTCCCAGTATTTTTCTGCCGATGTCCATGAGATCCGCGACGGTGTAACCTTCTCGAATAAGCTCCTGCAACTGCGACGCGATGAGCGCGACCGATTCCACATAGTTCAATCTCAGCCCGCGGGCGTATCGCTTTTGTGCCAGGAAACCGGCATTGTGCAGAATCAACTTGTCTATTTCACGCGGTGACAGCCTCATGAACACATCCAGATATCAGTATTTTCTCTCGGCCGGGTCGAACCCGAGATACTCTTCATGGGACAGGAACCGCGAGATCGCTTCCGCGATCCAGGTCAACGATCCTCTATCCTCCGACAATGCCCGAAGAATGTACCCGTGTTGCTGAACCGGATAAATCGCGGCCAGAGTCCGTGAATCGGAGTCACGACGGCGATCCGTCTCAGAAGCGAGCACTTCCGCGAGATTGCTCCACTTGAGTCCTACCATGTACACATTCAAGAGACATGCCAACCCCCTGAACATCGCGGGATCGCGGTAATCCGATTCATCGGGCCGGAACTCGAACCGGTCCACAATCAAGGGGCGACCATCCACAAGCACGGTGAATTCCGAAACATAACTATCAAAGTCAAACCGCTCCCCTGTTTCCAACCGGCCTGCAACTACCCACTCCGAGAACAGGAGAGAACTATCCCGATGAAGATCCCAGTCACATCTCTGTTCGAATCGGCTACCGGAATGTAGGACTACCGGATCGGAATTGAAAACGCACAACGTATCGCGTTCCAGGCGGCCCGTGATTGTCTGCGTGCAACCGTTGCCGAGGCTTCCGTAAACCTGCATATTTCCCACGGAACCCACATTCAACCGAGCGCCTTCCCGGCAGGTCACCCGCAAGCAGACGCGGTCGCCGTCCACCATCCCCCCTCCGTAGTTTGCAATGAGGACATGACAACTCGAACTCCTCACGCGGGGATTTATGATACGAATCGGCGCGATGCTTCTGCATCCGATCACTCGAGACGCGCCCTGCGACATTCCCACTTCCAGGTAACTCCACTCTTGTTCGGAACAGGTCATGGTACCGCGACGAATTTGATAGGATTCCCTCTACGCATTCACAATTTTCACTGAGATTTCTTATCAATGATTTAGAGAAGAAGATCAAGTCGGTTTGCACCACGCACAATGCATGGACTTCAGTCGTAGGAGGGCTGTGCCCGCCATTGTCCCGGCGGAAGCACAAACGGCCGTGGACCCCGGCCTCTACCTGAAAATATACTTTCTTCTCGTTCCCAGGCTCCTGCCCTGAGCATGTCCCACATCTTTTCGCCGAACACCGTCGAATGGGCCGACGATTAGCCGGTAGGGGCAGGTCCCCGTGCCTGCCCAGTACCAGAGCCCCGAAGGGGCTCACGGTGAATGGCCACGGGTTTCAACCCGTGGAAAAGGGCATGTACCCAAATATCGGAAACGACCCTGAAGGGGTCGACCAGTGATAATGCCCACGTTGGTGGACCCCTTCAGGGTCCGGATTGGTTCATGGAACTCCGGTTCCATGGGCTAAAATCCCGCGTCCCGCGGGACTATGCATGGTGTGCCCTTTCAGGGCAGAAGAGTTCACCTGCTCCATCTATGTTGCCGGCATTCGCGGCACACAGGAGTACCTCTTTGTATGCAATGAACCAAAAGCATACCATAGCGTAGTCTTTAGTCCGTCCGCCGATAACGCCCGTCCGCCGGACATTGCTTCTCATACCGTGATTCGATGGACGGTGAACCCCTCATGCAACCGGTGGTACAGGAAATGCATCGAGCGGGGGCACCAACCGTCACGGCTGAACGGGTCACGGACTGGAACACGGAACAGCAGCACTTATTCTCGCCGACGAGACCGGACCCGGGCGATGGCTCAGCGGAACGCCGATGTGCCGTCGTTTCTCGACGAATCGGATGCCGTTCGACGAACACACGTGCACTGTGTGCGCTGCCTATTGCATTTGAAAAAAGGAGAAAGAGTATGAGGAAATCAGTAGCCGGAGCCAAGATCAGGGACAAACTGCTCATCCTGGGTCTTTGTTTTGCGATTTGCGTGAGCTCGGGGATCGCCCGGGCTGAAGAAGAAGTGAAGATCGGAGTCTTGCATTCCTTAACAGGAACAATGGCCATTTCCGAAACGTCTCTCAGGGACGCGGTTCTTATGGCCGTCAGCGAGATCAATGCCAAGGGAGGAGTGCTCGGCAAGAAGATCGTGCCTGTCGTCGTAGATCCTGCGTCCAACTGGGATCTTTTCGCGGAAAAGGCCAAGGAGCTTCTATTGAAGGACAAAGTGGCGGCGGTCTTCGGCTGCTGGACGTCGGTAAGCCGGAAATCCGTGCTGCCCGTATTCGAAGCGAACAAGGGGCTGCTTTTCTATCCGGTTCAGTATGAGGGAGAAGAGCAAAGCCCGAATATCTTCTATACCGGGGCCACGCCCAACCAGCAGCTCATCCCGGCAGCCGAATATCTCATGAGTACCGAGGGCGGCTCAAAGAAGAAATTCTATCTGCTCGGAACCGACTATGTGTTTCCTCGCACGGCCAACAAGATTCTGAAAGCCTTCCTCCTGGCAAAAGGCGTTCCAAATGAGAACATCGTGGAGGAATACACACCGTTCGGTTATGCCGACTATCAGACCATCGTAGCCAAAATCAAGAGATTTTCCGAAGCGGGCGATGCCTGTGTACTTTCGACCATAAACGGTGATTCCAACGTGCCCTTTTACAAGGAGTTCGCAAACCAGGGGCTGACTGCGGATCAATGCCCCATCATGGCGTTCTCGGTTGCAGAAGACGAACTGCGCTCCATGGAAACGGAGTCCCTCGTTGGGCATCTCGCAGCATGGAACTATTACCAAAACATTGATACCTCTGAAAACAAGGAGTTTGTGAAGAATTTCAAAGCGTATTGCAGGGCAAACAATCTTCCGGGCGGAGACAAGAGGGTCACCGACGACCCCATCGAGGCGGCCTATTTCGGGGTTTACGTATGGAAAAAGGCTGTCGAGAAGTGCAAATCCTTTGATCCCGCAAAAGTCACCCAGGCAGTACTGGACACGAAATTCGATGCTCCGGGCGGCCCCAAGCAAATGGACGCGGAGAATCATCACACGTACAAGCCGGTGCTTATAGGAGAGATACGGGCAGACGGTCAATTTGACGTCATCTGGCAAACAAAAGGGTTGGTTAAGCCTGAGGCGTTCAGCAAATGGTTGAAGAAATAGGCCTTAGTGCTCCAGGGCGGAAATACGGTGACACATCCCGCTCCCGTTACCGAGTCTGAAAACCGGAAACGGAGCTTTCCGGGCACGGAGGCCCGGGCTACGGTAGGGGCGACCGGCGGTCGCCCTGGGGCGAATACCATTCGCCCCTACTCAAACTTCATCCCCGTGAAATGGATTTCTTATGTCGTCCGTTAAGATCCAATTGAGATGTTTCCTTGCCGTGCCGTTGTTATGTGCGTTGAGCTGCGTCAACGCTATTGGGTCGCCGACGTCGGTGAATAATGCGGTGATGGATCTCGGTAGTCCGGATAAAGCTGTACGGCGGCAAGCATACGACACTCTTGCCAAGGAGGGTAACGCCGGCCTGATCCCCGTCCTAAAGGCATTTCAGGCAGGATTACTGGAGAATCGAGACGGTCGGCCCGTCATTTACCAACCGCGAGCGCGGGCCGACAGCCAAAAGCGCGAATACTCTCTGTTGGATGGGATAACAGGAAAGCCTCTCCTCGATGTCAAGGGTAGCCCGGTAGTTGCCGAGCGGCTTTCCTCATCCATGATACGGGCGGATCGCAAGGAACGCACGACGATAGCGGCCTTAATCAAAGTATTGTCGCTCACCCATTCCGACCCGGAAAAGCGGATCGCGGCCATTACGGCAGCCGGAGACGCGGCGGATGTATCGTTGCTGCCCACTTTGCAGCAACAGCTTCAGCGAAATCCGGAGAAAACCATTGCCGATGCACTTGTCGAGGCAATTGCCTCAATTCAGGTCATTCATGGCAGCAAGGCGGAAAAAATCAAAGCCGCGCAGACACTTGGCGACAGTGGAGCGGCCCGAGGAACGCCACTGTTGCAAAAGGCCTTGAAGGACCAAACAAACGATGCAGAGATCAAGTCCGCACTCAGCGGAGCGCTGTCCAAAATCGCCGGGTATCAGCGCAAGATCAGGTTCGTCCATAACTTGTTTTCAGGTCTGTCCCTGGGCTCGATTCTCGTCCTCATGGCTTTGGGGCTGGCGGTAATCTTCGGACTGATGGACGTGATCAACATGGCCCACGGAGAATTCATGATGCTCGGAGCGTTCACTGCATACGTTGTTTGTGAGTGCTTCAAGCGCTTCCTTCCGGTGGAGTTCTTCGACTATTACTTCTTCTGCGCGATACCCGCGGCGTTCCTCATCAGTGCATGCGCAGGGTGGGTTTGCGAGTGGGCACTGGTCCGCCACTTGTACGGCCGGCCTCTGGAGACTCTGCTGGCCACGTGGGGGGTGAGTCTCGTGCTTATACAAACCGTGCGGGTCATGTTCGGCGACACCCTCTCGTTGACTCCTCCGGAATGGCTAAATGGCAGTTGGGCAGTGGCCCAAGACCTTGCCTTCCCGGTTAACCGCCTGTTTATCATTGTGTTTTGTGCAGCGTGCACGGTCATGTTCTACCTGATCGTCCAAAAAACGAAGCTCGGGTTGCTCTTGCGGTCCACGGTTCAGGATCGTGAGACTGCCGCGACACTCGGTGTCCCGATTCGCAGGGTGGATGGTTTCACGTTTGCACTGGGAACAGGCATGGCAGGGTTGGCCGGGTGTGTTATTCCGCTCTATGACAAGATAAACCCGGGTATGGGCCAGGGCTATGTTGTAGAGAGCTTCATGGTGGTGGTCCTCGGCGGCGTGGGGAAACTCGCGGGGGGCATTATCGGCGGAATTAGTCTCGGGTTCTTGACCAAGTTCATCGAACCCTTCTTGCAGGCCGTGTACGGTAAGGTGGCGGTATTGGCCATGATCATCATCTTCCTCCAATGGCGTCCCTCGGGCTTGTTTCCGGCTAAGGGCCGTTTCGCCGACGAATAGGATAGGGGTGTTATGACAATCCGGGAACCGAATCCATTTGATGCGACCGAGACAGTGCGGATTTTCCGCAAGAGAACCGCGATTGGAGTCATGATCTTCTTGTTGGTCGTCGTGCCCTTGCTGAGTTTGGCCGGACTGGTGGATCCGATCCATGTGAATAAGTTGGGCCGGTATCTGTGCTTTGCAATCGTGGCGCTCGGGATCGACCTGTTGTGGGGTTATACGGGATTGCTCAGTCTGTGTCAGGCATTTTTCTTTTGTCTCGGGGGATATGCCATGGCAATGCATTTGAGCTTACCCCGAGGCGGTGGAAACGTCCGTCCTGAATATCACAATATTCCCCAGTTCTTTTTCTTCAACAATGTCGATGTGCTTCCAAGCTGGTGGAGTCCGTTTTCGTCTCTCCCGGCGGCATTGGCCGCAGCCGTCCTGATCCCGGCGATCATAGCCGCTGTCTTTGGGTTCACCGTCTTCCGCAGCCGCATCCGGGGAGTCTATTTCGCGATTATCACGCAGGCGGTGGCTTGGGGTGCTTTTCTCCTCTTTTGCCGCAATGAATTGCTCCTTGGGGGAACCAACGGACTGACGAATTTCTATCCGGCCTTGAACCGGGACACCGGATGGATTCTCCTGTTCTATTTGCTGACCTGCGGGGTTCTGGTCCTACTCTATCTATTGGCGAAACACGTTGTCGCCGGCCGATTGGGGCGTTTGCTCATTGCCGTTAGAGACAAGGAGATGCTGCTCAATTTCATGGCGTACAGGCCCCAGGTTATCAAGCTGTTCGCGTTTGTCGCGGCCGCGGTATTTGCAGCAATTGGAGGCGTCCTGTATGTGCCCCAAAATGGGATCATTACACCCAATGTCATGCGGGTCGAAGATTCGATCTGGATGATCGTCTGGGTTGCCCTGGGAGGCCGCGGCCGACTGTGGGGCGCAATGCTTGGCGCCCTGCTGGTGAATTACGCCTATTCCATAACGACTTCGGACATGCCGCGCGCGTGGCCGTTTTTGGAAGGCGGCATGTTCATAGCCGTAGTCCTGCTCTTCCCAACGGGTCTTGTAGGTCTTTGGGACAAGTTCGAGCGTGATATTGCCGCAGGAATGCGGGTCTCCGGAATTCTCATCGCAATGGCAACCGGGTTCCTGGCCTTGCTTGTTGACGCCTCCTCGCTGGGACCCCACGTACCGTACAATATCACCCTCTGGATCGCAGGCATCATCATGGTGCCGGCGGTGCTCAGAGGCGCCGGCCCTTCCGGCGTGTTGTTGGCGTCCTTGACCATGTTCTTTGTGATGGAAGCACTCGGGCTGGTACCAGAGGCTCTGCAGGCTGCATGGTTGGGCGTACCTGTCAAGTACTATATCCTGCTCCTTTCGCTGGGCGGTGCCGTCCTCATGAGCCGTCTGGGAGAGTCACGGCAGGTTGTCGGGAGTTACTGTGAGCCGGTCACTGAACATTGAGAAAATAGTCCCTTTTGTCAAAGAGGGATCGTACCACGTCTACCTGGAAAACGCCGTCGTGGAATTCGACGGTTTCAAAGCCGTTGATGTGGAACACTTCGGCATGTACTACAACGAATTCCGCGTCATCATCGGACCAAACGGCGCCGGAAAGACCACGCTGTGCGATGTGATCAGCGGGCGGACGCCTCTCACCTCGGGAAAAGTCTATATCGGCAGCGTGGATGTGATGCAGGCGTGCGATGTGGAAATCGCTGAAATGGGAGTAGGCCGCAAGTTTCAGACGCCGACGGTTTTCGACAGCCTGACGGTGAGCGAGAACATGGATCTCGCCTTGCCCCGCGCAAAATCGGTGCTTCCCAATCTCTGGTTCCGCTCCACAAAGGCGGAAACAGAGAAGGTTACCGCCCTCCTCGAGCAGGTGGGGCTTGCTTCGGAAATGGGGACTCAGGCCAGGTTCCTCAGCCACGGTCAAAGACAGTGGTTGGCTCTTGGAATGCTGATACTGGCGGAACCCAAACTGCTTCTGGTGGACGAGCCCGCAGCCGGTCTGACCGACAGGGAAACGGAAATGACTGCGGAACTGTTGTTGCGGCTGAAGGGCCGGCACACGATCATCGTCATAGAACACGACATGGAATTCGTCAGGAGACTGGATTCTTACATAACCGTGATGAACGAGGGCAAGGTCCTCGCGGAGGGGCGACTGGACGAACTGAGGCAAAACGAAGAAGTCGTAAAAGCCTATCTGGGAAGGTAACCGCAATGCTGAGACTGGAAGATGTTTCATTTTCCTACGGTGCAATCAAGACTCTTCACCAGGTGAACATGGTGATGAAGCCCAAACAGATCACGTGCGTCATGGGACGTAACGGCGTCGGCAAGACAACGCTTATGAAGACCATAATGGGAACCCTTCGGGCCGGTTCGGGAAGGATATTGCTCGAAGACAAAGACCTGTGTCCCCTGCCGGCCAACAAGCGCGCCAAACAAGGATTGTCGTTGGTCCCGCAGGGACGTCACATTTTTCCCAAACTGACGGTTGAGGAAAACCTTCGCGTTGGATTGGAGGCTCTCACCGACAAACGGCGCACCATACCCGACGAAGTCTACGATCTTTTTCCCGTGCTCAAGACGATGTCCAAGCGAAAGGGCGGCGACCTTTCAGGCGGGCAGCAGCAGCAACTGGCGATAGCTCGTGCCCTTGTGGGAAACCCGAGCGTGCTTCTTCTGGACGAGCCGACAGAAGGGATTCAACCGAACATTATTGAGAGAATAGGGAAGGTGGTGAGCGACCTCGCCGCGGAAAAGAACATGGCCATAGTAGTCGTAGAGCAGTTCCTTGATTTCGTGAAGGAATTTGGTCACCGGTTCTATATCATGAACCGCGGGACAGTGGTTGCCGAGGGTGCCACTCCGGAGCTAACCGAGACTCTCATTGCCGCGCATCTTCATGTTTAGGACGATTCTCCTCGCACCGGCGTTTTCGGGGGACAGACACTAAGTGCGCCGTTTCCTTATTGCGGTGTCGTATCCAAGGCAGCAAAGCCTGCTTTGGTAGCGCCGGCCTCCGTGCCGGTATTCTTTAGTGGAAACAACGTACTATCTCTCGCCCGGCAGGGACGCCGGGACGCTACCGCGTGTTTAGAGAATGTGCGACCGTAATTAGGAAATGAAGCCCCAATCCCGCGCTAATAGGGCACGCTTCCGCCCTGGCATCTGCCTCCTGCAACGCTTCCCCCCTGGCACTTCCCCCCGGCACTCGATCCGCCGTGGCACTGAGAGCCGCTCGCCACCGATCCCGCTTGGCACTTGCCGCCCGCCAACCCCCCGTCCATGCACTGGTTGCCGATGGGGGCACTCCCTACAGGACTGCATTGCTGTTGGGTCATTACCGGCAAGAGGTCGAATTCAATCAGTGCCGGTTTTTCATACTTGGGTTTGCCGTTCCGCTCCATACTCATGGCACACCACCGACGCTCATTGCGAGTCCCCCGCGGCGAAGGCATTTGCGGGACGGCGCAGCGGTTTCTTCACGCCCGACCGCCGACCGGTTCCTGCCGGATTTTACCTTCAACAATTCATCATCCATCTATGCGGTAGGGTAACCTATTGGATTGGAAGAAGCAAGACCGGCCTTGCGCAACTTTTGGTATGTGCCCGCCCCCCAAGAATAACCGGCCTGTTCGTCCGCACGGTATGCCGGACGCCTTGAGGCCGGGTTGCCCGGACGGCGGAAGACAACCGGCCTGCCGTTGTTCCGGCCAAACAACATCTGCTATACTGCATCGCAGCGAAGGTCGTGGAAGAGCGGTGCTCCCGGTGTGGGGGCAATCTCGTTCGGGAAAGGCGGACATATGAGAATCGGCATCGTTGGTTCCGGAGCTCTCGGGTCGGTCATCGGGAGTCTCCTGTTGGAAGCCGGGAGCGATGTGGTGGTCATCGAGCGCGATCCGGAAGAGGTCCGCTTGATAAAGGAGCAGGGACTATGGATTGAAGGGGTGTCCGGGGAGCGCAAGGTTCAGCCTCACATTGTATGCGATGCACGCGAGGCTGGAGAGGTCGATCTTGCCGTTGTGCTTGTCAAGTCGTACGATACCCGCTCCACCATCCCCGTGGTCAAACGGATACTCTCCCCCGAGGGCGTGGTGCTGACCCTGCAAAACGGTGTGGGCAACTATGAGATCCTCAATGAGGCTTTTCCGGGACAAGTGCTCCTGGGCACCACCACCATGGGTGCAATGGCCCTCGGGTCCGGGAGGTACCGTCACACAGGATTCGGCGACACCCATTTCGGAGAGGCTTCCGGGGTCATCAGCGAACGGACGCGGAGGGTGGGGGAATCGCTGGCCAAGATGAACAGCGGGCCGGTTCATGTCGCGGAAAACGCTGTGGGCTGCGTATGGTCGAAGCTGATCATCAATGCCGGCATCAATGCTCCGGCAACATTGCTCCGTGTCCGCAACGGGGACCTGCCCGCATCGGAAGCCGGGAGAGAATTGATTCATGAGGTTGTCGAGGAGTGCATGAAGGTCATACGAGCCAAGAACATCGACCTCATCTTCGACGATCCCGAGGGCCGCGTTGTCGCGGTGTGTGCAGGCACCGCCCCCAATATCAATTCCATGTTTCAGGATATTCTCGCCGGGAGACGCACCGAGATCGATTTCATCAACGGAGCCGTTGCAGGCGAGGGCGATAAGGTCGGGGTTCCGACACCGGTTAACCGGACACTGGCCCGCCTTATCAAGTCTCTTGAAGATCTGGCGCACAGGCGTGTTCCGGACGCGTAAAAAAAATGCCGGGTTCACTGAAACCCGGCGGTAGGAGGTAAAGGAGTGTTGAAGTTCTCGTCTTGAGATGTTACTTCAAGCTTTGAAAATAACATACCAGAATTAAGGATGATTTGTCAACATGTTTTATAAAAAGTTTGCGTGGCGTTCGTCTGCCTGCGAGACGACGCGGGGGTGCACATACGCCGACTCTTGCAGCATGGCAAATCGCGCCGCTCCCGGCGTGGACACGGATCACGGGCAGTAGACCGTGTTTGGTCTTGATATTCTCCGATCTTAATGTGCCGAAGGTACATACCAAGTTAGCCGGGGGATTCATCCCCCGGAAAGAATGGGAGTAATCCAAACAGGATTTCCGTCCCGAAGGGACGGCGGACCATAGGCCTGCAGAGCGGAGCGTACTCCTGCGTCCCTCCAGGACGCGTTGTCAATATTCGGTCCCGATTTCCGGGCCTTGAAAGGTCCCTATACCTCGCGTGTCTCTTCGGGACTTCAAGAGCGACTTTGAACCGGAATTGACAAACGACTAATGTCGGAGCCTATGGGGTAGGGGGGCTAACCGCGGGAGAGACTTTCCTGTCCGGAGACGGCGCGGTACTTGATGAGCCAGCCCAGTGCGGCGACGTTTAGGACGAGACTGCCGAACTCCAGGGCCCGGGTAAGCCCCGATTCGAGGAACCCGGCTTCGGCCAGCCGGAGAACATGGAAAAGCAGGAGGGGAGTATCAATGACGAGGAACAAGATTGACGGGATGACGGCCCACTTCTTCTCATTCCACAAGGCTGCGCCCATGCAGAGTGCGGGCACGAGAGCAACGCCGAAGTACACGGCTTCGATGATTTCCGAGGTGGAGTACGGGGGAGGTTCCGTACCGATTATGTAGAGATAACACAGGTACAGGAAACCCTTGAGGTAGAACCAGAGGCCTGCAAACCAGAATGAGAACGAAAAATCTGGGTCAAATCGTCTCGTGGGAAACAGGGAGTCAAACCAGGATCTTTTTTCGAGAGAACTCATAGGTTATTACCGTTTCAGTGTCGGACGTAGAGAGGAAATCGGCGGCACAATTCGGCGGCCTCTTCCCTCACCCCGGCGATAATCCTTTCATCTGCCGGATTTGTCAAGACTCTGGAGATGAAGGATGCAATGATACGCATCTCGTCTTCTCCCATGGAACGGGTCGTCACGGCCGGCGTACCGATCCGGATGCCGGAAGCCTTGGTCGGCGGTAACGGGTCGAAGGGAATCGAGTTCTTGTTCACCGTGACGCCGGCCCGTTCCAGCACTTCCTGCGCATCCATCCCGGTGAGTCCCTTGGAGGTGAGGTCTACGAGAATGAGATGGTTGTCGGTTCCTCCCGAGACGAGCTTGAATCCGTTCTCGATGAGCGCGTCGGCAAGCACTTTTGCATTGCGTACGACCCGTTCCTGGTAGGACCGGAATTCAGGAGTGGCGGCCTCTGCAAGGGCGACGGCCTTGGCGGCGATGACGTGCATCAAAGGACCGCCCTGCATTCCGGGAAAGATACAGGAGTCAAGGTCTCCGCCATACTCCTTACGGCACAGGACCATGCCGCCCCTGGGGCCTCTCAAGGTCTTATGCGTCGTCGTGGTGATGAAATCCGCATGAGGGACGGGCGAAGGGTGCTGATCCGTCACAATGAGGCCGGCGATGTGGGCTACGTCGGTCATCAATACCGCTCCCACCTCGCGGGCGATGTCCCCGAAAATGTCGTAGTGAATTACCCGGGGATATGCACTGGCGCCTGCGATGATCATTTTCGGGCGATGCTTCCGGGCAAGATCTCTCACTTGATCATAGTCTATCCGGTGGTCGTCGGCGCGGACGGAGTAGGGCACCACGTGATATATCATCCCGGAGAAGTTCTTCGGATGCCCCATGGACAGGTGGCCGCCGTGGCGGAGATCCATTCCCAGATACGTGTCCCCCGGTTTCATGACGGTGAAGTAGACTGCCATGTTGGCCTGGGTGCCGGAGTGGGGCTGAACGTTGGCGTGATCCGCCCCGAAAAGTTCCTGGGCACGTTTGCGGGCGAGATTCTCCACAACGTCCATGTGGACACAGCCGCCGTAGTATCGTCTGCCGGGATAGCCCTCCGCGTACTTGTTGGTGAGGACGCTTCCTTGTGCTTCCATTACGGCCGGGGAGGCGAAATTCTCCGAGGCGATCAACTCCAGGCGTACTTCCTGGCGCTCCATCTCATCGGCGATAATCTGAAATACCTGCGGGTCGGTCTGCTCAAGCGGGCTCATGGCTTTCCTTCATAACAAACGACAGGACACGGTGAGATTCCCGTTTCGGGTCGGATTACGGGTCGAGTGCTCTCCGGCGGATTCGGTCATTGTTGGCGGAACAGGTTCACGTGCAGTATGTGTCTGTTTCCGGAGGGTGCCGAGAAACGGCACGGCAAGCCGGGTACGGACATCATGCCCGCCGAATGGCCAGGCACGCGTTTTGACCTCCGAATGCAAAGCTGTTCGTTAAGGCGCACTCCAGTTCTCTGGTCGCGGCGACGTGGGGCGTATAGTCCAAATCGCACTTGGGATCGGGATTATCCAGGTTGATGGTCGGAGGTATGGTGCCCGTCCGTATGGCCATTATAGTATAGATGGCCTCGACAGCTCCCGCAGCCCCGATGAGATGACCGGTCATCGACTTTGTGGAACTGACGGCCACACGGCCGGCGTGGGGCCCGAAAAGCTTCTTGATGGCTCTCGTTTCCATGACGTCGTTCAATTCTGTGGAGGTTCCATGGGCATTGACGTAACCGATTTGACTTACGTCCAAGCCGGCTTCTTCCACCGCTTGCTTCATTGCCTGATAGGCACCCTCGCCTTCCGGGTCGGGCATGACGAAGTGATACGCGTCGTCCGTGGCCCCGTACCCGACAATCTCCGCGTAGACTTTGGCGTTGCGTGCCGAGGCCGACTCGAGAGACTCCAGAACCAGTATGCCGGCTCCCTCGGCTATGACAAAGCCGTCCCTGTCCTTGTCAAAGGGGCGGGAGGCCTTTTCCGGCTCATCGTTGCGCTCCGATAAGGCCCGCAAAGAGTTAAACGCTGCGATGGACAATTTCGTGATTACGGCTTCCGTGCCCCCGGTGATCGCCACATCCGAGCGGCCTTCGAGAATGAGTCTGTAGGCTTCCCCTATGGCGGAAGCTCCCGACGTACACGCGTTCACCACGCCGAAGTTGGGACCCTTGAATCCGTATTTGATGGAAATCATCCCCGCGGCGAGGTTGATCACGGTCATGGGAATGAGAAGGGGCGCCACACGCTTGGGGCCCTTCTCCCTGAGAATGTCGGACCCCTTTTCGATGGTGGCGAGGCCGCCCATTCCCGAACCGATCACCACCGCGGCCCGAAATGGATTCACCGGAGGACAGGGAAATCCCGAGTCCGCCACCGCTTCGCCGGCTGCCACCATCGCCAGCTGCTGATAGCGGTCCATTCGGCGGAATTGCTTGACTGGAACGTAGCCTTGAGGATCGAAGTCACGCCGGACTTCTCCGGCAATCCTGGTGAAGTAATTGGTACAATCGAACGTAGTGATAGGTCCTATTCCGGAACGGCCGGACGTGACGGCTTCCCAGTTCTCGGCCACCCCCGAGCCAAGACAGGTCACCATCCCCATCCCTGTGACAACAACTCTGTTTCGCAAGTCACCCTCCAACGAGTTGAAACGGGCAGTCTGCCGAGTCTAGGAAGCCTTCCGATGGTCCCGGATGAAGTTGGCTACGTCCTTAACGGTCTGGATCTGTTCAACCTCCTCGTCGGTGATTTCCATGCCGAATTCGTCCTCAAGAAGGGCTATCATATCGTAAATATCCAATGATTCCGCACCGAGATCCTCGACGATCTTTGAATCGAGCTGGATATTCTCTTTATTGACGTCCACGAGCACTTCCGAAATGAGATCGACGACTTTCTTTTCAAGATCATCCATAGTGGGTCTCCTCCGCGACGTATTTCGTTTTCCGCTCCGGTCGGTCCGTCCGTTTTCCAGTTCGGCCTTGTCTTGAAATCCTTACCGGATAAGGGGGGCCGGGGCGCTATCCCTTTACATGTAAAGCCCGCCGTTGACACGGATTACCTGCCCGGTCACATAGCCGGACATCTCCGAACAGAGAAACAGCACTGCGGCAGCCACGTCATCGGGCAGGCCCGGCCTGCCCAAGGGAATGTGATTGACAATGGCGTCCAGTTGTTCTTGGGTGAGCTGCCCGCTCATGCCTCCGCTGATTATTCCGGGTGAAACCGCGTTGACAAGAATGTTGCGGGGCGCCAGTTCCCTGGCCAGAGCTTTCGTCAATCCGATGAGTCCGGCCTTGGCTGCCGAATAGTTGGCTTGGCCGGCATTTCCTGCCTCGCCCGCGGTGGAAGCGACGTTGACGATCCTTCCCCCGCGATTCCGGATCATGCGCTTGGCGACCGCCCGACAGACGTGAAACGAGCCTGACAGGTTGACCGACATCACCTCCGCCCACTGCTCATCCTTCATTCTGCCCAGCAGCCCGTCCCGCGTTATGCCCGCATTGTTTACGAGTATGTCAATGGCGTTACGACCGGCGAGAATTTCGGCGATTCCTCGGTCAACGGCCCCGGAATCCCTTACGTCGAATTGCACGTGCCTTCCGTCGCCGCCGGCCTCCCGGATCATGCCGAGTGTGTCTTCGGCAGCGGCCGGGGAACTTGCGTAATTGACTATGACAAACGCTCCCGCCCGGGCCAGATTCAGACAAACCGCCCTGCCCAAGCCTCGGGACCCGCCCGTAACCAGAGCCGTCTTTCCCTCTACGGAGAGCAGGCGGAAAACATCCCGGTTCATACCGCCTCCCCCATGAGAGATCTGAAACTCGGGACATCGGAGACGCTCACGGTCGCGAGCGCCCGGTCGATTCGCCGAAGCAGCCCGGACAGAACCTTGCCGGGACCGATCTCCAGGAATATGGTTGGTCCGCTCTGCTTCATGGCAGCCGCGCAGTCTTCCCAGAGCACCGGCTGGACGACTTGATCAACGAGATTTCGGCGAATCTCGGCATGGGAGTCCGGATACGGCCGTGCGTTCAGATTAGCGATCACGGGGAAACGGGCTTGTCCGAACGACACCTCTTCAAGGCGGGTGCTCAGTGCAATTCGTGCAGGATCCATCAGGTTGGTGTGAAAAGCTGAAGAAACCGGTAAGACTACGGCCTTGGTGCGACGCTGCCGACCGGCTGCTTCCACCACCCGGGTCACGGCCGGCATGGACCCCGAAACCACGACCTGGTCGGGAGCATTGAAATTCGCAGCCTCCAGGACATCCTGCCCGCGGTGTGTCTCGACCAATTCACACACCCTTTCTTTGTTCAGGCCTATGATTGCAGCCATAGCGCACGTCCCCGGCGGTTGAGCCCGATCCATTCCCACGGCCCTGATCCGGATGATGTCGAGGGCGTCATCGAAATCCAGGATGCCGGCCGCGCACAGGGCGGAATATTCGCCCAGGGAATGCCCCCCGGCCACAACGGGCGAGAGTGGGTAATGCCCGCGAAGAACTTCCAGCACGGCCATGGAGTGTACGAATACGGCCGGCTGGGTGTGTACGGTGCGGTGCAAGTCCTCTCCGCGATCGTCGAACATGATCCTCGAGAGCGAATACCCGAGGATATCGTCCGCCCGCTGGAAAATTTCCCGCGCTTTTGAACTCTCAGCTGCCAGGTCCGCTCCCATGCCGGGATATTGTGATCCCTGCCCCGGAAACATCAACGCGGCCGATTCGAGAGTCGCTGTGCTGATGGCGATCGACATGTCTTCGGATTTATGACGCTGTTTCGATGACTGTTCTGTCTTTGTAAAACCCGCATGACGGACAGATCCGATGCGGCAACATCGGCTCCGAACACTGAGGGCACCGGCTCAAATTAACCGGGGCAAGCTTCTTGTGGGTCCGCCGTTTATCTCTTCTGGTTCGTGAGACCCGTTTTTTTGGTACAGGCATCTGACATCCTCTTTTGAGTGAAAAGCATTCTCCGCCGCGACACGCGGTGTCTCCCCTCCTTACACTCCGTGGGTAAAGCGAGTCGTTCTCCGCCGCCGCGTCAACATCTTCGTTCAATGCAGCCAAGCCGTTTCGTTTCGCAGAAAACGAAGACTCAGCCTGCTGCACGCTCCCTCACAACTTTCCCATGAATCGGAGGGCCAAATTCAATTTACCACACTCGGCATCGGCTGCCGGTACGCTCCGCTCATTGCTGCGCGACGAAAACCGCCTCTTGGAAGGCTGTCCCGGGCGCATGATCATTGGAGTCAACGGGGCGCTTGTTCCTTCAACTTGGCCAAGACTTGCCATCTGGGATCGATTTCATCTTGTTCCCGGCACGTACATTCCTTGGAGCCCTTCAACGCTCCGCATCGTGCACAGAGTCCCAGACAATCCTCGGTACAGAGCGGCTTCATAGGCACATCGAGAAGAAACTCCTGCGCCAGCAGAGTGCCAAGGTCGAGTTCCGGTCCTTCAGTCCACACTTCGTTTGCCGTCGAGTCATCGAGGTGCTCGTTTTCCGCACCTTCCATCTCTTTACGGCGGACAACGAGATCGACGTCTATCTCATGGTCCGAATCAAACTCTGCAAGGCATCTGAAGCATGAAAGATGCAGGGTTGTCCGGACACGGGCCGAGAGAAGAAGGCTTTCTCCGCTCTCAATGAGACGGACGTGACCTTTGATACGAGGATCCATCCGCACACCTTGCGGCGTTTCGCGGTCCGCAGGTTCCGGCGTCAGGACGTCTTTGTCTCCCGAGAAGACCACTTCCAATCCCTCTTCGGGAATTTCGTCGATGCGAATCTTCATGGGCTGCGACGGACCGTCCCTTCAAGATAAACTGTAAGAATATAGCTGGTCATTCGGTCAAGTCAAGCAAAAAGGTGCGGAATGCCTACCCGGCTCCGACTCACAGTCTCATAATCCAGTTTATTTTCAAGGTCAAGCTAATTGACATCTCTGGGGAAAATAGGATATACTCCACTCCGCGTACCGGCTGTGGAAAAGCGTCGCCGATACGAACTGCCGAGCTTGGACTCAGTGCGACCTTCAGAGGTCCATTTCGTACAGAGCTTCCGGCACATTATCGAGAGACTCACCAGAGGTGCCTTCAATGAATACGAGACACATGATCCGTCTCATCGGAGTGTTGGTAGTGCTGGTTCTCGGAACCGCAGCCGCCGTGTCCGGTCAGATGCTCAATCCGTACCTGCCTCACAATGCCCCGGCGGCGGAGCCGCCCGATCCGTACAATATCGATTTCTGGCCGAAGTCGTCACGGACCTGGTACCCTCCGTGTCCGACGTGCGGCATCGTCTCGTTCCAATTCCCCGAATTGCCGCCGATGTGTGATTCTTTTCCCGGACCGTTCGGGATTCAGGTTCCGGTACCGTAGTGCTCTGTTGCACACATCCGGCGGGACCTTCCCGAGAAAACTCTGCGGCGTCCCGCCGGGCAACAGTAGCGACCCGGCGTCTCTGCCGGGCGATGGTAGCGTCCCGGCGTCCCTGCCGAGCGTCAGTAGCGTCCCGGCGTCCCTTGCCGGGCGTTCATGGAGAAAAGAACCGGCTCGGAGGCCGGCGCTACCGCGGCCTTCGGCCGGGGGGCGTTTCCGTCGCCGGGTCACCGTGCGTCCGCCGGGGAGTACGACGGATCATTTCCGCAGAGGGAATCGCGGCTCCCGAGCCATTCGAGAATATCGGGATACACCTCCGTCTCCGTGTTCCTACCCACCAAAAGGTCCACGTGACCGTAATCTTCCCGACATCCGGTGTCTCTGCCATACGTGATACACTTGCGTTCACCCCTATCCTGTTGGGGACGAACTGCGCCGAAAACGGAAGCGGGCGGTGCCATGGCGTCTTTTGAACCGCTGAGGAGAAGCACGGGAACAACCGAGGCCGGAAGGTGCTGCAAATAGGGGACTCCGTTTTCATCCGCGGGCTTGCCCATTTCGAGGAACCGGGCGAAGTCGAGCCATAATTCACTCGACATGAGGGCCGGAGAGCCAATGGCCACCATTCTCTTGGCAGCCGCCGCGTCGATGTTGGGGGGATGGAAAAGCCCTTGCAGGGAACTGGGCAAGCGATGGATGACGGGAATGAAGGCCTTTGCAAAGAAGGCCACGGGCGCGATGTGCAGGAGTCGCAGGGCCCATCTGAGATGGAGAAGCATGTGGAAGGCCGGTCTGTTTATTTTCGAGAAGTCGGCCGGCGATCCGATGACCGTGACCGATGCCGTACCGGGATTGCCGCTGCGTGCGAGCCATGCCTCCGCAAGCATTCCTCCCATGCTGTGGCCTATCCAATGGACCGCGGGGGCGCCCGTCCTTTCGAGAACGTAATTGATTGCAGCAGGAACGTCGCACTCCAGATGATCACCGAAACCCCACGAACAGGGCACATTAGCGATCCAAAAACCCGGCCGGTCGCTTGCCCCGGACCCCCGCAGCTCCAACACCCACACGTCTCGGCCGGATTTCTTCAAGTACGGAGCGAGGGAGGGGGCTCCGTGGAGATCGAAACTGTACCGGTTGCCGCCCAATCCGTGGCACAGAATCACCGGCAGTCCTTTAGCCGCTCCCTGTGGCCGATACCTGTGGACGGCCAGACGCCACCCGTCACCGGTAACGAAATAACCGGTTTCGTCCTGTGATGTGGGGGCCTGGTAGAACCATTCCCAGAAGTAGCAGATCGCGACGAAGCCCCCCACAACCAGTAGTGTTGGGAAGAATACGTTCAACAGAGTCTCCGGCATATGTCCTCCGGCAGGTATTACGGCATACTTCCAGTCATCCGGTCAACGGAAGAAAGGCGCAGAGAAATACGTCCTTCATTTTTCGGGCTTATGAGCCGGGCTATTCCGTGAGATCGGCTGCCACACAGAGGAACAGATCCGAGTCCCTCAGAACGCCGACGAGCTTTCCGTCCTCGTAAACGGGCAGCACGACAATCCGGTTCCGGTGCATGAGTTTGAGGGCCGTGAGCAAATCGTCTTCGGCTTGGATTACGCCCTTGGGCTTGAGCATGACGTCTTCCACGAGAGTTTCCGCGTTCTTCAGCACGCGTGCCCGAAAGCTCGAACGGGCCTCGTCAAGGTCTTGGGCCCCGGCCTCTGCAAAGGCAATGGATACCCCAAGGCTTCGTAATCTCTCGGTAAGGCTGCCGGCAATCTCGGGGATGAGCACGCTCAGAAGAGAGCGGAAATCCATCACTCCCAGAAGTTCGTCGTTTGCCCCGAGAATCAGGACGGCGCGGTGCCCCGCTTCCGTGCAAGCCCCGGATTCGACTTCGCAATAGACCCGTTTGAGCACGGCAACCGCTTCCTTCAACGGTTTGTCTTTGCTCACAACGGCGTAGTCCGTCAGGGGAACCATTACGTCCCTTACTTTCTTGGCCAGCATGATTACTCCTCCTTTGCAGTCTCGTTGCCCCACTGAGACAACGGAAATACTCCGACGCACCCAATTATCGCGTGGTTCGCGGGCACGTCCGGCGGTATGAGGTACGGTCCACGGCAAGGGCCGAAAGGACTCTTCCTTAAGATAATCACCCATTCCCCGGTTGCAGATCAATCCCCGCTCTACAACGACGTAAGCCGATTTCATCCCGAAGGCCGCAATCCGAGGTGCAAAGGTCCGGACCCCGCAAGTCATATCATTCGTATGAGCCACGCTGCAACAAGACCTGTGCAGATGGGCCACACGGAGAGGGCCAAACCGGCCCTGAGTCGTATCCACCAGTGACGGGAACTCCACAGCCCCAAGTAATTGACGGCTCTGTACGGTATCTGGAACAAAACCACCAAGAACAGGACCGGACCCATGGGATTCCAGCGGACGGCTTCAGTCCAATCTCCGTGAGCCGCGGCAACGAAACTGCGCGTCAGTCCGCATCCCGGGCATGATACGCCGAGCACCCTGCGGCTCATACAGACTTCAGGGAGAGTTACCCGGATGCCCGTGAACGGAACCGGTAAGCCGAGACTCCCGCAGCCGTCCGGCTGCAGGATGAAAGAACCGGCGACCGCACCGAAGGCAAGAACAAGGAGAAGGAGTTCTTCAACGGCACCCGTACCTTTGCGGAGATTACCCATGGATCAACAATAGATTCAGGCTCGCGGTTGTCAAGTCCTCACGCCGACGCCGGGGGTATTTTATTATAATTCTTGACAATCTTCCCATCCTCTGCTAATTCCACCCAAATCACGCGGTCTCGCATGTTTGCGGCGACTGGAACTGCAGGAGGAAGGTCATGGCACCCTTTTTCAGGGACTGGTTCCACAGAGGACTGATTCTATGCCTGACCGTGATCCCGGCCGTTTGTGCAACCACCCCTGTTCGTGCCGACGATTGTAAGAGAGTCTCGAATATTCTGGTGCTGTTCGATGCCTCGGGATTCATGAAAGACAATGACCGCTACAAGCATCTCATGGTTCAGATGCGATTCTTTGAAAGAGCCATGCCGCTGACCGCCGACGGCTTTTTCAATGTCGGCCTGCGGCACTATGGCCTGAAAGTCGGGATGGGATGCGAAAACACTGAAAGCGTTTTGTCACTTCAGCCCTGGGACCCGGAAAAATTCATCAACGCGTTTCCGAAGTCGGTCTCTTACGGAGTAAGTTCTCTGTCGGCCGGGCTTAGGGCCGCCGCGAGCGAAGTGAAGGCGGACTCTGAAGGCAAGAGCATTATTCTGCTCGTCGGCGGGGGGGTGGAATCATGTAATGCCGATCCCATCAAGATAGCGGACCAGATATGCCGCAACAATCCCGATCTCGAGATCCATACGTTCCAGATCGGGAACGCCCAGGACGGACGGTTCTATCTCAGGGCCATTGCCAGTAAGGGACGAGGCGTCTACATCGACGCGAATGACATCAATTCTCCCGCCCCATGGCACGCGTGGATGAAGCGGTACCTCGTGGCACCGTGCAGCCGACCTCAAGCCGCCCCGCCTGCCGCTCCGCTTCCCAGCCCCTCTATCGGTCCGGTGACGTTTGATTACAGCAGTTTTTCCGTACGGTCGAAGGATCCCGCTGCCGACAGGGCGAACATGGCATCTTTGGCGGCAGTGGCTCAGGCTCTGGGTCAGGACCCGTCACTCCGGGTTGTCCTCCATGGGTTCGCCGACGGGAAGGGTAAGCCCGATTACAACAAGATGCTGTCGGTTAAACGGGCCGAAGCGGTAGCTCGACACTTGATGACCACCTATCGTGTTCCGGTTTCGCAAATACGGATCGAGGGTCACGGAAGCACTCAGGCGATGCTCCAGCCTTCGGGAACAACTCCCGAAAGGATGGGGAGGAGAGTGGAATTCGAGTTGACTCGTTAGATCCCACTGTCCGGCTCAACACACAATACCGATGAGATCATCTCGGGCGTCGACTCCCTGCCTCCGCGGGCTTGAAGTTCCCCTTACGGGGCTGCGCCGGCTCGTATCGCAATTGGGAATGGCCCTATTCTGAAAAATGTGTATACTGTATTTGCAGGCTGCTTGAGTCGGCGGTCCTGAAGAATTATTGTGCGGGCAGGAGCATCGTGCGGATTCCGGTATTTTTTCCGGCAGCCATTGCGGCGGTGTCGGCTTTGGTGGCTCTGACGGCCGTGGGCGCGGGCGGCGCAGGCCCCGACGCTGCGACCCTTCTGAAGACGGCCGCGATACTTGTGGACAGAACGCATTATTTGGAAGCTCTTGATTTACTGGAAGAGGCTAAGGACGTTCTTGACCGCGATGGGATGAATCAAACACCGTTGTACGGCGACGTCCTCTATGCATTGGCTGAAGCCAAGATCAAGGGACGCCTGCATCAGAGCTTCTCCGCATACTACGTTAAGAGCGCGCTGGACGACATTCAGGCGACGAACAAGATCAGAGAGAAGATTGGAGGCATCCTGCCTCAGAAGCTGGCCCAGGGGTATTACCTGGAAGGCGTCATTCACAAGAGATTCTTCATGCATAAGGCAAAGGCCATGTCGTGCTTTGTCAAGGCAGTGAACATTGATTCGAGTTCCGCAGCGGCAAAGCGGGAACTCAGTGAACTGATTACGGGAGCCCGGTGGGAGTAGGACGGACGGAACCGGCCTGGGATGATGGGAGCCGGCACCGGGGGAGTGAGGAGCCCGAGAGAGAAGACAACTATGGTGAAGAAGGCCGGAAAGAAAGACGAAGCGCCGGAGAACTTCGATACGGAACTGGAGAAGCTGCGGAACATCGTGGAAAAGATGGAACATGGGGGACGGAGTCTGGATGAAAGCCTCGGGCTTTTCGAAGAGGGGATAGGCCTGTCGCGCCGGCTGTTTGACATACTCAACCATTCTGAAGGTCGGGTCGAGGAGTTACTGGCCGGCATGGAAAAGATCCCGTTCAACCGCGGAGAGGAATAGGACATCGGTCCAGTGAACCTGCAAGAATATTTGGCGGATAGCCGGCGGATTGTGGATAAGGCTCTTGACGATCTGCTGCCGGCTGAAGATAATGAACCCAAGCTCTTGCATCAGGCCATGAGGTACAGTGTCTTTGCCGGTGGAAAGCGGCTCCGGCCCATACTGGCCATGGCCGCGGCCGAGATCGTGAGCGGAGACGCGGCCTGTGTGATGCCTTTGGCAGTGGCGGTTGAATGTGTTCATACATATTCGCTGATTCACGACGACCTGCCTTCCATGGATGACGACGACCTGCGCAGGGGGAAGCCGACCGCACACAAAGTATTCGGCGAAGCCGTCGCCATTCTTGCCGGCGACTCCCTGTTGACATATGCCTTTGAGATACTGGCCTCGCCGGCAAGCATTCGGGTATTCCGGCCGGACCGCCTGCTCGCCGTGATAGGGGAGTTGGCCGTTGCTGCTGGGCCGGCGCAGCTGATCGGCGGGCAGTTGCTGGACATAATGAGCGAAAACAGACCCGTCGACGCCGAGATTGTGGAGCGGATCATAACCGGCAAGACTGCGGCGCTTATCGGCGCATCTCTCGCCTGCGGAGCCCGTCTCGCCGGGGGAAGCGAGGAAGAGATACGGATCCTTGGTCACTACGGCAAAATGCTGGGAACCGCCTTTCAGATGAAGGACGATCTCCTGGATCTCGAAGGCGACGCCGCACGATTGGGGAAGGCGGTGAACAAGGACGGCGTCCGCGGAAAGGCAACGTACCCTAAGTTGTTCGGCAGAAATAAGACAAAGGAGATGATGAGCGAACTCATCAACTCAGGTCTCCGGGTAATTTCCACACTCGGTCCAAGGACGGCTGTTCTGGCGGAAATCGGCCGGTATGTCGTCGAGCGGGTTCACTAATCAACTCTGTCATATACGTGAGATGCAGATCAGATGACCGATCACGAGACTTCAATACTCAGCCGAATCGAATCACCACAGGATCTCAAGGATCTCTCACTCGAGTCCATGAAGATCCTGGCCGACGAGCTCCGTGACTTCATCATCCATACGGTATCCCAGAGAGGAGGGCATCTTGCTTCCAGTCTGGGAGTGATCGAACTCACCCTGGCGATCCTCAAGGTGTTTTCTCCACCCGATGACCGAATTGTCTTTGACGTGGGGCATCAAGCCTACGCGTACAAGATTCTGACCGGTCGAAGAGACATGTTTCACACCCTGCGGACCAGAGGGGGCGTAGCCGGGTTCCCCAAACGTGAGGAGAGCACGTATGATTTCTTCGACGTCGGGCATGCGGGCAACGCCATCAGTGCGGCTGCGGGTTTGGCTCAGGCCAGATGTTTGGCGGGAGACAACCACAAGGTAATAGCCGTAGTCGGGGACGGGTCGCTTACGTGCGGCGTTTCCTATGAAGGGTTGAATCAGGCGGGGGCTGCCAAGAAGGACTTGATTATCATCCTCAACGACAACGAGATGTCCATATCGCCGAATGTAGGAGCCATGGCCGCGTACCTCAACCGGATCATGACCGGCCAGATAGTCACGCGGTTCCGAGATGAGGTGAAGAACATTCTGAAGAACATTCCGGGCGTCATGGGGAGATCCATGTACGTTCTTGCGAAGCAGTTCGAGGACGCATTCAAGGGCTTTATTACCCCCGGAAAACTCTTCGAGGAACTTGGGTTCAACTACGTGGGCCCCATAGACGGCCACCGGATAAAACATTTGGTGGACACGCTGAGGAACGTCAAGCGGTTTCGAGAACCCGTCCTGATCCACGCAGTTACGTGCAAGGGCAAAGGGTACTGCCCGGCGGAACAAAAGCCCAGCGTGTACCACGGCGTGGGTCCCTTTGACATCGACACGGGCAAGATCGAAGCGTCCGGCGGACCTCCCACGTATACCAAGATATTCGGTCAGACGCTGATCAAGGTGGCCACCGCGAATCCGCAGGTCGTGGCAATCACCGCGGCCATGGAGTACGGGACAGGCCTGGCGGAATTCGGACGCCTCTTCCCGGACCGCTTTTTTGATGTGGGCATAGCGGAACAGCACGGAGTGATCTTTGCCGCGGGTTTGGCCGCCGAGGGCTTCAGGCCCGTTGTGGCTATCTACTCCACGTTCATGCAGAGAAGTTACGATCACGTCATCCACGATGTCTGCATGCAAAAGCTTCCCGTCGTCCTGGCAATGGACCGCGCCGGAATCGTGGGGGAAGACGGCCCTACGCACCACGGGGTCTTTGATATGGCGTTCACCCGCAACGTCCCCAACCTGGTGGTTATGGCCCCGTCCGATGAGGGCGAGCTGGCCGACATGGTTGCAACCGCGGTAACCCTTGACGGCCCATGTGCGATACGGTACCCCCGTGCCAAAGGTCAAGGGGTGGAACTCAAGAAGATGCCCTCCGTTATTCCGGTGGGAAAGGCCCGAATGCTTGCCGAGGGGCAAGATGTGCTCATCATTGCTATTGGATCCATGGTCATGCCTGCTCTGAAAGCGTCCAGGATGCTTGCCGAGGAGGGAATCGCCGTGGGGGTGATGGATGCCCGCTTCGTAAAACCCCTGGACCGGGATCTGATTATCGAGAAGGTTTCCACGGTAGAGAACATCTTGACGGTTGAGGAGGGGGTACTGGCAGGCGGTTTCGGTAGTGCAATAGTGGAACTGCTGGCCGATGCCGGGGTCGCCCATGCCAAGGTTTTCCGTATGGGTATCGGCGATACGTTTGTGGAGCATGGAACGCGTGAAGAGCTGTTGACCGACTTGGGGCTTACTGCGGACGGCATCGCTCAACAAGTTCGGACGTTATTGGAGAAAGCCTCGAAGTCGGCATCCCGTCCCGTGGCGGTCGTAAGAAGAAGCCTCACCAGTTGATCCGGCGGCGGGTTGATTTTCGTTCGCGCTTTCTACCTGCCGAATCCGCACCCGGTATCATCTACGGATGAACATGATCTTGTTCGATACGATTGCGGGGAACCGGGCAAACGGTTCCACCCGAGGGGAAGAAGTGCGCGGAGCATGAGTCGGAATCCGATCAATCCTGCCAAGATGATCCTGCTCTTCAATGCTTCGAAAGCCTTGGCTGCGGCCACCGATTTGGATCACCTCCTCGGTGTCGTTGTGGGCGAGGTCCGGATGGTGCTCGAATGCGAGGGCGCGGGGGTGGCTCTCTTCGATGAAGAGAATGCCGAGTTTTACTGGCGGACGGTGCAGGACAAAGAGAGTTATCTGTCGTCAGCCAAAGAAGAGATACGGATTCCCAAGGACAGAGGCGTGTGCGGCTGGGTGTTTGAAACCGGGAAGCCGGCGCTGGTGCAGGATGCGGTCAACGATCCAAGAGTGTACCGCGAAGTGGACACCATATCCGGATTCACCACGAAAAGCATGATTTGCGTTCCTTTGCAGACTCGGGATAAGCGGCAGGGAGTGCTGTACGCCCTGAACAAGGTGAACGGGACGTTCACCGACGAGGACGTGGAGATTATGAGCGCTCTTGCCGGCAGCGTGGCCCTGGCCCTGGAGAACGCAGCTTACTACGAGAGCTTGGTCAATTCACACAAAGAACTCGAGCGCCTCAACGTCGTCAAGAACAAGATACTCAATCATCTTTCCCACGAACTGAAAACGCCGCTTGCCATTATCGAGGCTTCGTTGAAGATAATCGAGCGGAAACTCGAGGCGATGGGAATCGAACTGCCGAAGCAGCCGCTCCAAAGAATCGTGCGCAGTTTGGGACGGTTGAAAACCATCGAGAAACAGGTCGGTCACATTGTCGAAGAGAAGGAGTTCCCGGAAAGGCAAGTGATTCTGGGTTTTCTCGATTGCCTGGGAGACTTGATAGAGATCGGCAAGGAAGACGAGCCTCGCCTGGCCGAGGCAATGGATGCGCTGAGAGCCAGGATCGAGAAGCTGTTTCCCGTCAAGGCCGAGGAAACGGAACGGGTCTCCGTGGCGGCTGCGTTCCAGGCGGCGGAATTCCGTGTGAACCGGATGATCGGCAACCGTGTCCTGGACATCCAATTCCGAGCGCCCGATGAGGCCGTTATCAAAATGCAGCCGCAAATCATGATGTCCGTTATCGGAGGATTGGTCCGCAATGCGGTGGAGAACACCCCCGACAATGGAAGAATCGTTATCACCGGCGAAGACTTGCCGTCGGGCTACAGAATCACCGTACGGGACCACGGCGTCGGTATCCCTGAAGAGCAACAGCGGGATCTGTTCGAGTGCTTCTGTCCCGTCCAGGAAACGGATCTCTATACGTCCGGCAGACGCTACGAGTTCAATGCGGGCGGGACCGGCACGGATCTCATGAAGATGAAGATATTCTCGGAGCGTTTCGGCTTCGATCTGCGCTTTCGGAGCACGCGGTGCTCATGCATTCCAACTGCGGCGGACCAGTGCCCCGGCGATGTTAATGCATGCAGGTGCTGCGGGAGCACAGAGGACTGCCTGGCCGACGGTGGTTCCGAATTCGTCATCGAGATACCGCCTGATCGCGTGGAAAGGGGCATGGACTCCCCAATACGGTCGCACATTCTCCAAACACGCGGTAGCGTCCCGTCCCGCGTTCTGCGCGGGATGCCGGGCGAGAGATAGTACGTTGTTTCCACTAAAGAATACCCCGCGGAACGCGGGGAGGCCGGCGCTGCCAAAGCAGGCCTTGCGGCCTTGGATACGACACCGTAATCAGGAGACGGGACACCAAGGTAACGCCCATTCGGAACAGTGTCCCGGTCATGAATCATGCCGACGTTTGGTCGATCTCGTATTCCTTGAGCTTGTGTTGCAGGGTCCGTCGCGTGATTCCCAGTACGCGGGCCGTACGGGTCCGATTGCCGTCGTTGTCTTCAAGGGTCTTGACGATCAGTTCCCGTTCCATCTCCTTTATGGTCATACCCGGCCGGATGCCGTCACGGATTTCCTTGTACAACGGGTCGTCGCCGGCCCCGCGGATCGCTTCCGGAAGCTCGGAAAAGGGTACGTAATCCTCCCGGGTCAGGATGACCGATCTTTCCACCACATTTTCCAGTTCCCGGATGTTTCCCGGCCATGCGTAGCGCATGAGAGCATCCAAGGCCCGCGGATGAAAGCCTTGCAGGTTTCTCTTGTTGCGTTCGTTGTAAACATTGAGGAAGTGGTCTATCAACAGCGGGATATCCTCTCTTCGTTCCCGCAACGGCGGTAGGTCGACGGGAACCACGTTCAGACGGTAGAAAAGGTCTTCCCTGAAGGCCCCGCGCTTCACCTCTTCTTCCAAATTTCTGTTGGTTGCCGCGATGATGCGGATGTCCACCTTGACCGTCTTGGTCGATCCCAGAGGTTCGAACTCACGCTCCTGGAGTACCCGGAGCAATTTGGCCTGCGTCGCCGGGGTCATTTCCCCGATTTCGTCCAAGAAAATGGAGCCGCCGTCGGCCAATTCAAATCTCCCGGGGCGTCTTGCCACGGCTCCGGTGAACGCACCGCGTTCGTGGCCGAACAACTCGCTTTCCAACAATGTTTCGGGAAGAGCCGCGCAGTTGACCTTGATGAATCTCTTGTCCGAGCGACCGGAACCCTGATGAATCGCATTGGCGATGAGTTCCTTTCCCGTGCCGGATTCCCCCAGAATCAGGACTGATGTTGACGACGGAGCGACCATGGCGACGCGTTCGAGGACTGCCTTCATCGCCTGAGAGCGTCCCACGATTTTCGAGGCGTCAAAAAGATTCTCGATCCGTCTTTTCTGAAGGATGTTTTCCTCTTTGAGCCTCCAAAATTCCAATGATTGCTGGACCTTGATCCGGAGTTCGTCAATGTCCAGGGGCTTGGTGAGATAATCGTGAGCTCCTGCCTGCAGGGCTTCCACCGCTGTTTCCACCGACGCGTGGGCGGTTATGATAATCACGGGAATACCCGGCGAGATCTTCTTGATCTCCTTAAGGGCCTCGATTCCGTCAATCTGCGACATCCGGTTGTCCATGAGGATAAGGTCGTAGAACTCGTCCGACACACGTGCAATGGCATCGGAGCCGTCTTCCGCCTCGAAGACCTTGTACCCGTCCAGCGACAGATTCGCCTGAAGCATCTTTCTTTGTGAAGGTTCGTCGTCAACCACGAGGATCTTTGCTTTGTGTTCCGTCATTTTTCGTCCTATGTACCCGTTTCAGATCGGCTTAGGGCAGGGTAGACGCGTCGTGAGCCGGCCGGGGCGGGCGGGTCCCCCCATGTGTGTGGCCGGAGGGAATCGGGAGGCGTGTTACACGTCAACCGTGAGAGGAATCCGCCGGCGTGCGTATCTCCGGCTTCGTTTGCTCCGCAATGTCCTCATCGGGCGCTTGGTAGGTATTGAAGGTCACCGTGAAACGTGTTCCCACGTCAGGTTCGGATTCGACCTCGATTTCCCCGCCGTGACCTTCGACAATGCTTCGGACGATGGCCAGGCCAAGTCCCGTGCCCTTCCTCTTTGTCGAGAAGAAGGGGTCGAAAAGCTTGTCCAAATTCTCCCTGGGAATGCCGGTACCGGTGTCCTCGATGATGATATGGAGCCGGCCTTCACCCATTTCGTACCGCACGGAGACCTGACCGTCGCGACGCGTTGCTTCCACCGCGTTGATGAGGATGTTGAGGAAGATCTGGGTGACCTGGTCCGTGTCCATGAGCACCAGCGGCATATCCTCGCCCAAGGGAGAGTGCACGAGCCTCACCCCGGCCTCTGCGGCCTCCCGCTCCACCACGCGTAAGCAATGATCGAGAATCTCTTCGGGAGATCGAATGCTCAGGCGAGGTTCCCGCGGCTTGGAGTATGCCAGGAGTTTTGAGATAACTCTGTTCAGACGGTCCACCTCGGTAAGCATCAGGTCGGTATAGCGGTAGTCCTCCTCGTCCAGAGTCAGTTTCTTCTGAAAATACTGAATAAAGCCTCGAATGGAATTCAACGGGTTGCGGATCTCGTGAGCCACTCCTGCGGACAGGCGGCCGAGCGCGGCGAATTTTTCGCTGACGATCACCTTCTGTTCCAGCTCCCGGATCATCGTCAGATCGCGTAATATGACAACAGCTCCGCGAGGTATCTGTGAATCCGGTTCCTTTAGCGATGATACGGACAGCCCGAGAAAAGTCTTTTCCTTGCCTTCATTGGAGATCTTGACCTCCTTCTCGAGTATGGAGTCGGCGTCGGAAAGGACACGCCTGATCTCGTTTTCCAGCGGCAACAACTCCTTGATGGGACGTCCGTCAACTTCCTCTCTCGGTTTGCGGAGGATGTCCAGGGCAGTGGAGTTAAAGGTAGCCACCCGCAAAGACCGGTCCACCGTTATGAGCCCGTTGGCCATGCTTTCCTGGACATTTCTTGTGTACGTCCTCATTTCGTCAAGGGTGCGGCGGACGAGGTAGGCGTTCTGGACCACGAAAATGAAGTACACGCTGGCTGAGCCTATTATGAAGAGAATACCGCCCATGAATATGGCGAGAATGATGTCCTGTTGGCGTATCTCCTTGAAACGGTCGGTCCGCAGACCAAGGAAGAGAACGTATTTTCTCTCCCGGTCGAACACATCCATGAGATCCTTGCCGATGTGGGTCTGCCTGGCAATGATGTCGCGTTGGGCCAACTGATCGGGGAAAGGCGTGAACGGTTTCCAAATTTCGAAGGTCGTCTGGGCTCCGGGGAGTTCAAGCTTATATGAGAGCGGCTCACCGGTACGGATCACGGTTTTGACCGTGTTCAATTCCTTCCCGATCAACAACCGCAATCCAATCTTGGCCGGCTCGCTGTGTGCCAGGATCGTGCCGTCATCGCCTATAAGTCCTACATACTGCACTTCAGGGTCTTTGGCCGCCTGCTCGATGAGCACTTGAAGATGTTCGATGCCCCAGTCGCCCTCCATGAAACCCGTCCTGGTCCCCGCTTCCAGTGTACGGATGACGGAAATTCCCTGTCGGGCGGTGAATTCCTCCATACGCTCATTCTGCGCGTTGATGTTGCGGAGCGTGAACAGGACTACAATCACGAGCAGCATCCCGGCCACCAACACGATGGACAGGACCGGGAGGTATTTTAGTAGTGATTTAACGGTCATAGAAAGCAATCCGACGTGAGGGCCGTTTGATTGTTTGTTCCAGTCGAGATCCGGCGAATGAGCAACCCGTCTATAATACACCCCAATCCAACGCTTTTCCACCAAAGACACGGCTCACTTCAACCGGACAAGACTGCGCGGCCCCTTTCGCGGTCCGGCACGGGGGTGAGACTGTCCCGCACCCTGCACTCCTACCATCTTCCGGGTCGAGCTTCAAGCGGCAATCGACGGGTACAGCCGGGATTCTACAGATAAGAGGGTGAGTTGAGCGAAAACAAGTTGAAAAGAGCCGGCGAATATGTTAAGCGTTTGCTTAAGAAATTAGGCCAATATGTTGAAACTTTGGCCTAAAGCGTCATGCATGCCTTGCCAACCGGGCTCGGTGAGCGGAGCAGCAGGTTCCGAAGATCGGGCCAAAGGATTCATCGACCGAGGTCAGTGGGCGATCAAAGAGGTTGCACCATGGCAAAGCCGTTACTCTGCGGATTTCCTCCGGATGGAGTCCATCGTGGAGGCTCCCGGCCGTAGAAACCTGCACACGGTCACCCACGGCACCCGCATGAACGCCCACTGGATGAGCATAGTATACAGAGACCGATCTATGATTGAAACGAACGGAGAAACAGTGGAAGCCGCTTTTGTTGCAAAGGGCAGGGAATTTCTGCAGCGAGGCGATGTGTCCGCCGCTGTGGAATGCTACGAACAGGCCTATGACCCGGACTCCCTCGATGAGACCGAAGCCAGAAGCATGCTCATCGAAGCGCGTTCCCATTTTTCCCGGAAGCACTTGTCCGAAGCTCTGGAGAGCTTCGAAGAGGCGCTTGTCATGGGGACCGACGTTCAACGGAGGCAGGCGCTGGACGGTATTTTCTCCATAGGTGAGATACAATCGCGTCTTCCGTTTCTCACACAAAAGTTGAAAAAGGGTCTGGAGGAATTGACGGACAAGAAACCGTTGGAGGCCATCGGCCTGGCACTGATTTCCGATGCTGAAAACGTGGTGCTCATCGCGGACGAATCAGTGGAAAAACTGGCCGGCCGTATGGCCGTCGGGAAGAAGATGACAAAGCTCCCTCAGCACATCGAGGATCTTCAACTCCCCATTGAGGCCGGTCAATGCTTTCCGTACGCCGATGACGACGACGTAGATTTCATCATCCAAGCTGCGGCGGAACTGGCCGACGAGAGTATTCCCGAAGAAGACGGGTCATAGAAGTTCTTTTAGGGTTAGGGCCACCGCGAATTTCAATGCGCGTCGTTATGGAGTGTCGGAAGACCGTCGCCAAGGCCAAGAGAAGGTGCCCCAAAAACTTGACAGGAATCCGATAATTGTCTACAGGTGACTGCATGCTCGGCTTGATGAGCCGTTCAGCGGAAGGGGAACGTCATCCCGGTGAGAATACTGGCTTTAGACATTGGTTCAAAGAGAATCGGAATCGCCGTGAGCGATGAACTCGGCCTGACCGGACAAGGTTTGGAATCCATGATTTGTAGGGATCTTCAAACCGACTTGGAACATATCAAGCAAGTAGTCGTGCAGTACAATGTCGAAGAAATCGTCGTTGGAATCCCTTACAACATGGACGGCAGCGAAGGTCCTCAAGCGGGCAAAGTGAGGGCGTTTATGGAGGCTCTCGCCGCCCGCGTCGGCGTTCCGTTGAAGGAGTGGGATGAGCGGCTGTCCACCGTCGCTGCCGAACGCACCCTCCTCGAGGCCGACATGAGTCGATCCAAGCGTCGGAAGGTCATCGACAAACTCGCAGCGGTTATTATACTCCAGGGGTATCTGGATAGAAAACGATTCGAGGATTCGTCAAACCGATGAAGATTTCAGTTCTGACCGTGTTCAAGAGTGTGGTTTTGGCGACACTATTGGGTGCCGTCGTGCTTGGCGGCTATGCGGCTTACAGGAAGATTCCGGATCTGTTGAAATTCGCCGGCGGTGGGGGAACGGTGTCCGTGCCTGCCGGACAGGATGCGATCGTGAGCATTCCCCGTGGGTGCTCGTTGTCCCAGGTGGGTACGATTCTTGAGAACCAGGGCATTATCTCCAGTCGGTTTGTCTTCAAGCTCGTCGGCTTGATTCGTGGCGGGCAATGCAAAATAAAGGCAGGGGATTACGCTTTGAAGACGGGCAGCGACGCCGGTGAAGTTTTGGACTTGCTCGTCTCCGGGAAGACCCTAATGCTGTCGGTGACGATTCCTGAAGGGTACACCGTTTTCCAGACAGCCGATCTGCTTCAGAAGAAAGGGCTGGTACGCAAGGATGATTTTCTGAAGAAGGCTCTGGATCAGAGCTTTGTTGGAGACCTGGGGCTTGAGGGGAAGACGGTGGAAGGGTATCTCTTTCCCGATACGTACAGTTTCAGGTATTCGGACAGGAATGACGTGAAGTCCGTAGTCACCAAGATGGTGAACAGATACAGGGAAGTCTACGACCGGCACGTGAGGGCGACTGCGGAAAAATACGGATGGACGGAGTCTCAGGTGGTGACGCTGGCCTCACTCATTGAAAAGGAGGCCCGTGCTTCGGAGCACGCGCTGGTATCGGCGGTTTTTCACAACCGGCTCCGCAAGAACATGAGACTTCAATCAGACCCCACCGTCATCTACGGCATCAAGCCTATGGGATCGAAGATAACGCGACAAGACCTTGACCGCAAACACCCGTACAATACCTACCAAAATTCCGGACTTCCGCCGGGTCCCATTGCCAGTCCGGGGAGGGAGTCCCTGATCGCCGCCATTCACCCCGAGGACAAGCCGTACCTCTACTTTGTGGCAAGAAATGACGGGACGCATCATTTCTCCACCACCCTCAGAGAGCACAATAACGCGGTCAACACGTATCAGCGCGGAGACGGCGGCTCGAACGCATCGGCTCAAGGGCCGGTGAAGGCCAGATCCAATTGACCGGGTCCACCGACATGCATGCATGGTAAACCGGTCCCAATGCCCGATTCGGGAGATGAGCCCCACAGTCATGAAAGTTCAATTGATACTCTACGCGTCTTTGGTCGGCCATATGCCGCCGGGGAGTACGGGCAACTCCTGCACCATGGAAATCGAAGACGGGACAACCGTGGGAGACCTGATGCGCCGCCTGAATCTTCCCGTTAAAGCCGCAAAGGTGATCTTCCTGAACGGCAGGCATGCTGCGGAGGAACAGCAGGTGAAAGACGGCGACAGGGTAGCTTTCTTCCCTCCCGTTGCCGGGGGATGAGCGATTACACCGCTATATAAATGCGCCGACGTATTCTTATGAACGCGCGGTAGCGTCCCGGCGTCTCTGCCGGGCGTAGTAGCGACCCGGCGTCTCTGCCGGGCGTAGTAGCGACCCGGCGTCTCTGCCGGGCGTTCAAGGAGAGAAATACCCCGCGGAACGCGGGGAGGCCGGCGCTGTCAAGACGGGAACAGTCTCCGAAAGTATCTCACCGGACTTCCGCAGTGGAGTACCGGTCCGGAATCAGTAATCCCCCCCCGCCGCTGCAAATCCCTTTTCCGACCGACTCACGCCTTCAAACCTTCGATCATCCGGGAGAGCCATTTCTGGATTGAGGACATGTCCCGGAATCGTTCAAACGCGTAATCCGGCAAGTCCTTCGAATGGAACTCCTGAGGAATATCGGTGGTGAAGGCCGCGGTCAAGCCGTTGAACAGAAGAAATTCCGCGTTGGCATGGTCTTTATCATAGCCTCGGGGCGTCTTCTTGTAGTGCTTGATCCCTATTTCGTAATCGCCTTGACTGCGAACCGTTTCAACCGCTTCGGCGAGTGCCGGTCCCAGAATGGGATCGACGACCGAATCTCGGTACACCTGAAGCAATGAGTTGGAAAAACAGTGATTTCCGACTCCCAACAACACGATGGGAGGTTCCAGGTGCAGATAGTATCCGGGACAATCCATCTTCCGGAGAGCCCCGGTCCAGAAGAATATGCCCAGGTGAGTCTTGTACGGGGTCTTGTCCTTACTGAAACGGGTATCCCTATAAGGACGGAAGATCGATTTGTTCACTCTCGGATCCGCTGTGATGCCGGGCGCGATTTCCCGGAGACGCTTGCCCATTTCATAGACGAAATCTCGTGCCGGAGCCATAACGTGCTGTTCGAATTCCCTCTTGTGTGACGTGAACCACTCTTTGTTGTTGTTTTCGGCCAGGTCGCGGTAAAATGCAGCCGCGTCCTTGGGAAAACCGTCAAATGTCGAGCCTGCGGGCATTCGCGTTCAACTCCTTTCTTTGGAACCTTGCGATGCGATGTGCAAAGGTCAATGTAACCATGGGAAGAGGCCGATGCAATAGCCCGGGAACCATGACTCCAGGCACCTTTTCCGGACGTCGTTCTTGTGCCGGAGTCATTGATTCGGGATTCGCCTTGGTCTACCTTCACGGGTAAGGGATACCAGATGAGAGCAATTGAGGAAAATCCGGAGGGGATATCCCAGGCCGACGTCATCGTGGGCATTCCGTCCTATAACGAGGCTTCATCGATTTCCTTCCCCACCACCCAGGTCGATGCGGGGTTGTCGAAGTACTTCCGTGAGTATTCCAGGGTAATCATCAATTGCGACAATAACTCCCCGGACGGCACGAAGCGGGCCTTCATGGATACGCCCACGGACAATCCGAAGGTTTACTTGTCCACAGCGGAGGGCGTTAAGGGAAAGGGTAATAATTTCAGGAACCTGTTTGAGAAGGCTCTCCAGTTGGGAGCACAGGCGGTTGTGGTGGTGGATGCGGACCTCAAGAGCATTACCCCCGAATGGGTCCGGAACCTGGGAAGGCCCCTCTTTGAAGATTTCTCATTTGTTGCGCCGCTGTATGTACGGCACAAATACGACGGCACCATTACCAACAATATAGCCTATCCACTCACGAGAGCGCTGTATGGACGTCGGGTTCGCCAGCCCATCGGCGGTGACTTCGGATTTTCCGGTGAGTTGGCACGGGTGTACATGGAATCGGAATCGTGGACGGACCACGTTGTGCACTTCGGCATTGACGTTTGGATGACCTCATTGGCCATGCTGAGCCGCGTTTCGGTAATCCAGTCTTTCATGGGCAGGCCTAAGATTCACAAACCGAAAGATCCCGCGGCGGATCTGGGTCCCATGTTTGCGGACGTGGTCGGGACAATTTTCGACGTCATGGACCGTCACGCGGAATTCTGGCGTGAAGTCAGGTGGAGCCGTCCCACTGCGGTCTACGGATTTGGCTTGGGAGACGTGGAGATACCCCCTGAAGTGACGGTCGACGTCAAAGCGCTCGGTGCGAAGTTTCTCAGCGGGATGGAGACCGGCCGGGACATTTACCGCGAGACGCTCTCGCCGGAGACCCACGGCAAGTTGGAGGAGGCAGCGGGGCTGCCTTTGGAGGGATTCGAGTTCCCATCCGCACTGTGGGCTCAGGTACTTTACGATTATGCCTACGCATACCACACCCGAGCCGTGCCCGGGGCCGATCTGATGAAAAGCCTCATTCCTTTGTACAATGGCAGGACGCTTTCATTCGTGCTGGAAACCGAGTTCATGAACACCCAGCAGGTGGAGGAGCTGATCGAGGATCAGTGTGTGCAGTTCGAGAAGACCAAACGCTACCTGGTGGACAGATGGTTCGGAGCGTAGCTCTCGGCCCCATCCTTCTGAGTCGTGATCATTTACCGGGGGATTCATCTCAAAATAATCTTTCAGACG
Organism: Pseudomonadota bacterium; assembly: GCA_043806215.1. Taxonomy (GTDB): domain Bacteria; phylum Desulfobacterota; class Desulfomonilia; order Desulfomonilales; family Desulfomonilaceae; genus JAVHLK01. The sequence goes on along the minus strand of JAZDHD010000446.1, from coordinate 3,437 downwards.
AAGCCTCAGAACGTAGTACGTATCATTACGGGGTGGCCAATATGACTTCAAGGACCAAGGCTGTTAAGCGGAAGAATGAAGAAGACGAAATCGATGCGTCAGTCATCGCACAAGCCGAGGATGATTCGGCGTGGGAAGAGCCTATCGAGGTCAAAATGGATAGGCCTGCATCTCTATCAATTCCAGCCGGGCTGACGGCCAGAGCTGCCTTTCTGGCAAAGTTGCACAGAGAGAAGGGGCTTGAAGAGTGGCTCACAAGGATCATTCGTGAGCGGATTGAACTGGAAGAGATCGCTTTCGCTGAAGTGAAGCGGGAACTGCGAGAGAAGCAGAGCCGGACGGACAAAGGAGTCTAAAGGGCAACGGAACAGATGTCGGAGCTTGTTCGAAATAACCGACCGGCTGAAGCGGCTTGCCCGCGTCCAGTAAGGTTATGTTTTCCGAACGCCGCTTTCGGAACAATAGATTTGGTTTCCATAGGTGGATGGCGGCTTGTTTGGGAATGTCGGGGTTGACTCCCGATAGGGCCGGATGTAAGCTGCCCGTGATCCGGAAGAGGGAGAGCAAGCTTTGAGCATTGTCATAGTCGGTGCCGGCGAGATGGGATACCATCTCGCACGGCGTCTCTCATATGAACGACAGGACGTGGTGGTCGTAGAAAAGAATCCGGCCAAGGTCAACTTTGTCCATGAGACGTTGGACGTCCAAACGATCCAGGGCCGTGGATCGTCGCCTGCGGTTCTCAGGAAGGCGGGAATCGACAAGGCCGGCATTCTGGTCGCGGTGACCGACTCGGACGAAGTGAACCTGGTTGCCTGTTTCGTGGCCCATCAATTCAACAAATTCATGAAGAAGGTTGCGCGGCTGCGTCAGGAGGACTATCTCGAAGTGTCCGGTTTGTCGGACCAAAACCGACTTGGAGTGGACCTCTTCATCAGTCCGGAGCACGAGGCGGTCGGCAAGCTCATAAAGGTGCTCAAAGTGCCTTCCGCCACCGACGTAATCGACTTTGCCGAAGGACGGATCAAGCTCTTCGGAATTCAACTGAAGTCCGACAGCCCGCTTGTCGGCCATTCACTGATGGCCGTGCGGGAACGGTATCCGGACGACAGAATCCTCATCGCGGCAATATTCCGCGATTCCGAGGCAATCATTCCGCGCGGCCGTGATGTCCTGAGGGCCCGTGACACGATTTACGTGATCACCGGTATTGCATCGATACCTCGTGTTATGGAGATTTCGGGCCTCCATGGGGCTCCTCCAAAGAATTTCATGATTCTGGGCGGCACCGACGTGGGTGTCAGAATCGCAATGGAATTGGAAAAACAGGGAGTGAGCCGGATCAGGCTCGTCGAGTCGGATTTGGCCAAGTGCGAAGAAATCGCGTCTCAGCTGGACTACACAATGGTTCTCAGGACGGATTCAGTGGACGAGGATTTTCTCAAGAGCGAAGGCATTTACGAGATCGACGCCTTCCTCGCCATGACCGGGGACGACGAGCACAACGCACTCACCGCCCTCCTCGCCAAGAGAATGGGTGTGGGACGGGTTGCCGCCCTGACCAACAAGGTTGAGTATCATCGGCTCCTCTCGGTGGTAGGGGTCGATGTGGTGGTGAACCCCAGGCTGGAAGGAGCTTCACGAATCCTTCAGTATATTCGGAAGGGCAAGGTAATGTCGGTTTCCATGCTCCCGGGAGAAGGCGTTGAAGTCATCGAGTTCGAAGCGATGGAAACATCACAGATCGTCGGCAGGGCTTTGAGGAAGGTGAGATTTCCCTCCGGGGCGATTCTCGGAGCAGTCGAACGTGGTCGCGATTTCCTTATCCCCGATGGAAACACGGTGATTCAGCCCGGCGACAGAATCATCGTTTTCGCCAGAAGGGAAGCGATTCCCAAGGTCGAAAAGCTGATAACGGTCAGCCCCAACTTTTTCGGATGAATCTTCGTCTCGTAGCCGCAGCACTGGGAGGCTTGGTTGCCGTTCTGGGCCTGTGCATGTCCTCGGCCATACCGTGGTCTCTCCACGCGGGGGATGAACGGCACCTGGAATTCCTCGCCATAATACTGTTCTGCCTCGTCTTCGGCGGAGCGGTCTTCTTTCTCCTTCGGGACCCCGATGCAGAGTACGGACTGAGGGATGCGTTCGCCATCGTTACTTTGGGCTGGCTCATTGTTGGATTAGTCGGTGCCGTGCCCTACATGGTTTCCGGTTCCCTTCCCAATTTCACGGATGCGGTTTTCGAGTCCTTTTCAGGATTCACCACCACGGGCGCCACCGTGGTGGTCGACGTCGAGAAACTCCCCCGTTCGATTCTCTTCTGGCGGAGTCTCACTCACTGGCTGGGCGGTATGGGCATTATCGTCCTGTCGGTGGCCATACTGCCTCTCCTCGGGATCGGGGGTATGGCCATGTTCAGGGCCGAGGTCCCTTCTCCCGTAGTGGACAAACTCAAACCCACCGTGGCCGCAACCGCCAAGACTCTCTGGAAGGTCTACGCGGTTTTCACCGTTGCGGAGATAATCCTTCTCTGCGCCGCCGGCATGGACTTCTTCGACTCCGTATGCCACACCTTCGGAACAATGGCCACCGGAGGCTTTTCCACCAAGAACCTTTCCATAGGCTATTACCAAAGCCCTCTGATAGATGTGATCGTGATCGTTTTTATGCTCATTGCAGGGGCCAACTTCACGCTCCATTTCCAGGCCCTGAGCGGTAATCCCCGGGCCTATCTGCAATCGCAGGAGTTCCGACTGTACCTGCTAATTTTTGGAACTGCGACGGCCTTCATCTGTTGGCAGGTCTACGATGCGGGCGGAGGCGGCTTCTGGGCAAGCCTTAACCAGTCCGCATTTCAGACCGCTTCCATCATGACTACAACGGGATTCGGCACCGCAGACTGGGAAGAATGGCCTTGGGCCTGTCAGTGGTTATTGCTCATACTGATGTTCGTGGGGGGCTGCGCAGGAAGTACGGGCGGCGGAATGAAATGCATGAGGCTGGTGATTGCCGCCAAGCACGTCCTGAGGGAGTTGCGGCTTCTCATCCACCCCAGGGCCGTCATTCCTCTTAAGATCGACCGGAGCGTCGTCAGCCCTGCAATAATCAACAGTATTATGGCGTTCATAGGGCTGTTCGTGGGTGTCTGGGTCGTTTCGACGCTCCTCCTGGTTGTGATGCACCTGGACGTTGTGACCGCAATCGGTGCGAGTGCCGCCACCCTTTCGAACATCGGGCCGGGCCTGAACGGGGTCGGCGCAATGGATACGTTCGCGTGGCTGCCGGTTCCGGCCAAATGGGTGTTGATATTCAACATGATCGTCGGCCGGTTGGAACTCTACACGGTCTTCGTCCTAATGGTCCCCGACTTCTGGAGGAAGTGATTCCGCACCGGGGAGACGGCGGGCAAGGACGCCCGCCCTTGAAGATGACGGGCA
>JAZDHD010000445.1:0-3773 GCA_043806215.1 Pseudomonadota bacterium | reverse complement strand
TCTCCACGGGGCTTTTGTCAGGAGGTCTATCTTCTTTGTCAAGCAGTAGAACAGATCCACTGGGGCCGGAACAAACAAGTCGACTCTTCTGTAGCCTATTATGATCCGCATCCTCCACGTCATCAACTCGTTCGGCCGAGGTGGATCGGAAACGCAACTCCTGCAATTACTGAAAGACTACGACCGGACGCATTTTCACATAGACGTCTGCACAATCGGCTCCGAACCCGGTCCCCTAGCGTATGTAGCCCGGGATATGGGCGCCGAAGTGTTGTCATGCCCCAAATCCGCAAACCTCATTTCCTTTTCAAGGCGTCTGACTCGTAAGCTTCAAGGAACACGGTATGACATTGTTCATGCCCACTTCGACGCGTGGAGCGGTCCCATAGTGCGGGCAGCCGCGCATGCCGGAGTTCCTGTCCGCATAGCTCATGTGCGGTCGTCCGGTGCCCAGGGTATGGCAGCCGCCACTAGCTTCCCGGCAAGGATTGGCCGTGCCGTGGTAAATCACTGGGGACGGCAGTGGATCAAGCAATCCGCTACTCACGTCTTTGGTGTTTCCAAGGCGGCTCTCGATGCACGGTGGCCGGGTTGGCAGGCAAACCCGCAACGTTTCATGGTTTGGACTGCCGGTGTGGACACTCAGTACTTCTCCCCGGCCGAGGACCAACTCAAGACCGACGCAAGTCCCCAAATCGTGTGCGTGGGAAACTTCTTTCTCCGTTCCAAGAGGCAGGATCTTGCTCTTCAGATCCTTTCGCTGGTTCGGAAGAGTGTTCCTTCAGCCCGGCTCGTTCTTGTGGGGCACGGAACTTACGAAAAAGATTGCCTGGAATTGGCTAAGGAACTGGGAGTGGCGGAAGCCGTGGATTTTGTGGGCTTGTGCAATAGGAGTGAAGTCCTGAAGCTCCTGAGAACTGCTGCCGTGTTTCTCTCCTGTTCCGAAAGCGAGGGATTGTCCAATGCTCTCCTGGAGGCGCAGGCAGTGGGCGTGCCGGTGGTCGCGAGCGACATTCCTGCCAACAGAGAAGCGCTGGCTCCGGATTTGCATGATTACATGTTTGCACAGGCCTCCCTTGAAGACGCCGCGTCCAGCATTGTACGGATTCTGAGCGACCCTGAACTGAGAAGCAAGCTCGGACGTGCCGGCAGACAGTACGTTCAAGACCACTTTGATTCTCGGCATTGCCTCGCACGGCTGGAGCAATGCTACAGGAACTTGGCCGGTCAGGCACCTAAGAGCTTTATCTGAGGATTACCCATATCCCGGATCGCGGGCAACCGGGAGTATGCCCAATATCGACGTGAAGCTCACCGTGATGAAGGCAAAGACTAACGTTGCCTGTAACATAGGGGGAGCATGTGAACGCATTTGCCCTGAAAGGGCACACCATGAATAGTCCCGCGGGACGCGGGATTTTAACCCATGGGAACGGTAAACAATAACAAATGATTATGGACCCTGAAGGGGTCCACTAACGGGACTCCACCTTGGGAGGTACCGAGATTGGTCGGCCCCTTCAGGGCCGGTCCGGAGAATTGGGGGGATACTCCTTTCCACGGGTTGAAAACCCGTGGCTACTCACAGTGAGCCCCTTCAGGGCGCTGGTTGGTCAGAACCGCGAATTGGTTTGCCTATTGTCGGCCGATTCCTATGGTTGCCGGCAGAAAATATGGGACATGCTCAGAGCGCTTCATGGCGTAAATACGGTCGCTCTACCTGAGCCGTCTTCCCGGCGTAGGCCGGGAAGACGTTCTGAAGATGACCGGCAGGATGCCGATCCCACTGAAGAGGGAGTCCCCGGCGATGCCGGCAACCCGAAGGATACCGGCACGGAGGCCGGCGCTACCAAGTCAGGGATCGTTGCCTTCAATACGACAACGTATTTGGAAACGAAACACTAAGAATGCATATCGCTGATATTCCCCTCATTTTCCTGGTGGCCACAGCCATACCCATTCTTGTGGAACGTTCGCTGGACCGTCAGACCTTCTCAACGAATCTTCGCCACAAGATCATTCTCGGAGGATGGATATGGCTTGCGTACGCGGTATGTCATGAGATGATCTCCGGTACCCTCTTTGGTATCTGGACTACGGATGAAATTGTGCACAATATGCGGGCCGGGGATGTCATGAAATTAATTGACGAGGGCAAATGGGACCAGGTATGGGCATTTGCCGAGCCCGGAACCAATGCCTGGCAGCTCTATCTCGCGCTTCTTTACAGTTTTACCGGGGTCTCCAACACCGGGTCAACGATCATAAATATGTTTTTTGCCTTTTGGGGCGGGCTCATACTGGTAAGAGAATTCGTCAAGATTCTTCCCTCCATCCCTCCGAGAACGTGGCCGCTCGTGGTCGTCTTCTTTCCGTCCGTCATCTACTGGTGCACCTGGAACCTTAAGGAAGGTTTCATGTACTGGGCTGTTTGCCTGGTCATCTCAGGCGTGGGTGTGAAGAAACCCACACTAGGCGATATCCTGCGCGTTGGCACGGGCGTGATGGTAGGGGGCTTACTCAGGCCGCACATCATAATCGGTTGGTTTTTGGCCGTGATCGGCGTAAACCTGCTTCGGCGGGGTAGGGCGCCTTTGGCTCTGCTGAGCATGATTGTGCTGCCCCTCGCGGTCACGGCGATTTCTTCAGTGGCAAAGATAGAGACTCCCTCTGTCGAAAACGCTTTGGATAGGGCATACGGACAAGCCAAGATACTGAGTGAACGAAGCGGGGGGTCCACCATACACTATGAAGAAGGCAGGCCGATTCTCTTCGTATCCGGTTTCGCAAGCCTGTTCTTCCGGCCATATCCCTGGCGTGTCCGGCATCTCGGCTTGTTGCTCAGTTGTCTGGAAACATGGTCAATGACTCTGCTCATGCTCTGGGTCTGGTTGAGCATGCCTCCGCGGAAATGGGGGCATTTCTTCAAGATGCCGCACGTGAAGTTGGCTCTCCTTGCGTGTGTCTATTTCTCTCTGTTTTTCACCTTTCTTGCAAACGAAGGCTTGCTGGCCCGTCAGCGCGTTCAGGCGGTTCCCGCGCTGTTGATCTTGTCCATGATACCCATTCTGTATATACGGGCGGCCAAGACAGTTGAGAAGGGTTTACGGATGCGTTCCGCCCTACGTTCGGCAGCCCATCGTAACTCTACGCGTTGAAAGCCGAGTAGTCACTCGTCCTGAAGAGGAAATGAACCACCACAAAGAAGAGAAAGCGGACAATCCACAGATTCCTTAGCGCACCCTTCAGCCGCAACCAAATGGCTCCTACCACGAATGAACACGAATGAACACAAATTATTGTTAAGAGAGGAAGTGTTCCAGATCGTGGGTTGTGCCATGGAAGTGCTCAACACTCTTGGGCACGGCTTGCTGGAGAAGCCCTATGAAAATGCCTTGGTTGTTGAATTTGGGCTAAGAGGTTTTCCTTACACGCAGCAACCTCGCTTTGATGTGATCTATAAGGGCGTCAAGGTCGGTAATTACATTCCTGACTTGGTTGCATTCGATAAGATCGTAGTGGATGCCAAGACGATCGATCGTATTACCGACATGGAGCGACTGGTTCTTTGACTTCATTCGAGTGCATTCGTGTTTATTCGTGGTTCTACTCCTACCACGAATGAACACGAATGAACGTAACTTCTCAAAAACCCCGGGCGAATTCCAAGAATTCCCCTCCCCGACCCTCCCCGCAAGCAGGGAGGGAGCGCTTCCCCCCGCTTGCGGGGGGATAAGAGGGGGGAAATGGCCCGGACTTATTGAGAAGTTACC
>JAZDHD010000444.1:0-2708 GCA_043806215.1 Pseudomonadota bacterium | reverse complement strand
TAACGAATAGGCGTTTGTGAGAGTGGCAAAGCCCATTCTCACAAACGATCTGTTGTACTAAGCCAAGGTAGGTGGAGATGGCCGGGAGTTTAGATCTTATGGGGATTCAATCACGCCGGGATTTGTTGGGAGTGTTGATGGTGCGGATCCGCCGGTTCTTCCGGGGAGATTCAACCGGGATCATCGGCACGGTCGCAATAGTGCTTTGCGCGCTCTTGCCGGCATCCGCAACAGCGACCGGCCCCTCACTGAATGAACAGCTACTGAGCGCCGCAGAGACGGGTTCGTTGGAGCAGGTCAAGAGCCTGCTTGCCAAAGGCGCGGATGTGAACGCCAAGAACCGGCTCGGGATCACGGTACTCATGGCGGCAGTAAGGACGGGAAATCTTGATGTCGTGAGGTTCCTCGTGGACAACGGTGCTGACGTGAACGCCAAGGACAATCAAGGCTTGACGGTCCTCATGTACGCGGCGTCCATGGCGGATCTCGGAGTCGTGAAATACCTCGTGGGGAAGGGCGCAGATGTAAAGGCGAGAAGCAATGAAGGCTCCACGGTGCTCATGGAGGCCGCGGTTTGGGGAAACCTCGAAGCCATGAAGTATCTTATCGACAAGGGCGCGGACGTGAATGCCGGAAACAATAACGGCGCCACGATTCTTATGGAAGCGGCATGGCGGAAGAGACCCGAAATCGTAGGATTGCTTGTCGACGAGGGCGCAGACATGAACGCACGGAACAAGAAGGGCGTAACCCTCCTCACCTCAGCCTCATTACACCAGGTTTGGTCAAGCATGGAGATCGTAAGATTTCTAATTGACAAAGGGGCAGACGTGAATGCCCGGAACAGTGGCGGCTCGACTCCGCTGATGTGTACGGAATCACCCGAGCTGGCAAATCGCCTCATCCGCAAGGGCGCAGACGTCAATGCCCGGAGCAATGAAGGCTTTACTCCGCTGATGTGGGCACGATCACCCGAGCTGGTAAGTCTGCTCATCCGCAAGGGCGCAGACGTGAATGCCCGGAACAATGACGGCAAAACCGCCCTCATGAGTGCGGCCAGTAGAGGTGACCCTGTTGAATTCGTGAGGTTCCTCATCGACAAGGGGGCGGCTGTCAATGCCAAAGACAATGACGGCATAACCGCCCTCATGTATGCGGCCGATAGAGGTATTCCAGTTGAAGTCGTGGTTGAAGTCGTGAAGCTCCTCGTGGATAAGGGGGCGCATGTCAATGCTCGCGATAAGCGTGGCGACAGCGCCCTGAGCAAGGCCGCTTACGGGGGACATCTCGAAGTCGTGAAGGTTCTGTTCGAAAAAGTGCCGGACATGAGTGTCAATACGGACCTGTTGAATACTGCTCTCATATACGCTGCCTGCGGCGGTCGTCTGGACGTGGTGAAGTTCCTCACCAACAAAGGAGCCGACGTGAATGCAAGAGACAACAACGGGAGAACTGCGCTCATGTTCGGTGCCATAAGAGGAGGTGAAAAGGTCGTGAAGTTCCTCATCGATAAAGGAGCCGAGGTCAATGCCCTGAGCAAAAACGGGGCAACGGCTCTTAGCTGTGCTTCAGCCTACGGCCAAGATTCCGCAGTCATCCGATGCTTGAAAGCCCACGGTGCCAAGACTTCCCTCGGCGGCCCTGATCCCGATGTCTTCCGAACTAAGGGTGGGTGTTTCGTGAGTCCCACTCCTTCGTGTCTGGGAATCACGGAACCCTCCAGTAACAGTCCACAGGGGAGAAGAAAGTGATGATGATTCGACTACGCTCGATGAAAGATAGGCTCGATCCGGAACAGCCTGAATCCTCATTATTGAGAACTGCCGTCTACGCTCGATCCCTGAAATGGGTAGTGCTCGGGACCCTCTTGACCCATTTTTTTCTCAGTCATGGCCTTTGCGCTGGTCCACGGATTCCGCAAGATTTAGCGCCTCAGATCTGGTCACGGGTCCAATACGATCCCAAGTTGAACGATCCTTTCTTCAGATCCGTTAAGTGGACATATCCGGACTGGATTAGGGAAGATCCGAAAGGATATTTCATCAGCTTACGTAGTGAAGACAAGAATCCGGTAAAAGACCCGCCCAGATTAGTACGAACAGCCGAGCTTCTCAGCAATCCTTGGAATTATTGGCACCTGCTCAATTTCTGTGAAGCCGGCTTACTCGGTAAGCATACCATCCAGCTTTTCGTCCCTGATCAAAACAACACCACAGAACAATTGAGAGTTCTCATCAGGGATGGGAAGTTTTCATGTCAGTACTGGCAAACTAGCGATCTCGGAGCCTACACTTGGACGACGACTCGGCAGAAGCTGACACTGGATAAAGAGATGTATCGCAAGGGCGACGTGATCAGAGGTAGGCTTGATTTCGAGTGCGTGATTGAGCCTATCAATCGGGAATGGATCTGGAAATACGGTAAACGGCCGCGAACGATCCAAGTCTACGGGGTCTTCAAGATGATTGTTGAGTAGAAGTCTCCGAGCATATCGCGGTGTTGATGGACGAGATGCACCGAAGGTACGCAATGTCTCGCCATGCACCTCAATTCGATCGCGGCCGTCGGCCGTAATCTCACTTCCCGTCTCCTGCGGCCGATGTTATACTCACCCCCGTGTGACCGCAAAAAGCCGAGGGCTGCGATGACGGAAATCACCAATCACCACGACCTGTTCTTCAAGAAGGTCTTTTCCCGGCCTGATGCGG
>JAZDHD010000443.1:0-4354 GCA_043806215.1 Pseudomonadota bacterium | reverse complement strand
TTCGGAAAGCTCTGCAGCGGGCAGGTCCGTTGTTGTTCCTGCCTGTCCGACACGTGTGGTCCTCCTGATAAATGGTTTCAATCACAAACCCAAGAACGCCGAAAACCCTCGTGAGTTCTGCTGCCAATGGTAAGTGTCGGTATGCGTCTCCAGGACCGTAGCTCAGACCGGGCAATCCGGAATTCCGAGATTCGTTCCTCGCCAAGATCACCAATCTTGTCGATACAACGTCCAATGGCTTTGTACTGCCTCCAGTTTCTCGTTACCACACCACCAGCCATTTTACTCCTCCGTTCAAATTCTGTGCATTGGCGCCGCGGAGTCCCCCCCCTTTACTTTAAGCATCCCGACCGCAACCCGGTTCTCCGGCACCGTCAGCGACTACTCTAACTTCTCGCAGCAGTGGCAGACTAGTCTTCCTTCATAATAGTCAACCGTATACGAACACGGCCATCTCGTGTTGTCCAATGAACACGACAGTGTCTGTCTCCGGAGATTCTCATCCAACACAATCAGTGTGAGTTTGACAACAGTCCTCCATGGAGGACGAAAACTACATACGATCCGTGTTCGTCGTGTATCCAGCAAGGGCCGGCTGAGGTCTTTCGGCGATCGTATGATGACATTGGATGATTCCCACAGGACCTTGTCGTCTACTGCTATTTTCTCGAACCAGACGTCGTGGCCGGACAAGTTGCGGACGAGTACAACGCTCTTGCAAAAGACGTAATAATTGAAGCAGTATGCCAGTATCCCAAGAATCGAGATAATCACCACCAACACAATACCGATTCCGATCAGAATTTCTTGCCAAAACGGCCTTACCGTTCTTGCTGCGTGCTGAGTCATGACAGCCTATTCTCCCTGAAAATCCAATCAGGACCTTGTTGTCCCAGACCCTCCTATTGGCGCCATCTACTCCACCAAAGAATATGGCGCGCATGCTTTCCAACAGTCTTGGCTGACAAGAATCCATCCTTCTTCTGTTCGTGTTGGGACCTGCGTTCTCCTTACGTTGGCATCTGCCGCGAGAATGTCTGTACCGACACCGTTGAGCGCTTCAGTGCTGATTTGAAATAGAGGTTGTTGACTGGTGCTTTCAACGGCTGCTTTCCGGTCTCCCCATACCTTGATGAAGAACACGCCCAGACAGCAAAGGATACCATGCGCATTGCTCATCAAGAATCCCAAACGGCATGGCAAAAGCATCCTATTCTCTCTCCAGGTTTGCCCGGCTTGGGTTTCCATTGCACTCGCATGCCGATAGGGCACTGTAGTCTCGCTCCTTGAATACTGCGGACACCTTCACGTTTGTCATTGCGAGCCCGAGGCTTTGGGAGGGCACGGCAATCTCAGCCTTTCATGAAGCATTGAGATTGCTTTCCCGCGTTCTGCGCGTGGGAATTCGGGGGACTAAGAGAAGGGGCCATCGCCGTAACCATTCGTCTGCTCACACGAAGGCTTGGAGAGATTCATGCCGCTAAGGATAATCTGGAAATCCAGAACTTTGTCGGACACCAGACTTCAGCGAGGAATTCCGGAATTCAAGGATGCGGCCATACAAGAGATTGGATCATCGACGTTGCCGAGAGCCCTTTCTCACCGCACCGGAAGCATAGGCAATACAGTGTGGCGAACTTTTCGGGCCAGTTCCAAGGCGCGGCGGCTCTGCGCAAGGTCGGGCTCCGGCTGATCGCCCGGATACCGGATGTCAACGCCATACGGAGTTAGTTCAGCGGCCTCGCTGAGTGCCGAAGCCGTTTCCGGCTCGGCCTGTTTCAGAAGATCAAGAAGCTGCTCAATGGCGTGTGTTTTGGGAAACTCTATCTGATGCCGGGTAAGGGCGGCCTTCAAGTACTTCTCGGCGGCCTGCTGCGCGTGAAAACAAGCCGGATACAAGAATGGAGGTTCCGCGGAAAGCAGCACTTCAGCGGCTCTCATGTCCTGCTCGGCCTTGTTCAGCCACTGGCTCAGGAGGATCTTCTTGACTTCCTCACGCGGCCGCATAGATCACCCTCCCGTACTTGTTGGCCGGATACGCTATGCCGCCGATCACGTCCTTGCTCTCCTCAAACCATTCAGTTGAGATCACAATCACGTCGAATGGATAGCCGAGATCCCGGAGAGTCTCACGTAAACGGACGCTTTCCTTGCGCTGGTCCCCCGGCTCCGTTTCGACTATCAGCAGATCGATGTCGCTGTCGCGAGTCATCCTTCCCGTGGCGGCCGAGCCGAAAAGAATGATTTTGTCGGGGGTTGCGACAGCGAGTATCCTGCGGATAATCTCCTTCACCATCGATTCGTCAAGTGCCATCCATGTCTTCCTTTTCATGTCCGCTTCGCGGTGTCTCTCAACAAATCAATTCATATTACACCAATCTTGCCGGATCTTCTGTCAGCGTAAGGCAGATTTTTTCGGGAAGTCGGGGGACACAACACTGATTTTCACACTGGACGCTTTCGAGCCGCCCTTGGTCGTCCCTTGCTCAGATCCCGGCCCGTCAGGCTCTCAACGGTTGTTAAGAAAGCTCCATCGTCCAGCCCCGGAATCCATGGACCGAACACGACGCTGCGTGACATGGTGAGGCCGAGCGGGCACTGCGCTATGCGACGGACGAGCCATGGGGACATGCTATGAGAGCGAGGGTCCCTGTGAATAAAGCCAGTGTTGTGTCCCCCGAATTCTCCCCGAATTCGTCCCGGCGCATATGCTACGCCGGATGATTCAGATGGCTCTCCGATGCCTCATGCCCACTCACGGCCGATGAATCATACGGTTCCTTCTTCGGTACCGCACGTACCAGTCTGCCTCGATATCTTTCCTGAGCGGCTCTCAGGTTGGCGAAGAACTGCTTGACATTGCCGCCGGCCTCCTCAGCGAGCTTTTCTCCTACTCTTCGGACTTCCCGGACTATTGGATCTGAAAGCATGTCAGATCTCCTCTCTACCCATGAGTTCTTCAGGCGTGCAAATGACCGGTGTCTCTATTCCGTGCCGAACGTTCACGGTCGTCAGCCGTCGCCGTATCTCTGCGTTCGCTATGTGGGCACAGTTCCACGTAACAAGATAATCAACTCCATAGGCACAGGCAAAGGCGAGATGAGCGGCATCTCTCATGGCTTTTGGCGGGATGGCAAGCTCTCGGACATAGATTTTGGCCAGGTTTTCAACATGTGTCGTTGCCTCCAAGACAAGGAATGAGGATAACACCCGCAATCTCTTATCAGCTTGCTCCGGATCTCCACGGCCTATTTCTTCGAGAACGATGGGAGATATGTACACATCGAAGAGCGGCAATCGGCGGTCCCACCAGATTCGGGTTATCTCTTGGTGCGCCAGCACGACTATATCGCGAGACGGTCTCGACACGTAATAACTCGACACCGTAGTCTCCAGATAGAGCGTTGATTTCATATCGTCCGATCAACACCTCGTGTAACCGCCTTTTGAGGAACGGGTCAATTGTCGCCATAACAGTACGGATCGTGTGCTCACGCCCATGTCCATAGTATATGATTTTCTTGTGGTCTGTCGAGGGAAGATTCGGAAAGTAGTAGTGTGTCCACCGAATTCCGAGAACGGTTTCTTGCTTCTCTGCCCCAATGCCCTTATTATAGGGAGCAATGTCGAAATCCGCATTGGAAAAAGGATGACGCCATGCCTCAGATGAAAATCAAGACATCCGTGACACTTTCCGAAGATGTGCTCAGGGACCTCGATAGGCCGGCAGACAAACACCGGGACCGTTCAGAGCTTATCGAAGTCGCTTTGCGCGAGTACTTGGCCGGACGAGCAAGAGAGATCCGGGACGCAAAGGATCTCGATATTTTAAATAAGAATGCTGAAGATCTGAACCGGGAGGCCGAAGACGTCCTGTCCTATCAGGTTGAGCTATTATGAGGCGAGGCGATCTCTATCGAGTGCACAAGTCCGTTCCCCCAGGAATTGGGGAATTCTGTAGACACAACGTTTTTTTCACACTGGACGCTTTCGTGCTATGAGAGAACGGCTCCCCGCGAGCCCATTGGCCCGAACGGGTCCGAGAGAAGTGCAAGAAGAACAAGTCCTGTGCCATTGCCCATGGACTCCTTGAGTTGTATGAAAAAACCACTAAGGGGAAACGAAAATGAACGACTTGGAAAAGCAGGTATTGGACAGGTTCAAGACGGCATTAAGGGAACGTCTGCACGTCTTCGAGATCATCCTGTTCGGCTCAAGGGCCAGGGGTGATGCCGACATATTCTCGGACATGGACGTGGTCGTGATCCTCGACGGCGAGGCCGATGATCGTTCACGGGATGTGGTCAGCGAGTGCGCATGGGAAGCCGGTTTTGAGTCCGGTATCGTCGTCGCT
>JAZDHD010000442.1:0-2559 GCA_043806215.1 Pseudomonadota bacterium | reverse complement strand
CCGGCAGGGCAGCCGGTGCAACCATGATCACACATGCGAGTACCATCAGGCTGGTACGCAGAATATTCTTCATTACGAGTCCGCTTTCGGGTCAAAGAATTAGGAACTGAACTCCAACGATTGAAAACGCTCCGGTCCTGATGCCGTGTTAAGTCCGCGGCGGACGGCCCGGGCGCCGCGGACTTAATCTTGCCGGCACCTAAGGCGGAAATCCCGTACCTTAAGGTTCTTTTACGTCTTTCAGCGCCTTTTGAGCGTCGTCCAACGTCTTGAAAGGCCCTTTCACCACGGTTGCATTGCCTTTGGGCTTGTGATCGACAACCCTGAGGATTCCCGATCTGCTCTTGACAACATAGAACTCCGCCGCGCTGAAAGTCGTCATTCCAAAGATTGTGATCATCAGGGCTGCAAGCAATACGCCCATTGTTCTCACAACGGATTCCTCCTTCCGGAGTCCCGGATCGCGCCTACTTCCCGTTCTTGACTCCGGTGCGTTAAGAATGTTCCCGTCGAGACAAATCCCCTGGTCTGAAATCCTTTTGTGTTCATTGCGTCATTCCTCACGGCCCGTGCCTGAATCCGGAAAACAACCGGCAGCGTGTGTCCGAAAATCTGGACACCCACCCTTGAAACGTGTCAGACCCGGCACCCTCCGGGGCCGCAGCCGTATTCCGTACAATCGGCCGCCGCCTGTCCGGCACATGACTCCTTTACCGCAGCCTTGACCCGTTGGATCTCTTCAGGTTTGAGGTCGGTATCGGAGTTCTTCTCAATCCCAAGATCGGAAACGGTCAGATACGCCCGGAGTGGAATCTCGGCATGCTCGAGAATCTTCTTGGCGCACGCCACCGGACACCCGTCGATTGCCACCATGGCGGGCACGTCCTTGGCCGACTGAACGAAGCCGCTGAGGTGCGCGCCGATACCGGCGAGGCAGAACATCTTCCCGAACCCTTCCCGGGCGAGTTCCACTGCGGCTTGGTTGGAAAGCTGCCCCAGGTTCGATGCTCCCGAACAAGCGAGAATCATGGTATTGCCGCTTGGCGAACAACAATCTTGCGACATATCGTTATCCTTTCTGTAGCTTTATGATTTGAGAGTTCATGTGGCTCGGGATGCCGGCGCGAACCGAACCCTGAAGAAATGATGCGGATCATGACTCCCGGGCACAGGCCGGCCTCAGGCCCCCGGAGGGCCATAGCCGCACGATGCTCAACTGCCCCGTGTCCCGGATCACAATCCACAGAGAAATCAGAAACAGCCCCGTATCCCGTGCGATGTGATAAGCGCCTATACGGCCTTCCGATCCCTTAGCGGAAGAAAAACACCCGCAATCTACGTCCAGACCTATCGAGTAGGCGTACACCACGACGCAAAGGAAAACTCCCAGGAGGCCGGTTGTGATCACTGCCGACGGCTTGGTCTGAATACCGAGGATCAGGAACATCCCCGCCCCTGCCTCGATCCACGGGAGGGCAACCGCAGCGATGTTGCTCCATTCAGGGGGCAACAGCATATAGTTACGGATGGATACCGCAAATGCAGCAGGGTCGAGAATCTTGTACACGCTCGCGTACACGAAGAGACCCCCGATGAAGAGCCTGAACAGAAAAGTCAGGTACTCGCCGGCCGTATGAATCTTCAGTGTTCTGCTTTGTTCCACTTTTCAGCCTTGCCCTTCCATTGTACCGCGGCCTCCCCTGCGCAGGCCCACAGGCGTTAACTTAGGCCTGTTGGTCGGCTTGGAGTTGGGTTCATTCATAACGTCCCGAAGGGACCCGTCCCGCGTCTCGCGGGATTAGCCGGGCCTTTCAAGGCCCGGAAATCATGCTCGCTTTGTCCCATTCTTCCGGGGGATTAATCCCCCGGCTAAATTCCTAAGTGCCTTCGGCACATTAAGATCGGCGCATCTCAACACCGAAAACGGTGTGCATGCCTCGATTCGTGTGCCGGTTGAAGTACGGGTTGCCGGCCGGAATCCAAAAGTTAACGCCTATGGGCGCAGGCCGGGGTCCAGGAAGAAGAGACTGGTTCCGGGCCTACGCCGGGAAGACGGTTCAGCTTATGCGACCGTATTTGTGCCGAGGAGCACTAGGTTGCCTGCCCGGTTATTCCTTGCCGGAGAGCCGGGCCACCGGAAAACCTGCATGCTCCCAGGCTGCATAGCCTGCGGTCATGATCGACATGTTCCGGTAACCCAGCCCACCGAGGAATTCGGCAACCCGCTCCGCCATATCGCATTCCGGACCGTAACAATATAGGATGATTTTGGATTCTTCCGGCAGCAGCGGCTGAACGGAGACGAAGCGTTCTTCCACGTCTTCGGGTGCCAGAAAAACGGCGCCTTCGACGTGGCCTTTGTCATAGTCCTCATGATTACGGGAATCGACAAAGACGGTTTCACCGTTCCCGAAAAACTTCCGGGCTTCCTTTTCGTCTATGAGTTCAACCTTTATGCCATGAAGCTCTACTGTCTTGGCTTGAACGTAGATCCACGGAATGCCGTTGGGGGAGACCAGGTTCACTCCCAAGCCAACGGCGCCCCACACCATTACGATA
>JAZDHD010000441.1:0-4866 GCA_043806215.1 Pseudomonadota bacterium | reverse complement strand
TGTTGAAACACGTTTAGGAGGTATGTCGGTTTGTCTCAATTCCTCCAACAAGCCGGGATGTTTCTCAAGCAACTTTAGCAGCTTGACCAATACAACCGCCGGCTGGGTCTTGCCCTGCTCATAACGAGAAAAGGCTAATTTTCCGAGTCCAAGATCCGCAGCCAATTGTGCTTGAGTAAGTTTCAACACCTTTCGGATGCGCTGGACCTCGGCCCCGACCTCATTTCTTACACCTTCAATCAACTCCGTCTGAGCTTCATCGAGACGCGCGTTGCTTTCAGCATCCCATATGCCCTCGCCGCACTTCGGACAGAAATGACCTTTCAGGTTCTTGACCGTTACAGACCTGTGGGTGTAAGAGAGCGTCTCATCACGGTTTTGCTCTTCCATCTCCGGATAGCCACATGCCGGACATTGCATGATTAAACCTCATTTTTCCTTGAACGAAATGACAGGGGGACGTCCATCGGTATAGCCTGTGATTTTGATATAGAGAACCTTTCCATCTTGAGTCACAGCATGATACACATCTTGCCAGACCCTGTTATCGTGATACGTGGTCATCGATTTGTAGAAATCCGTTGCGGAGAGAGATAGAACAACCTCCCGCATCTCCTGCGGCCTTAGACCAAGCGCGGTGCCTTCGCGCCGAGCGTTTGCCGTGAAAGGGTTGATTTTTGGATCAGCGACCACTGCCTTCACCTCGTCAAGATCATAGTGGGGTTTGCGCTTCTCCATGACCCGAAGAATAGGCTATCCGACTGAATTAATCAATATGATAAATTGGACAAGCCCTGGTTCACGAAGTTCCACCGACAAGCTTGACTCCCCTCGGCTCGACGCGTATAGAGTCCTGCTCATAGGTGGCAGGTCTGGTTTTGGCCCATTTGAATTGAAGCAGCCCGAAATGGGCAATGCACCACACGAGGGCCGGACAGATCGTCGTTATCCTGTTCCGAAGATTATACGAAATCCGTCTGATCTCCCGTTTTCGGTGAGGATTACGGATGGTGTGACTGTGGACTCTGGATTCGGGCGACACTACTCATTTTCCGGACAAGGCGGCTGCTCAGCGATAGGATTGCGCTATGGCCCGTCTTTCGCGCATCCTGGTGCCCGCCTATCCGCACCATGTCACACAGCGTGGTGTCCGGTCCATGGACGTGTTTCATTCGGAGGGGGACCGCCGTTTCAAGGAAGATTCGACTCCTGCGTTCTCGACGAGGATCACCTTATGGCTGGAGCACGGTATGGGGAGATGAATCCCGTACGGGCCGGCTTGGTTGCCGTTCCATGGGAGGATCCACTGGTCGAGTGCCCGGTTTCACATGAGGATTGCCGAATATGATTCCCTCGTAACCGATGGAACGCTCCTGGGACGACGGTCCCATGAACAAGGTACGACAGTCAACGCGGACGGGGCGACCCGCGGGTGACGAATCCTTTGTAACGACCGTTGAAAGCCCGACGGGTCGTGACCTGAGCAGGGGACTACCGGGGAGGCCGGGAAAGGGCCCAGCGTCAAAACCAGTTAGTGTACCAGGACTGCCCCAATGACTCAAAACCAAATTTGACCCGTATTCTATTCTATTCGGGCAATGTGGCCTCATAGGGGCTCATGTCGTCGGGCCGCTCAGCCTTGATCATTTCCCGCAATTCCTTCGCAAATAGATGGATTGCAGAGTGTCTGCACAAATTTTCCTTATTAATGTCATCACAATTGCACGGTCAGCTACTATAATATTTTCAGCCGAGAATTCCTCGATGAGGGTATCGATATTGAATTGCAGGATTCTGAAGGCAAGCACTCAATCGGCTCAATATGCCGGATTCTGACCTGTTATCCACTGCTTGTCTGAAAATTCAAAGGCAGGGTGCTCCCCAATGAAAACACGACATGGACACAGATGCGCAAGGCAAGGACTGGCTCCAGTGCTGCTGGTACTCCTGCTCCCATTAATTGCCAAGGCAGGCTCCACGGGAATCCTGAATCAGCAGCTCATAGAAGCATCGAAGAGTGGGAATCTGGTTGAGGCTCAGAATCTCATAAATGGAGGTGCGGATCTCAACGTAAAAGGTGTAGATGGCCGAATGGCCTTGACTTGTGCTGCTGCGGCAGGTCACATAGGAGTAGTGAACCTCCTCTTGGATAAGGGTGCGAATCTCAACGCAAGAGATTTACTCGGTTGGACACCTCTAGCACGGGCAGTGTGCGTCGGGCCTGAGCGCATGGATATGATTAGAGTGCTGCTGGACAGAGGAGCAGATCTCAATGCAAAAGACTGGTTGAGTTGGACACCCCTCATGCGGGCCGCTTTTGCCGGCCATACAGAAATAGTGAAACTGCTTATAGACAGAGGGGCTGATATAGACGTAAAGGACAAATACGGCTGGACATCTCTCACTTGGGCCACCACACGGTGCCACTCGAAAGTGGCGAGTCTCCTTAGAGAACGAGGAACGGAACCGACCTTAATGGACGCTGCTGCCATTGGTGATTTACAGGGAGTGAGGCGTTTCATAGAACAAGGAGCTAACGTCAATGCACGGGGCATGTGCGGCGAGACTGCTTTGATGCTTGCTGTAGAGGCAAACAGTGCTGAAGTGGTGAGACTCTTATTGGACAGAGGTGCAGACGTCTCCCTACAGACTTCTTGTGAGAGGACTGCTATGAGTTCAGTCCGTAAGGAAGGCAGCCGAGAAGTCTGTTGTTTACTTGTGCAAAGAGGTGCCAAACTGGACTTTTGTGAACGTTGTGAACGCCCGAGGGAGTGCAGGAATAAAAGGTAATAAGGCGTCGGGGAGGATTCTCATCCTCCGGGTGGATCAGGACAACAAACCGTTAACATACCAAACTAACTGCATTTCTCTTCTCACAGAAACGAGTATGAAGAATGACAAACGAAAAGATGCACAAACTGTTCTGGAAGAAAATTCTCTTTCGTTTTGGTCCGTTTGCCCTGGTGATTATCGTCGTAACTTGTGAGATTCATACCGCCTATTTCAGAAATTTCCCGACTGATGAAGAGATGATTGAGAATTTCAACAAACATCGTCAGGCATTTGAGCAACTTGTACAGATCTACCAAGAGGATCCGGCGATCCCCATCAACATTGTTGCAACCCTATTACCAACGTCGGAAGTCGAAGCGATTATGAAGCGGATTAAGGTCTCGAACATATCAGATGATCAATGTGTATGGATACCTCCCAATCCATACTCGGCACACCCTCGTTCTCAAATTTACAGGACCGATGGACATGAAACACGCAAGTTTTCCGGTGTCGTTTTGAGTTATGTGTATGAACATCGATGCGCGATAATTCCCGACTTCCTGTTGCCAAATATTTCGAAGAAATATTACTACATACCCCTAGTTCCCAAAGTCGTGAATGGTAAGCTCAGTCTACCAGCCCATCTTTTGGCATATGGTGATGGACCTTTGGTTGAATCGCTGAATACGTGTCCCCCAGGTATCGGCCCTTTCGGCTGTGCTTATCGACAAATTGAGCCGCACTGGTTCATCAGAATGTATTATCAATAAGGAATAGGTTTTTGAGAGTAAGTGGCTGATCATTGAGGTGTCGGCGCCGATGGTTGACTTATTGGCGGTGGAAGTAAATCCTTGGAATTGCGAGGACATAATCCTCTTTTCTTGGACAAGGCAGATCCTCGGCGATAGGATTGCGCTATGGCCCGTCTTTCGCTCATCCTCGTGCCCGCCTATCCGCACCATGTCGCTCAGCGCTTTATCCGGTCCGTGCACGTATTTCATTCGGAGGGGGACCGCCGTTTCAAGGAAGATTCGGCTCCTGCGTTCTCGACGAGAATCACCTTATGGCTGCCGGACGTTATGTGGAGATGAATCCCGTACGGGCCTGCTTGGTTGCGGTTCCATGGGAGTATCCCCGGTCGAGTGGCCGGTTTCACATGGGGATTGCCGAAAGAGATCCCCACGCAACCGATGAAACGCTCCGTGGACGACGGTCCCATGAACAAGGTACACGACAGTCAACGCGGACGGAGCGCCCCGCTGGTGACGAATCCTTTGTAACGACCGTTGAGAGCCCGTCGGGCCGTGACCCGAGCAGGGGACTACCGGGGAGGCCGGGAAAGCGCCCAGCGTGAAAAACGGTGTTGTGTCCCCCGACTTCTGAAAGCGTCTTGACTCGTGTGGAAGGTCAGTTCAATATCGAAAAGTAACAGAGCCAAGTATTCGATGGACGAGTACGGGGGTATTCCATGAAAAATCGTTCCATTCCCCTTGCTGCCGTATGGTGGCCAGCCGTGGTTCCGACGTTGATGTTAGTGCAGTTGCTTGTGACTCCGACAGACGCAGGCAGTCTCAATGCGGATCTCTTGGAAGCGGCCGAGCGAGGCCGTGTAGAACTGACTAAGAGTCTATTGACGCGTGGAGCAGATGCCAACGTGAGAGGGAAGATTGGGCTCACACCCCTCATGCTAGCGGCCTGGGGTGGTCATGCCCGCGTGGTCGAACTGCATCTCCGGCGCGGTGCTCATCTCCAGGCATCGGCCGACGGCCGGACAGCGTTGCATCTCGCGGCCGAGCGCGGCCTCTCGCACGTGGTGAGACTACTTCTGGACAAGGGAGCTGACGTTCATTGGCAGACTCACTCTGGTCGGACTGCCTTGATAGAGGCGGCTGAGCGAGGTCACCTGAAGATCGTGACATTGCTCGAGGAACATGGGGCCAACTATACTCTAGGAGCTGCTGCACGAGTGGGGGATCTCAGCCGAGTTCAGCTTCTTCTGAGAGAGGGCGCTGATTTGGATGCTCTGCATTCTGGGTTAACTCCACTCATGCACGCCTGTCTGGGTGGTCGAGGAAAGGTAGTGCGACTGCT
>JAZDHD010000440.1:0-8187 GCA_043806215.1 Pseudomonadota bacterium | reverse complement strand
GGCGGGTGTAAAACCCGCCCCTACAGAGGTCTGCAGCAAACGTCCGCGACGAGCAGGCAACCCGTCGTGCATTGCGTGACGAAAATGAATCCGCATCGTGCTACGATTTGTCTCCGTGCCGGAGTTTTGAGACAGTTTCTTCCAGCCCGCCGTCGTCACTTGGAACGCACGCGCACCATGAGAGCCGTCAGAGCGGCGGGAGTTATTCCCGGAACACGCGACACCTGGCTCAGAGATCGCGGATGAAGGAGCTTGAGTTTCTCCCGCATTTCGCGGGAGAGACCTTGAACCGAGTCGAAATCCAGATCTTCAGGTATCAATGCCTTCTCCATCTTTCGGTAATGGCCAGCTTCGCGGCGCTGCCGATCTATGTATCCCTCGTATTTCAATTGGATCTCAATTTTGGAGATCACCTCCCGATCCAAATCCTTGCCGAGGATCCCCAGCGAAATCAGATCGTCCGCCCTCACCTCCGGCCTCTTGAGGAATTTTGCCGCAGAAACGGCTTCCCTGAGTTCGGTCGTGCCGCGTGACCGAATCAGGTGGTTGACGAGGTTGGGCGTAACCGACGTTGCCTCGACAAACTCGATTTGTTGCCGCAGCACTTCCATCCGTTCTTCCAGGTCACGCACGCACCTGTCGGGAATGAGGCCCAGCGCATGGCCCTTCTTCAGGAGACGCTCGGGTGCATTTTCCTCGCGCAGCAACAGCCGATACTCCGCCCGGGAAGTGAACATGCGGTAGGGTTCGGACACGCCGCGGGTAACCAGATCGTCGACCATCACCCCCATGTAGGCCTCGGATCTGTCGAGCATGAACGGTTCCCTACCCGTAACCGAACAGGCGGCGTTGATGCCCGCCCAAAGCCCTTGTGCCGCGGCCTCTTCGTATCCCGAAGTCCCGTTGATCTGGCCGGCACAGTAGAGGCCCCGGATCGCCCTGGTTTCGAGGGTGATCTTGAGCTCCGTCGGATCGATGTAGTCATATTCGATTGCATACGCGGGCCGGATAATCTCCGCGGCTTCAAGTCCGGGAACGGACCTGACCAGTTCGTGCTGGAGTTCGGCCGGCAGAGAATTGCCCAGCCCTTTGACATAGAGTTCCGTTGTGTCGAGTCCCTCGGGTTCGACCACCACGGCATGGCGTTCCCTATCCGGAAACCGGGCGATCTTGTCTTCCAGGGAGGGGCAATACCGCGCGGGCGTCCCCCGTATCGCACCGGAGTAGAGAGAGGATCTCGTGAGGTTGCTTCGAATGATGTCGTGTGTGAGTTTCGATGTGTGTGTCCGATAGCAGGACCGCGTGGGACGCGACAGGGAGGCCGTATGCAGAGAAAAGGGCTTCATGAAAGGGCTTCCGGGATCTTCGGTCATCGCCGGGAAGTTCACCGTAGAACCTTTGACACGAGGCGGGGTACCGGTCTTGAAACGCCCCCACTTCAGGCCCAGTTGCTTTAGCTGGGATGCCAAAGCTACTGAAGAAAACTCTCCGGCTCTTCCCGCGGGGTAGGAGACCGACCCCACGTGTATCACTCCATCCAGAAAAGTCCCCGTAGCCAGTACCACCGCCTTGGAACGGACCTCATAGCCGGTCCTCTCTTTTACACCGACACAGACGCCGTGGTTGACGATCAGGGCGTCGATCATTTCCTGGCGGACGAGAATGCCGGCCTCATTCTCGACTGCGGACCGCATGGCCCATGAATAGCCCCACCTGTCGCACTGCATTCTCGAACCCTGAACCGCTGGGCCTTTGCTGGTTCCCAGGAGTTTGTACTGAATGCACGATGCGTCTGCGGCCCGCCCCATCTCTCCTCCCAGCGCATCTATCTCCTTCACCAGGTGTCCCTTGCCCAGCCCCCCGATTGAAGGGTTACAGGGCATCAGCCCGACGGTGTCGGCATTCAACGTGTACAGCCAAACGGTGAGCCCCATGCGTGCCGGAGCGAGGGCAGCCTCGCAACCGGCATGTCCGGCCCCTATTACTACTATGTCCACATCGTGTGCGCCCATGAATTTCCAACAGTTCCTATGTGTATAGCGGCACGGCCCCCACAGGGCACCTTCTTCAGTAGGACCGGCATCCTGCCGGTCGTCTTCAGTCCGTCATCCCGGCGTAGGCCGGGAACCAGTCTTCTCTTTCTCCTAGACCCCGGCCTTCGCCTGGGAGACGCCGGGACGCTACCGTACTACGAACGCGTCGAATTTCAATGACTTCCGGACCGCTGATCGCCTCGAATCGCCGGTGATCCCTTGTTGCGCGTTCGAGCGACTGAAGCTATAATATGTTCCGTCGGACAAAGATGCAACGCCTTGCCGGAGACTGATTCACCGTGAAATTTGCAGATCATATCTCGATGTGCTGGAACCTGGTTCTGCGGAATCGACGGCGATATAAGGCGGTGATAGCCGCCATCGCATTCGGCACGGCGGGATTCATCGTTGTGCGCACCATGGGAAGCTCGGTTGAAAGAAACCTCGGCGCACACCTCGAGCTCCTGGGTGAGGCCACCGTAATGCGGGTTCACTGGGATGCATATGAGGACTCGTTTCATCCCGGGAAGTATTACTTCCGGGACGTCCTGCGCATGAAGCAGATTCCGGACGTCATGGCCGTGGCGCCGATTGTTACATTGCCCGCCATCAAGGCCTACGTGGGGACCACGGAGTGGGCGCCCAGCATAACCGGAGTGGACCAATCATACTGGAGAACCCAGACGCCCTACCTTCTCCAGGGTCGCCTCATCGGTCCGTCCGACGTGGTGGGACGCAAGAGGGTCTGCGTTCTGGGCCAGGACGTCGTCAAATACCTGTTCGAGAAGTCCGATCCCGTTGGGCAGAAGCTGCGAGTGGGTGAGATCACCTTCACGGTGGTCGGCGTTCTCGGGGGTATTCAGCATACGGAAATCCGGCGGTCAATATTCGTGCCCATCACGACCGGTCAGGACCTGTTTCACGGCCTGTACTGGATCAAAGAGATCTATGTCAGGGCCGCCGACTGGGCCCGGGTGGAGTCTGTCCGCAACGATGTGCTCGAGATGCTCAAAGCCTCTCATAAAGGCTATGAGCGTGGAATACGGGTCGAGCACTATCCCGCCAGAATCAAGATGGTTACGACGACCGTGTACATTGTGAAACTCTTCATCTATGCCTCCATCGCCGTGACCTTTCTCCTGGGAAAAGTCGGCCTCACCAGCGTCATGCAAGCCGCGGTGCAGGACAGGACCCGCGAAATCGGGCTCCGCAAAGCTCTGGGAGCTCAAGAGGGAGTCATCATGGCGCAGTTTCTCACGGAATCGGTGTTCATCAGCCTTCTGGCCGGCTTTGTGGGAGTTGCAATCGGATTGGCCTCCGTCCAGCTTCTCAAGGGACCCCTCGGCGTAGAGGTTTCCGGATACGCCATGTCGTCAAGTATCGTCCTCGACCTGGCATTCACCATCACCATCGGCATCGTTTCCGGCATGTATCCCTCACTGAGGGCAAGCCGGCTGGATCCGGTCACGGCCATGCGGTTCGAGTGATTGTAACGTCAACGGCGACATCACGCCCGCTTGAACAAGAGAATCCAACCACAAAGACACGAGGGATCCGGGGGGCGGTTTTCACTGCCGCCCCCCCCCGGCGGTCCATGACCGACGCGCCGCCAAGCGCGGGACCGTTCCACGGGAGAGAGGCGGTCAAATCTTCATAAATTAGTTTAGCTATTTCATTTAACCATTCTAACTTAATTGTTGTTTTTGTGGAGGCGCATTGACACACATCATCACGTTGCATGCACCCGGGCCCTACAAATCGCGTGATTTACCGTGCATATCATGCCAAATCAATTGCAGTTTGGTTGACTCCTACACAGACACATGATAGTATACTTTCATAACTTCATTGATTGGCTAGATTTGATTGGTTTTTTGTGTAATGGTTCCAGACGTGATTCCTCGCTGTCTCGTCCGTCTCGGTGGACTATTACTTCGTTTCGGAGTGTAGGTATGGGTTTACGTACGATAGGTCTCGTCTTGGGGTTTGGTTTGGTCGCAACACTCATCAATTCCGCATCACTTGCGGATCAGTACGGTTCGGAAGGGCATACGGTTCCCCTCAGGGTGCCCGTGTACCGACCTTCCGCACACGGATCCGGAGCGGGATTTCAGCAGGTGCCCGGGGGTGTTCATCCCGGGGCCGCCCGGGGCAACGCGTATCCGCTGAACAATTGTCCGCCGGCGGTACCCCGGCCATCACGCCGGGCATCCGATTCTTCATCGGCCGGTCCTCTCTCCGCACTTTATTCCCTTGTTTCCTACCCGTTCAAGATGATGAGCGGGACGGACTCGGGGCAATCACGGTACGAGCCGCCTGTTTGCCCGCCGACTGTTTGTGTGCCGATGAAACCGCCTTCAGGCGGTCCGGAGTTCATGCCGTCTGCGGCAAAGCGTAGGCCTGACGGACTGTACTCGTCCGCATACGGCTCCGTTCCACGGCACCATTGATCTACACGGGTGCGTACAAGGACCGACGCCGGGGCGCTTGAAAAGGCGCCCTTTTTCTTTGCGCGAGGTCGGGACCGCCGCTCTTGGGGCTCAGAGTATGACGATTCTCTTGATGATCGACACCGCGGCTTCCGGCTCATCCACGATCTGGAACAGTTCCATGTCGTCCGGACGTATCATGCCATTGGTGAGCATGGTTTTCTTGATCCATGAAATCAAGTCCTTCCAATAGGACTTCCCCAGGAGAATAACGGGAAACGGCTTGATCCGATGGGTTTGGATGAGTGTCAGTGCCTCGAAGAGTTCGTCCATGGTGCCGAATCCTCCGGGGAGTATGACGTAGGCCACGGCGTACTTGACGAACATGACCTTGCGGATGAAGAAGTACCGGAAGTCGGCTCTCAGGTTAACATAGGGATTGCTCTTTTGTTCCTTGGGAAGTTGAATGCACAGGCCGATGGACTTTCCCCCGGCCTCGGCCGCTCCGCGATTGGCGGCTTCCATCGCTCCGGGCCCTCCGCCGGTAATCACGGTGAAACCGCTTTCCGCGAGCAAACGGCCAACGTTGCGGCCCAGCGCGTAAACCGGACTGGCCTCATTGATGGACGCCGATCCGAATACGGACACACCGGGAAAAACATCGTTCAGTGTCTCGAATCCGTCGACGAACTCGGAAATAATCCGAAACATTCTCCAGCTGTCTTGAATATTGAAGTCGTCAATGACGTACTGCCTCTCGTTCATTCGCCGGCACCTTTCCGGAAGACACGGCTATGGCTGCTATCAGGCCTGCGAAGGGACCACGGAGCATGAAAGTCCTTGCCGTTGTCGGGTATTCAAATCGAATGGATTCTAGGACCGGGGCCTGAAACTGTCAAGCAATTGCGGTTTCCGCGTTTTTGCGGTTGATTCTCCGGAAATTTGACGCTATACTGGCTCGAATACCGCCCGTTCAGGCTGAACGGAAATCCTGCTCGGATGGCGGAATTGGTAGACGCAGTGGACTCAAAATCCACCGCCCTTACGGGTGTGCGAGTTCGACTCTCGCTCCGAGCACCACACAACTTCAATAATCCCGGCTAGATACCAACCACGGCTAACCGGGTTTTGTTTTGCAGGACAACCAGTGTGGGGAATTTGTGGGGGTTTTGGTCGCACACCGTGTTCGCTGCGTTAATCAGGTTGACCAGTTCAGCCCTGGAATAGTGAGTCGTTATCCTTCCGGACTTGTGCCCCAGGAGGTCTTGCCGGTCCTCGAAACTCACCCCGGCCGCTCTCAGTCTCCGGCCGAAGGTGTGCTTGAGGTCATGGACCCGAAGATGGGGGAGCCCTGCCCGTTCACGAGCGTCCAACCAACCATGACTTCGCATTCTCCTGACCGGCGTGCCCCGATACGAGAAGACGTGCGTCGGATGAATACCGCGCATGTCGTTGACCACGGAAAACGCGATGCGGTTCAAGACCACAAGCCTGTCTTGTCGATTCTTGACCCGTTCCCTTGGAATGATGAATACGCTCGTTGCAAGCTCGGGAATCGCCACTTCCCAGTCCCATCGCAGACCGCAAACCTCTTGATCTCTACAACCCGTGTTTACCTTGAACAACGCCATAGACCGCAAGTGCGATGGTAGCTCTTGAAAGAAGCGCTCCTGTTCTGTCCATGAAAGTGGATACGCTTCCGCTCTATCAAGCTCCCGTAAAAGTTTGATCTTTGGTGCACTGACAAGCCAGGTCAACCCGAATTCATCAATCCACTCTCCGGATGCCATGTTCAGGATGCGACGAACCACTTGAAGGCCATAGTTGATCGTTCTCGCCTTGTTCCCGGCTTTTCTTCTGTCTGCAATATAGGATTGCAGCGTGCCCATGTGGATTCTGGTCAATGGCAAATCCCCAATGAACCTGTCCAAGACCTTCAGGGCCTTCGATTCCCTATTTATGGAAGCCTTCGTTTCTTCTTCGAGATACTTGGTTGCTGCTTGCCGGAAATTCCGTTCAGGTCGCACTCCGTAGATTTCAGCCTGTCGAATCTGCTCCGTCCGGAAGGCTAGGTATCGTTCCGCTTCCGCGAGTTCACTCGTTCCAGTGCTTTCTCGAATTCGATAGCCCCGGACCCCTTTGTCAACATGCCAGACTTCGCCTCTTTTGAAGAGGCCCGGCGTTCGCTTCTGTGCCAAGACGTCTTTCCTCCTTCTTTGGCTTGACACTCGTTGCAGGCTTTATAATCCTCGAACCAAGCGTCCAGGTCAAGCCTGTCAAATGCCACACCTTGATTTCCGATTCGGATCTCCGTTACGTGCGGCCGGACTTCATTGTTGAACCTGTTCTTGTCCATTCCGAGATAGCCGGCAGCGTCCCGGAGTCTGATCACGCGAGGGAGGATAGGCGTGCTCATGCCGCACCCCCGCAGCCCGCGAGGCCGGAACGGCCTTCGGCCCCATGCGTCTCCAACCATGCTCGGATCTTCTCGGCCGCCTTCTCCGGATCCTTGCCGACGTAGACGGATTTCAGCTTCCCGTCCATGCGCTTGACGGCCTTATGGATCCCACGGGAATCGTGGCACAATGTCCAGCCGTTCAGGTCCGTGGGTAACAGGCTGTCAGCCGTGGGTAACACCGTGGGTAACTTTTCTTGCTCGTGGGTAACACCGTGGGTAACATCGTGGGTAACAGTCGATCCGGCCTCGTGGGTAACAGGGTCGGCCTCGACCCTCCGATACGTCCCGCCAGCGGGATCCGCCTCCCAGGTCGAGGCCCCCGGATCTTCCACACCTGGGAACACTCCGTCACCAACCCCGTCAGGTCGGCTCACAGGACAGAAATTCAGGAATCGAACGTCATACCGACTCCCAGGACGGACAGCTTGGCACCAGCCGGTAACGTGGTGGGGACATGCGCCCCCGCTGCAAAACGCTTCCCTCTTCATCAGTAATGCAGTCGTCATCTAAACATGGTCACCTCCAGAATATTCCACTCGCCGTAAGGGTCTACGCCCGCTCACATTCTCTCCCCGAACGGGTAGGGAAAATCGACTCTTACCCCTCACAGGGACCCCGCAAGGGAACTCGAGCCTCAGTCCGCTCTCACCTCATCTCCGCCGGTTCGAGAAGCTCGTCAACCCATGTTGGTACAATCTCTCCCCGCTGTTGTTCGGTTTCCAGATATTCCGCCTCCGTCTCATCGTAGAGAGTATCCCAATGTAGCTCCTCAGTGAGAAACTCAAGAAACTGCTCGTCATCTGCGAACAAGTTGTTTGGAGAGATACTGATTCCAGTGACCTGAATGTCGTGGCTGATGTAAGTCTCGTAGCCATCGTAGCCGTTCCAGTAACGATCTTCGTCAGCCACATAGCCGATATCAAACGTGGCAACTGCTCCCCGCCACGTCAGTCGATATCGAAACACCGGCTTGACATGATGCTCCTCAGCTTCTCGGAGAGAAACATTAAGGCGCGCCTTAATGTTGTCGATATCGAAACACCGGCTTGACATGATGCTCCTCTGTCGGCTCCGGCCTCTCTTCATCGAAAGTGAGGCCTTGTTGTTCCGCAGAATAGGCGTGATGAGCCCACCCCTCATCATAATGGAGTTCTGTCCATTCAGACGTGCCGCAGAATTCCCACTCGATCTTCAGGTGAGCCCAGAATTCTCGCATAGCGTGAACCCGCTCGACGGCCGCTCTATATTCAGCAAGTTCCCCCGCGCT
>JAZDHD010000439.1:0-6278 GCA_043806215.1 Pseudomonadota bacterium | reverse complement strand
CCCAGATCGTTAAGGATATCGAGAAGGGACGGGAAATCCTCGCGGGACACCCGAGGATGCCTTAGTGCCCCGCGGCGGAAGTGCTGTCACGGAATTCAAGGCAACGATCCCGGCTTTGGTAGCGCCGGCCTCCGTGCCGGTATTCTTTAGTGGAAACAACGTACTGTCTCTCGCCCGGCAGACGCCGGAAAACGAGCCCGATACATGAACCAACCCTGCACTTGGGCCGATAGTCCTCAAAGGCGGTAGGAGCGCACATGTACGATGAAGACACGATCGACCAACCCGTAACACTGCCGGCGGACCTAGTCAAAGCGCTGGACGAACTCTCAAAAAAACACGGAGAGTCCACGTACGACCTCGTCATCGCTGCAGTGGATCATTTTACCCGCATTCCGGAACTACAGCGTCGAGCCATCCTGCAAGGCACCTCGATCCGGAGGAGGGGATGAGCGCGGGCCGGCTGTTCACCCTTACTCCCGGGCGGGGCTTGGCGGTTTTCCGAACGTTCTGATATCTCGGGCACGTTTCACGTAGTCTTCCGCCGCCTTCTTGTTCCCCAGTTTGTCTTCGAGACGTGCAAGTTCTACGAGCACGTTGGCCGTCTCCAAGTGTTGCGGGCCGAAGTTCTTCTCTACGATGGTCAACACTTCCCGGTAGGTCTTGAGGGCATCTTCCCGTCGGCCGGCGGCAATCTGCATGTTGGCGAGATTCCTGCCCACGGCGGCCACCACCGGCTTGTCGGGTCCCACCGCCTCTTTCAAGGTATCCAAAGCCATTTGCTCGACGGCCACCGCGGTATCGAAGCGTTTCTGCTGGAGATGGATCGAGGCCAAATTGTTCAGTGAGGTTGCCACTGCCCGTGAATTGGGTCCCACAGCCTTCTCCTGAACGGCAATGGCGCTCTGGGTAAGGGTCTCGGCCTGATCGAGATCTCCCTTGTCGGCAAAAAGGACTGCAAGATTGTTCATGACTTCCGCCACGGGAAGCCGGTTCTCGAGGCGCTGTTTCATGTCGAAATCCAGAGCCCTGGAGTAGTATTTCTCAGCCTCCTCGAAATTCCGCTGCTTGTGCAGGACTATCCCCAGATTACCCAGGGCCGGGATAAGCGACGGATCGTCCGGCCCCAGCGCCTTGAGCTTGATGGTGAGGGCCCTCTTCAACAAATCCTCGGCCGGCTTGTACTGGCCCCCGTTTGCATTCAATTGGCCGAGAACGGTACACGCCTCGGCCACCCGGATATCGTCCGGGCCGAATTCCTTCTCGGCCGACTCAATCGCCTTTTGGCCCGAGGAGACCGCTTCATCGAGCTTATGCTGTTTGAAACTCGCCTTCGCTTTCCTGAGGTAATCTTCCCAGGCAGCCTCGGCGCCCCATACCGACGAACACAACCACAGTCCCGCGACAACAACCGTTACCGCAGCAGACAGGTTCTTGGTGAAACTCATGATCGGGATCCTCCGCATGAAACCGCAGTGACTCGGTCTCATAGTACACCTACGCCGGGTCGGGCACAAGGTCCGGAAGCTCAGTGCTTCGTTCCACGAGGGCGGTGCCGTATTAGGTTCGATTTCAGATGTTCCTACCACAAGATGGGGAACGCTGTTTTGACTCCCCTGCCGGTTCCTGCTAAGTGTTCTATGGAGTAAATACGGTCGCACATTCTGTAGAGAACCGGAATGGAGGAAGAAGATATGCACAAGCCCGCCTTAACGCCGAACGAGGCTCTAAAGATGCTTCAGGAGGGGAACGCCAGGTACGTGGCCGGTACGCCCCAACACCCCAATATGGATCAAGCCGGAAGAACGCTGGCGGCACAAGGCCAACATCCGTTTGCCTCTTTTCTGTCCTGCGCTGACTCCCGGGTACCTGTGGAGGCGATCTGTGATGCCGGGATCGGTGATCTTTTTCTGGTGAGAAATGCCGGAAACGTTGTAGGCCGGAACGAACTGGGCTCCATTGAATACTCGGTGGATCACTTGGGTGTTTCGGTCTTCGTGGTATTGGCCCATTCAAAATGCGGCGCGGTCAAGGCCGTGTACGAGTCGGGCCTTTTGGGCGGCAACCTCCAAGAGATTTCAGAAAGGATTCTCCCGGCAGTGGAGGAAATCAAGAAGAACAACCCCGGATCGGTTGAGGACAAGCTCATTGATGAAGCGGCGAAGATTAACATGTGGAACTCAATTGCCGATGCGTTCAAGAAGAGCGAGTGCATCCGGAACAAAGTCAAGAGCGGCGATATCAACGTCGTCGGAGCCTTTTACGACATCGAGACGGGCAGGATCGACTGGATGGGAACTCATCCACAACAGGATCGCTTGTCGGCATGATGAAATTGCGTTGCTTGCCGCAGATGGAGAGCATCAAACCATAGTGTCGCTCCTTGAATACTGCGGACACCTTCACGTTTGTCATTGCGAGCCGTAGGGGTAGGCCCCCGTGCCTACCCTGGGCGGCACAGGGGGCCGCCCCTACGGGAGGGCACGGCAATCTCAGCCTTTCATGAGGCATTGAGATTGCTTTCCCGCGTTCTGCGCGGGACTGCGCTCCTCGCAATGACAGGAACGACCGGCGGGATCCTTGAGGAACCGGATTAGGATTACCGCGAATTTCAATGCGCGTCACTATGGCAACGCGACGTTTTCGGCAACCCCGCGAAGCTTGTTGCAGGCCCCGCTGTTGTATGATCAGAATCTTGACTTCACCGACGATCTCCTGTATTTCTACCATAATCACCTGCTGGTACGGACTGCGTTGCCTCTCAGAGCGTGCCGAATCGCTTGACCGTCATGAACCCGGATGCCGGGAGCCTCACGGCTCTTTTCAGAAGTAGCGACCAATGGTGCGCGCCCGGTTCCGAGGCTTTGAACGGCTCCTCCTCTCCAAAACCCTCCAACCTGAAGGGGGACCGGAGGAGAGGCCGGGAATACCCGAAACCTTCTATGTTCGGACGGAATCCGTAGGAAATGCTTTCCTTGAAGTCGCCCCAAGGGACGCGGGACAATTGCTCTCCGGCGAATAGTAGGTTCTCGGAATTCAACCACGACGGCACCGACCACTTTGATCTTGATGTCGGCGGGTTGCTTTCCCCGCTCGCATTGAATGATGCCGTGACGGTTTGAAGCGGTGCAGGAGTGAAGGACGAAGGTTGCGATTGCCCCGGCCGACGAATCGCCGCCGGAGGCGTGGCGGCAAAGAAATCGTTCCGCTGCGATCAAGAATCCGGAACGGCCGGCGGCATAGATATATTGCGTTGCAGCGGTTTGCGGGATGGGTGTAGTATAATACTCCATCCGGTCAAGGTTCGGGGCTGGCGGGCCGCCTGAATGCTTGCCGCATCTGCGCAGAGAAGAGGGTAGCGAATGGCAGGATTGACTCAGGTTGTCGCTTTTCGGCTTGATGAGGAGCGGTTTGCCGTCACGCTGTCACGTGTGGAACGGATCGTCCGTGCAGTGGAAATCACGCATCTGCCCGATGCTCCGAATACCGTCCACGGGGTGATAAATGTGGAAGGACGAATCGTTCCCGTGATCAATACTCGCAAGCGCTTGGGGTTACCCGAACGCGATATAGATCTGAACGACCTCTTTGTCATCGTCGGCGGCGATGGAATCACCCTGGCGTTTGTCGCCGACGAGGTCCTTCCCGTGATGGATATCACGGAAACCCTGCTCGTCTCCTCGCCGGAAGTTCTGCCCGGAAGAAGATTTGTTCAGGGAATTGCGGAGACGGACAACGGAATGATTATGTTACTTGATATAGACCAAGCACTTTCTTACGAGGAGCAGGACGGCCTGCAGAGAACTGCGAGGGCTTTGAGCGAGGAATAATATGTTGAAGGGGCTCCCCGACCATTTGCTGAGAAACCTTAGCCGGGCCATAGAAGAACATTTGGGTTTGAATTACTCCGAAGACCGTCTCGCCGACCTCCAACGTGCCGTAACACGAGCGTCCGCCGGATTCGGCAAGAGTGACCCGCTGTCCTGTCTGGAGTGGCTCCTGGAGCCTCCACACATAGCCGATCGTATTGAAAGCCTTGCGGATTTTTTTACCGTGGGCGAAACGTATTTCTTCCGAGACGGCAAGCTGTTTGTCGCCTTTGAGCAGGAAGTCCTTCCCGGTCTGATCGCAAAGCGCAGAGAAGCAGGTAAGAAATTGCGGATCTGGAGCGCGGGTTGTGCAAGCGGCGAGGAACCGTATTCGTTGGCCATTGTGGTCGGCCGGGTTCTTTTGGACAGGGCTGAATGGAATGTGACCATCCTGGCCACCGACATCAATCAGCGTTCCTTGCGGAAGTGCGAAGAGGGAGTGTACGGGCAGTGGTCATTCCGTGACGCACCGACGGGGATCAAGAAGGCGTACTTCGCGAAGAAACAGTCCGGTTATGAAATTGTTCCCGAAATCAGGAGGATGGTGCGGTTCGGCCGGCTCAACTTGGCAAGAGACCCGTTCCCCGATTTGGTGACGGATACCCATGAGATGGATGTGATCTTCTGCCGCAACGTACTCATGTATTTCTCTCGGAAGCGGCAAGAGGAGATCGTCGAACGTTTCAACCGTTGCCTGTCGGATGACGGTTGGTTGGTGGTAAGCCCTGCCGAGGCGTCGTTGGTGGATCTTACGAAGTTTGAGCAAGTCTGTATCCCCGGTGTAGTGATCTTCAGGAAGAGAAGACTCCAAGTCGTTGATATGTTCCACCGGCCGGTTGAACTTTTCGAGCCGCCTGCTTTGGAGGCACTGTTCGGAAGGCCGGAATGGATTGAAATCCCGAGGGAAACGGTCCTCGCCGACGTGCCCGGCGACACGTACACATCCCCCGCGGAGCCGTATCCGGACTCGGCAAACGGTTCTGAAGCCGAGGTTGATTCCTTCAGGGAAGGGCTCGAACGCTTCCGGGAGGGAAAATATTCCGAGGCGGTGTTTTGGCTGCAGCAAACGCTGGAACAGGCCCGCATCGAGGGCGACGATTGTGCCGCAGCGATGTCGGCTCTGGCCAAAGCCCATGCGAACCTGGGAATGTTGGACCAGGCCCTGGAATGGTGCGAGAGAGCATGCGAGGCGGACAAGCTTAATCCGGAATTGCATTTCCTTCAAGCGACGATATTGGAAGAAATGGGAGATCTCGAGCGTGCTCGGGTTTCATTGAACCGGGCACTCTTTCTCGACCCCAATCTTGTAGTGGCGCGCTTCGCCATGGGAAATCTCGCACGGCGGCAAGGGATGCTTTCGGTTTCGAACAAGCACTACGGAATCGCCCTGGAAGTGCTTGCCGGCTACGATGTCGCGGAAGCATTGCCGGGTTCGGACAATCTGACGGCAGGCAGGCTTGCAGAGGCCATACGGGCAACAATGGTCAGGGAGACCGCATATGAACAATCTTAGAACCGCGGAACGCAATGTTCAAGGCGGGGTCGGTGCGGGCACACGCGACGACGTTGAGGGAGGAGCAGCGAAATCCGGTGGGACACAAGCCTTTGATGACGTCAAATCCGATCGGAGCGTTACGGAAGAGGACAAGCGGCGGATTCTGCGGGAGAGGGCCCGTCAACTGGCCCGGAAACGCGATGCAGATGCGGAAAATGATGAAGCCTCTCTGGTGGTTATCGGGTTCAGGCTTGGCGACGAGAGATATGCCGTGGAGGTCGAGTTTGTCAGGGAAGTATATGCGCTCAGGGATCTCACCCCTGTACCGTGCACCCCGCGCTTTGTCCTTGGAATCATTAACGTCCGCGGGCAGGTCGTTTCAGTGACGGACACGAAGGTTCTGTTCGGCCTTCCCGATAATGTCGTGGGGCTGGAGAGCAGAGTGTTGATACTGAGCGACCAGGTTATGGAGATGGGTATCCTCGTGGATGAAGTGTATGGAGAGCAGAGGATCCCGGTGGACAAGATCCAGTCCCAGCTGCCTGCTCCCAAGGGCATTAGGCGGGAATATATCAGGGGAGTTACGCAGGATCGTCTCGTGATATTGGACGGGGCCGCATTGCTTTGCGACGACAATATCGTGGTTCACGAGGACGTGGGCGATTAGGCGGACGGTGCGGATGACTCATACGGGCCATCATATGGACCCCGTGTGCACAAATGCCGTACAATCTTTGTTATAGTGTCGTCCCTTGAATACTGCGGACACCTTGACGTCTGTCATTGCGAGCCCGAGGCTTTGGGAGGGCGTGGCAATCTCAGCCTTTCATGAGGCATTGAGATTGCTTCCCCGGATCTGGGTCCGGGGCAGGCTCAGCTGCGCTCCTCGCAATGACAGGAACGACCGGCGGGAT
>JAZDHD010000438.1:0-6715 GCA_043806215.1 Pseudomonadota bacterium | reverse complement strand
GCCCGGGCTACGAAGAACAGAGACCAAGCCGGTCGTACACCGTGGGACTCCCGCGTTCCGCGCGGGATGCCCGTCATCTTAGTGGGACGGGCGTCCCTGCCCGTCATCTTCCGGGGCTCAGGTTGTGCGACCGTATTTATGCCACAAAACACCTAGTCGTGCGAAGACTCCACCTTCTCGTTGCCCAAGCGCCGTGTTCGGCCTCGGATCTCACGGTGCTCCTTCACACCGCTCTCGCCGGGAGTTTCGGACCAATTCCGGGGTCAATTCCGATTGTTCCCGCTCCACTTGGAGCAGGACGATTGCAGCTATGACGAGGACGGCTCCGAAGATTTGGAGTGGGGCCAGGGATTCCCCGAGGAACACAAAAGCGATGAATCCTGCGGAAATCGGTTCCAGTGTTGAAGTGATCGTTGCGCGTGTCGAACGGATGTGGTTCACACCCATGAAGAACAGACCGAATGCAGCCACGGTCCCTACGAGCGCGATGTAAAGGATGAGGCCCCACTCCGTCGCCGTGTGCGGAGTCTTCAGAAATCCCAGTGGGGGTCGTACCACATTCCACGTCACCGCGGCAAACAGCATTGAGTAGAACACAACGGTCCACGGTGGGTAGCGATGCATCATGCGCTCACCAACAAGGGTGTACACGGCAAAGAGAATTGCCGAACAGACCGCTGAGATGATCCCGACCCGATTAGCATGAAGCAGGTCCACGTTATAGGCTCCAACGACCAGGTAGCACCCGATCAGAGCCAAGACTACGGCCAGTGCCTTGGAAGCGGTGAACCGTTCGCCCCAGAAGAGCACCGAGTAGGCAGCGACCAATATCGGAGCAGTGTACTGGATCAATATTGCCGCCACGACCTGGATCTTGCTGATGGAAAACAGGTAAGTAAACTGCACTGCCGCCATGACCAGTCCGCCCAGCAGCAGCATGTAGCCGACGTCGCATCTGCGGATGCGTAGTTGAGCAGGTGCCCAAAACCCCAGGAGAAGGATCATGGCCAACGAGGCCAACGTCACCCTCACCTGCACCAGATCGAAAGGAGTCATTCCTGAATTAAAGAGGGACTTGCCGGCAGTGCCGGACGACGCCCACATCACGGCAGCGGCCATTACACAGAGATATCCCGGCGTTGCCTTCCCCATCATCAACCACCTTTCATACGAAATCACGTTCCACTTATACCACTTCATTCGCGGAAGCAAATGATCGCGACGAAAGAATCGCTTATTACCGCCGGTTGGGGTCCCCCGGGGAATATGCCCTTGTGTCCCGGATCAAAGTACGCATAGAGTATTATGGACGGCAAGCAACTCATTGGAGGTCTCAAAGGCAAGCCCCCGGATGAGCATCGCTTCACGGTCTGTCCGGACTGGATCTGTGAGATACTCTCCCCGAGCAGCGCACGCACCGATAGAATCAACAAGAGGCGGATCTTTGCCGAGCATGAAGTCCCGTACGCCTGGCTTATTGATCCGATTGCCCAGACCCTCGAAGTGTTCAAGCTCGAATCCGGCAAGTGGGTGATTCAGGGCCTTCATGCCGAAAACGAAAAGGTAAGGGCAGTGCCGTTCGACGAAGTGGAGATCGATTTGGCCCACCTGTGGCCGGAGGAATGAAGTTCAGCGGGATTTCCGGAAGCCTGGGGTCGGGTCTGAACCGGGAGGTCGCCCTGCCACACCGAATGATCTTCGGCACTGCACCACTGTAGTCTCATTAGCCGATTACGTATGGTGCATTCGCATTTGCCACGTGACCGGCACCTTAAGTGCTTTGCCTCGAAACAAGAGTCTGGTATCGTGTCGGCAGGCACGGTGGCGGGTTGAAACGAACAGCATCGAAGGTTGTCGTACTCCAGAGGAGATATGAGTCCGAAGGTAGGTGAATTTGACGGCATAGAAGTCGGCATCATAAAAGGATGAAGCCGGCATATTGAAGGAGTGAGGATCTTGAGAGATGTTGTCAAAGTCATACCGCTGGAGGACTACCGATTGGAAGTCTGGTTTGATGACGGACAGAGGGCGACTGTGGATATAAAACCCCTGATGCACCGTCAAGTCTTCCGACCGTTGTGGGACAAGAATATCTTCAGCCGAGTAGAGATAAACCATAAGTTCGGCGGGGTCATATGGCCCACCGGCGCTGATGTTTGTGTGGATTGGATCGAGGCTGAGATCGGACGGCAAAGACTTCGGGCGGGGTACGGTTAGCCTCTATTTCAACTCCGCCCGTGATTCGGACACGACGCCGCGGCAGTTTCGGGTATGAGCCGTGTGCCTCGCCGGCCCGTGCAAATACGCTGAGAACGAGAGAATAAGCCCCATTCGAGCGGGCTTCCGGGGGTGAGCCGTGATGGTCTATGCGGTGATAATGGCAGGGGGAAGCGGAACACGGTTGTGGCCCTACAGTAGAAAGGATCGGCCCAAACAGTTCCTCGCCGTCAATGGCGAAAAAGCCATGATCCGGGCCACCGTTGAGCGTATATTACCCGTCATTCCCCATGAAAGGATCATGGTGGTCGCGGGCGAGTCTCATTGCGGCGAGATAATGAATCAATTACCGGAACTCGACCGGAAAATGGTCGTGGCTGAACCCGGATCCAGGAATACCGCGCCGTGCATCGCCCTCGCCGCATACAAGCTGAGACAAATCGACCCGGCCGCGGTGATGGTGGTGCTGCCTGCCGACCACCTCATTTCCAGGGAGCAAGAGTTTCTCCAAAGCCTGATGAGAGGCGCTGAAACAGCCGCGCAGGGAGAATATCTGTTGACCTTCGGGATCGTCCCCGAAAGGGCCGAGACGGGTTACGGATATATCAAGCTGGGGCCTCAGCCGGCCGGGATGGATTGCACCGGAATCTTCCGTGTGGAGAGATTCGTTGAAAAGCCCGACGCGGACACGGCCAAGCAATATGTTGCCTCCGGAGAATACGTGTGGAACAGCGGAATGTTCGCCTGGAAAGTTTCCCGAATCGTCGAGGCCGTTGAAACGCATTTGCCGGCTTTGGCCGCAGTAATGGAGGAGGCGGTCCCATTTCTCGATACTCCCGGGGAATACGGGGCCATAGCGCGTGCATACGAAAAAGTGGAGACGATTTCAATTGACTACGGAATTATGGAGAAGGCGGATAATGTACTCTGTATCCCTGTGAATGTGGGCTGGAACGATGTCGGCAATTGGGTCTCCCTCGAGGACGTGTGGGGCCGCGACGGGGGCGGGAACGCTTTCAAGGGTGAGGTGGTGAATCTCGATACGCGCAATTGCATCGTGTCATCGCCTCGGAAACTCACCGCGCTGATTGGAATAGAGGACTTGATCGTTGTGGATACGCCGGATGTTCTGATGATCTGCCGTAAGGACAGGGCCCAGGACGTGAAGACACTTCAGGAAACTCTTAAGAGCAAGGGCTACGGTCACTTGCTGTAGCCGGGAGGAAGACGATTCATGGCTTGCAACGGTCGGCAAGCCGCAACGAGTCATGAAAGCCTCTCGCCGAGGCGGACGTCCCGGTCAAAGTCCGGGCAGAGCCGGGAGGACAGGAGCCCCGGAACGAGAAGAATAACCGTGGGGCAGGCTATATGCCCGCCGTCCGCGGGGCGAAGGCCGGGACGGCTTACCTGAGGACTTTCACATGACCTGATGCGGGAGGATTTCACGATGCGCATTGCCATGCTTTCCCCGACGGCGCGGCGAACTCCTTCGACACGCAGCGATTCAAGGATGGATCTAGT
This sequence comes from Pseudomonadota bacterium, assembly GCA_043806215.1. Classification (GTDB taxonomy): domain Bacteria; phylum Desulfobacterota; class Desulfomonilia; order Desulfomonilales; family Desulfomonilaceae; genus JAVHLK01. The sequence goes on along the minus strand of JAZDHD010000438.1, from coordinate 2,977 downwards.
CCATTCCCTGAGCAGTCAACTCATAGGTCAGGGTGCCGATGTAACCCTCTTCCCTCCAGCTGAATCAGGGACCTCCCGGAGGTTCCCATCAATGGATCGCACTTGTCATTCAGGGGACCGGGATGCAGAGTCGGAGGAGTCCGTGTGTCTTCTCCTGGGAGCGTTCTTTGAAAGAGCGGCCGAATTCGACCTGATTCACAACCACCTCGATCATATCCCCCTGAGTTATTCAGGACTGATCTCTACACCCATACTCACCACGATTCACGATCTCCTTCCCGACAAGGCATTGCCGGTTTACCGGAATTACGATGGGAAGACGTACTATGTCTCGGTCAGCGACGCGCATCGTTCGCCCGATCTCACCTATGTCGCCACCGTTCACCATGGAGTCGACCCGGATGTGTTCCAATTCCGGGAAACCTCTGAAGAGTACCTGTTGTTTCTCGGACCGATCCGAGAGGAAAACGGTACAAGAGAAGCCATTAAGATCGCCCGACTTGCGCAAAAGCCTTTGATTATTGCAGGGACAGTCGAAGATGAGCAATATTTCGAGAAACAGGTCAAACCGTACCTGGATGAAAAACTGTTGAAGTACGTGGGCGAAGTGGACCCGGATCTTCGGATCACGCTCATCGGGGGGGGCCTGGCTTTGCTGTATCCCGTGAATCTTGATGAACCCTTCGCATTATCGGCTGTTCAAGCCAATGCGTGCGGCACTCCCGTGATCGCGGCGAAAGGGGGATCTTTGCCGGAGATAATCACCGAAGGGGTCAACGGGTTTCTCGTGACGGATATTTCAGGGGCCGTAGATGCGGTCAACCGCGTTGAACGGATTTCGCGGGCCGATTGCAGAAAGGCCGCGGAGGAGCGGTTCTCCGTACAACGCATGGCAAATGACTATTTGAAGGCCTATTCGCTGATACTGGACATGAACAAACGGGAAGACCACCGGCCGTGGGGATACTATGAGGTGCTCTCCGACCGCGTCGACCACAAGGTCAAGCGCATAGTGGTCTTTCCGGGCAGGCGCCTCAGCCTCCAACGCCATAGGAGGCGGGCCGAGCGGTGGACCATCATCAGCGGGTCCCCCATGGTGACGCGTTTTGACGAAGAGATTCATCTCGTGCCGGGGCAATCGATTGAGATTCCCCAAGGTGCCGGACATCGCATGTACAACCCCGGCGAATCGCCGGTAGTGTTCATCGAGGTGCAGGTGGGGGACTATTTCGGTGAAGACGACATCGAGCGGATCGAAGACGATTTCGGAAGGGTGTGAGGTATCGGCGGCGGATCAGAGCGTCGCTGGAGACATTCGTGCCTGCATGAACAACTTCTTGGAGGATCCTTTCCGTTTTTCTTCTTGACGCCCCTCTTCCCGCGGCTATAATAGGGTACCGTGTCTGGAGTTCTTGAGAACCCGGAACACATGAAGGATCTTTTTGCACGGCTACATACCGCCTGGATCTGAACGACCGGGACGGAAGGATGAATAGGACGCATTGTACGCCTTCCGACCGGAAGGCGTTTTTTGGTTTCGGCCGACGTAATCACGGTAGCCGGAATTCCAACCCGGCTCCGGATTTGTCGACCGGCTCACGGCCCGCAGTAAACGTCTCTTCCCTCTCGTGACCCCGGGCCCGGAAGCAACGGTTCTTCCTCTTGAGCAAGTTGGTCGCCCAATGGATATCCTCACCACGACAGATGCCCTCGGAAACCGGTTGCGGCCCCGCAGGCAAGAACATCAAAGCATAGGTCTTGTGCCCACCATGGGGTATCTTCATGAAGGACATCTGAGCCTCATGAGGAAAGCGCGCTCGGAAAACGACGTGCTTGTGGCCACAATATTCGTAAACCCGACTCAGTTCGGCCCCAACGAGGATCTGGACAAGTACCCGAGGGATCCCGAGGGAGACGCGGAGAAGTGCCGGAGCGCGGGCGTGGATATTCTCTTTGTTCCCGGACCGGGTGAAGTGTACCGCGCGGGGTTTCAGACGTACGTCTCCGTGGAAAAGCTCTCGGCTCCACTGTGTGGAGCATCGAGGCCCGGTCATTTCCGGGGGGTGGCTACGGTGGTTCTGAAACTCTTCAACATGGTGCAACCCTCCAGGGCGTATTTCGGCAGAAAGGACTACCAGCAGGTTCAGGTAATCAAGACCATGGTGCGGGACCTGGACCTCGATGTCCAAATCGTCGAGTGCGACACGATTCGTGAAGACGACGGGCTCGCAATGAGTTCCCGCAATGCCTACCTCGCCCCGGATCACAGGAAGCAGGCAGTATGCTTGTACCAGGCGCTGATGGAAGCGAAATCCCTGTTCAAGAGGGGTGAGAAGAGAGCGGAGGACTACCTGGGCGCCATGCGGAAACGAGTCAATGCGGAGCCTGACGCCGAAGTGGACTATATCGGCATCGTCCACCCTGAAACCCTCGATCATCTCGACGAAGTGAAAGATAACGCCCTGGGAATATTGGCTGTACGCATCGGAAGCACGCGGCTTATCGATAACATGCTTCTGGATGAGTAGGTTCATATGAACGCTTGGGGCCGGTTAAAGGACGCCGGCGACAACATATACCGTGAGACAATTCTCGCCCGATGGAGGACGTAAATGATTCGGACCATGCTCAAATCCAAAATCCACAGGATCAAAGTAACTGAAGCCTGCCTTGACTACGAGGGCAGCATCACCGTCGATTCGAATCTCCTGGACACGGCGAATATTATAGAATATGAGCAGGTGGACGTTTACAATATCAATAACGGAGCACGGTTCACCACGTACGTGATTAAGGGTGAACCCGGTTCGGGGGTTGTATGCCTCAATGGAGCGGCGGCAAGGATGGTAGCCGTCAAGGATCTGGTGATCATCTGTTCGTACGTGGGCATGGAGGACTCGGAGTGCGGCCGACACAAGGCAATCAATGTTTTCGTGGACGACGACAATAGGATTACCAGGGTTACGGAGTAACTTGA
>JAZDHD010000437.1:0-2693 GCA_043806215.1 Pseudomonadota bacterium | reverse complement strand
GATCAACATAGCCTCCAGTATTCGATGTTCCCGCCGTAACGTGAGCAGCGCTGCAAATTGTGTGTCGGTAAGATGAGCAGACGGATTCAAGGATATCTGCAAGTCCAAAGTCTCGGCTTCTTCCAAGAGCCACATCCACTTTTCGCGTGCAATATGCAGTGGCCCCTTCTCGCCCCGATAAGGCGAGAACAGACAGGTAGTGCAGGCTGAAGGGTTCAGCTCCAGAAAGGAACAGTGGTGTGCCTGACTCCACGCACGCACTTGGTCTTGTGCCTGCTTGTCGCCCAGTAACGGATAGAGTTCCTGGAAGTTCGGCTCTCGGTCGCATTCGGCCTCCCCTACTCCCTCATACATGGCGCGAAGTGCCATTGGGAGCCACTCCGCGATCAGACGTTTTTTGCCCGCCCTCGACGAAACATTTCCTGCACCACGATATATTTGTGCCAGTAGGGAACAAGCCGTACCCAGGTCTCCTTCTTGTCCGGCACGCATTCAACGCCATTCACCACGGCCCCCTCGACGGAGCAAGCCAACTTGTCGTAGAGCGATTCAATGACGTCGTAGTCCTCGATGGTGCGGTATTCCCAGTGCCGGGTGTTCATCTCACCTTCACCCGTGGCACGATCATACTTGAACCTGTCGGTTGCCGACGGTGGGATCACCACATGGCAAAGCGGGACGGTCTCGATTGTTTTCCTTTCATCACTCCAGAGCTTGAGCAGTAGTTTTACCCGCACATCCGGGGGTCGGTCTCCAAGTATGAATATACCCGTGGGCTCACCCTTCTCCTCTTCCGCTACAGTTTCAAATCCACCATACCCACGCAACACAGCATCGACCTTGAGATGCGGATTGGCATCCAGGAATGCTTTCTGTGATTCTACGGACGGCTCCGACCCATCGGGTAACTGCACGTTAGAGAGCTTGATAAAGCAGCGATCAAATACAGGAATGCAAGCTTCCTGCCTTCCGGAAGTCATACGGATGTTCGGACCTTCAGCCTTCTTCATGGCGCGGCCCGATGCCTGGAGCACGGCCTTCATCTCCCTCGGCGTGTAGGGCGCCATGTGGAAATTGATGGGCAAATCTGCCCCGCCCTGCTCGACGAACAAACGGAAGACCCACTCGGAAGCGGACAGCTCAAAAAAAGAAGGACCGTCGGCGCGAAGCACAACGGCCCGATTGTTGGTGTTGCTCATGTTGGACCCCTTTCTAAGTTGAAGTGGAGGTTGTTGTTACGTCGTGTTCCTGGCCAATGTACTAGCTGACTGAAACGTTGCGGTGCATTTATGCAGATCGCCCACGGTACCGGATGCTGGATTGTAGCTGGCCAGTACAGCGCTTCCAATAAAGTTCGGATTCGTGGCACCGACCGCAGTGCCTTTCACTGGCCGGATGGTCACCGTAAAAGCCGCCGCGCCCACCAGTGGAAACAGTGTTGCATCGACTAAACTAGCTCCGTAGTCCTGGACGAACTCTACGGTTATGGACCATTCAAACAGCCCGGATGCATTGCTTTTCGTGGTATCCCCCATGACAGTGTCGTCCTGCATGGCTGCACCGTAGTTGATTGTCACGCTTTTGACATAGGAGCTTAGATCCACGTTCGTTATATAGACGTAAGCGTCGCGAAAGATTAATTGAGCCACTTTAAATACCTCCCTTTCTACTACTGTTTACTGAACCCCTACCAGAACCAGAAACTTCCAGGTCCCTCCGCCCGCTATGGTGTACGAAACCCGGTAGTAGGTGTCCGTATACGGAGCACCTGCGCCTCCGGCTACGGGTACGGCGAACTGTGAGGTCCGCGCCGATGCTGTATCAAATGTAATTCGCGTGGAAGGTCCACTGAATCCCACTGCTGCTGCGCTCTGAATGATGACAGCTAAAGTCCCAGCCGTGAAAGAAGTCACATGGATCAATCCATAAAGATACTGAGTGGCGGACGTCGCCACGCCAAGAACTATAGTCCCGGTCCCGGTAACAGTCCGCTCCGCTACGCCGGGCTCCAACACAAGGCCGCGCACTAAGGGATACCCTGCCCCAACACCAGTCACACCGAACTTGAGAAGGTCCCCTACGGGTCCGCCCGGCGTGTAGGTTGCCTCAACAACGCTTGAAAGGAATCCTCTGTCTGCAGCGGCAATCGCACCGCTTGCGCCTCCCGGTTCCGGAACAACAGACATTGGACTGGCAGAAGCCCCGATCTTGTTGAAGAGGGTTTCGTCTATCAGACCTGCTCCATATTGTACAAACCCCGCATGATTAAAACTCAAGTCGTACAGTCCCGGTTTGTTGATTCGAGTACCATCCAGAAACACGGTCCCATCCTGCATGGCTGCACCGTAGTTCAGGTTTACCTGGTTCAGGTCGGAGGTAAGGTCGAACTGAGCAAGATGGACTCTAGCGTTTTTCAGAATCATCATATCTCCCTTATATGCCCACACATAAGGTGATAGCGAAGTATGCTCTCCGGCATTTCTTCAGTGATCACCTGTCCCGTGATAAAGGTCTTTCCGCCGATGAGCAGCGGCTTTCTAGCCACCACATATGTCGGTTCTTTCCTTTCCTCGGACTCCTCCAGAATTTCAATTTCCGGCTCGAAGCCATCATTCATGGCAGTTCCTTTCCTTCCAGTGTTTCTCCGCACGACCCGCACTTTACCAAGTAGTTTCCCATTGTGCTGCAATCCA
>JAZDHD010000436.1:0-21094 GCA_043806215.1 Pseudomonadota bacterium | reverse complement strand
AAGGACAAGATCCGGGCACGGAGGCCCGGGCTACGAAGGACTATCATGAAGCCTTAGACCTGTTTCGTGGGACGGGCGTCCCTGCCCGTTATCTTCCGGGGCTCAGGTTGTGCGACCGTATTTACGCCGCGGAGCACTAAGTGTTCTCTGGCACAAATACGGTCACGCATTCCGTAAACACGCGGTAGCGTCCCGGCGTCCCTGCCGGGCGAGAGATAGTACGTTGTTTCCACTAAAGAATACCGGCACGGAGGCCGGCGCTACCAAAGCAGGTTTTGCTGCCTTGGATACGACACCGTATTGGGGAATCCGAGCACTAAGCTCGGGAAGACGGCGAGCAGGGGCGCCCGCGCCACGTGCCGGCCTGAGCTTCGAGGCAGTCTTTCGTAGCCCGAAACGAAAAGCGCGACGCCCTCAAGCCGGATTGCGCAATGACGCTTGAGCCGGTGTCGGGCGGGGCATTCAGTCCCGCCGACAAGCCGTTTGCGCCGCGCTGCCTGCGCCCGACGCTTTCCTTGTCGGAATGGGACATCTTACTGCAGAGAATCCAAAGGCTTGCTTATGGGTCTTCCCCAAACCCCGTAGATGGGATCGCTTGGAATGCCCTCACCGCAATACTTGTCATCCTTCGGACGGGGCTTTCCTACACTTTCATAGTAACCCTTAACGGCAAACCGGCCGGATAGGGAGAAGAACCGGCGTACCAGTTCCACTCTCTGCTTTTCGGTGCTTTCCTTCCAGATGTTGACCACCTTGGGCGGAAACATCCGGTTAGAAAAAACCACGATGAACAGGCCGTCGGGCTTCAGCACGCGCGATACCTCGCGGAAAACCTCCAGCGGCCGCGTCAAATAGTCCACGGAAACGGTGTTTACCACGACGTCAAAGTGATTGTCGGGAAACGGCAGCACCGGATCTTCGTTCACATCATGGACGACATGCCCGGAAAATGCGGCATTGGAGATCAGTTCCTCTCTGTTGAGCCCCAGGCCTACAATCGGCCCGGGACGCTCGACCCTCCCCAGGTGAGATTCGGGACCGGCCATGAGATCCAGAATCGTCGAACCGGCCGGTATGAGACGCCGATACAGATGTTCAACGGTTTCCAATGCGCATCCGTCGAGATGGTCGACGAATCGGGGGGTCGCATAGAAGGCGCGGTCGGGCGTTTCGTCGTCCCTGTGGAATGCATTGGCTCCGAAATGATCGGCGCTTCCCGACACATCCGTCCCTTGTTCGAGCACCATATCCTTCAGAGCGCTCTCCGACCAGACCGGCGCCGGACCACACCCTCCGCGAGGGTCCATTTGGCAGCGATAGCCCGTTTTCTCAATCCCCTGGTTCTCCAGAGCATTCCAACTTTCTACGAAATAACGGCAATCGTCGTTGAAACATATATGATGGATCTCCCCACCCCAGCTGGAGTCGAGAGGCGTACGGATCGGATCCATTTCGGATCCGCAATGTGGACATGAATGTCCCTGAGGCATTGGATTCTCCCTTCTACTATTATAGTAACGCCCCTTGAATACTTCGGCCACCTTCACGATTGTCATTGCGAGCCCGAGGCTTTGGGAGGGCGTGGCAATCTCAGCCTTTCATGAAGCATTGAGATTGCTTTCCCGCGTTCTGCGCGGGACTGCGCTCCTCGCAATGACAAGAACGATCGGTGGGAGCGTTGAGGAACTGGGTTACGATCACCGCGAAATTCAAAGAGCGTCACTATAGAAACGCTTTTTGGAACCCGGACTCAATTGATCGGCATTTCCGTGTGTCGGGTGCTTCAGTGAAATTCACTATATATCGCGGGGCACCCGGGCGTCGGACCGTGTCCGCCGCGGATTCACCCGATCGCCCCTTCGCTCGCTCATCCACTACCTTCCCCTCATCAATTCGATTCCGAAACACATCGGCAATGGTCTCAACGCGATCATTAGGCCCTCATCTTTCAGGTGGGGTCGCCACAAAAGTCTGTCAAGGGGCCGTATCAAAACCAATCCCGGTATGGTAACCTGTACGGGGTCATCCGCAGACATGCCGTGCACGCTCTGTCGGCAATTCAGTATGGGAGGATCACTTGAAATGACCGAGCAATCCAAACGCATTGTGGTTTACGGTGCATCGTGGTGCCCCGATGCACGCCGGGCGAAACGGCTGTTGGACGAGCACAAGGCGGATTACAAGTGGATCGACGTCGATGAGGACGCCAACGCGATGGACTTTGTGAAGAAGACCAACAACGGGACGATGATCATTCCCGTGATCGTCTTTCCCGACGAGTCCATCCTTGTCGAGCCGACGAACTACGATCTCACAACCAAACTGGAAGCACTCTTGGGGGAGTGAGCAATCGGGGGACATGATCACAGGCGTTAACTTAAGGATTCCGGCTGCCAACCCGTGCTTCAACCGTAACACGAATCGAGGCATACACACCGTTTCCGGTCTTGAGATGCAGCGATCTTAATGTGCCGAAGGCACTTAGGAATTTAGCCGGGGGATTCATCCCCCGGACGAACGGGACAAACCCCCATGATCGGGGCGATCACAACTGACCATAAAAATCCCTCGGTGCCACGAGCCTAAGACCGGGCAAAGCCCGGCGGATAGTCATTCCCAGGCTGTAGGGGTCCCGCGCAGAACGCGGGATGGCCGCCCGGGTAGGCACGGGGGCCTACCCCTACAGGACCGTGTCACATCCGTTGTACGCGGACGGGGACTTTCAGGCAAAGCGGCGTAACAGCCGGTTCCCTAAAGCAGATCCAGCAGCGCCTCTTCGATCGTACCGAACGCAAATCTGAAACCTGCATCGAGCAAAGCTTTGGGAACGGCTCTCTGACCTTTTAGGGCGTACTCTCCAAACTCGCCGAGCACGAGCCTTATCATGAACGCGGGTGCGGGCATGAACGAGGGCCTGTTCATGATCTTGCCGATAGCTTTTGCCAGGTCGGCATTCCTCACCGGTTCCGGTGACGTGAAGTTCACGGGACCCCTCATGTTCGTGTTTTCCATGACGAACAGCGCAGCCCGGCAGAGGTCCTGCACGTGTATCCAGGAAATCCACTGCCGACCGTTGCCTATTGGCCCGCCGGCAAAGAATCTGAACGGCCGGACCATTTGGCTCAGTGCACCGCCGTCGTTACCCAGCACGATGCCAAGCCTTGCCCTGACGACCCGGGCTCCCTTTCTTTCCGCCTTGATTGCCTCTTCTTCCCATGCGCGGGCCAGCCTTGCCAAGAAATCCGAACCCTGGAGACCGGTCTCGTCGAGTTTCTCATCGCCGGTCCAGCCATAGACCCCGGCACCCGATGCGTTCAAGAGGGTGATCCTGTCCCCGGCATCCGAGGGAATGGCATCGACGACGTTTGCCGTCGTCAGTACCCGGCTTTCCTTGAGGAGTCTCTTATAGTTTTCGTCCCAGCGTCGAAACGTCGATACCCCCGCCAGGTTAATGATCACGTCATGCCGGCCTACCTCGTCCTGCCATTTGCCCGGCTTTGTCGCATCCGCGGCTATGAGACCTACCTTTTCAGGCACGCCGGGGCCACGCTCCGGTTTTCGGGCCATTATGGCGACGTCGATACCCTTTTCCACGAGAAACCGAGTGAGATGGGTCCCTACAAAGCCGCTGCCTCCAACGATCAATGCCCTCATTTGGTGTCGACCTCCATATTCAATTCATGAATTGGGCGGGAACCTCTCCACAATTGCCGGACAATTCCCGTGCCAAGATCTCAGATGTGTTTCCTACGTGCGGCCCGTTCCCGCCGTACACCCTCACCCGTTCCATGCCGCTGCTTGGGGACCCTTTCTTGAATATGAACCCGCAGAGGTCTTCTTTTTCCAACGCCTTGACTTTCTTGGAACACCGGTCCACCATTCCAGCCGTATGGTCTTCTCCCGTCTTCGAGGTCACGAAGCGAAACGAGGCCGGCACCGAGGCCCGCTCTTCCAAGACAGGAGTCCTTTCAATCCAAATGTCTCCGTAGTTCCCCGTCGGAGCACCCGTCACACTCGACGGCCGTACCATACTATAGTGAGTAAGCCTGCGATGGGCAATCAAGAACATTCGAGGTATTCTTGACCGGCAACCCGAAGACCGATGAAATGCCATAACGAGGAGTCCTACGGCCCCAGTTCATCGGAAGCCCCGGGGGAATGAAATGCAGCGGGTGAGTGAATTCCGGATCCGAAAGTGCAACGAAGCTTCTCCCAACGCGCACGCAGATTTTGTTCTGTACTGGATGATCGCCAATCGCCGCACCCGATGGAATTTCGGTCTGCAACGCGCAGTCGAGTGGACGCTGGACTTGAAAAAGCCCCTCGTGGTATTCGAGCCGCTCAGATGTGGCTACCAATGGGCATCGGACCGTTTCCATTCGTTTATCATGGAGGGCATGAGGGACAATGCCGCGGATTTTTCGGAATCCGGGGTCCTTTACTACCCGTACCTCGAGCCGCGGGCGGGGGAGGGAAAAGGCCTGCTCAAGGACCTTGCCGAACACGCGTGCTGCGTGGTAACCGACGATTTTCCGTGTTTCTTTCTCCCCCGCATGGTTGCTTCCGCAGCCCGTCAGGTTCCCGTTCTCATGGAAGCCGTAGATTCGAACGGCATCATGCCCATGAGGTGGACCGACAAGATCTTCCTCACCGCTTACAGCTTCAGGCGCTTCCTTCAAAAGAATCTCGATCCCCATCTTCATGCTTTTCCGGAACCTAGGCCGGCAGACAGGATTCAGACTACGAAACTCGAATGTCTTCCGTGTCGGATTACCGCTACCGCGAGAGATACTCATCATGAGTGCGTTCGGACAGGAACCCGCAAAATATGATCCGGAGCCGTGTGGAACGAGAGGCCGTCTCCGTCGTTGATCGGTTTGAGACGAGTGCGTATTATGACTGCCGGTAGTATGGAGAACCGGAAAGACTCATGAACGGCGATCGTACCCATGTGCCGCCGAATAACGGCAGGGCTCCTTTGCTGGGGCTCCGGCTGGAAATGGCCTTGAGTTTCTCAATGCTGTTCGTCGGGATGATGCTGTTGATCGGCTTGATCAGTGTTTTCGGTCTTCCCTTTACAGGGGATACCGGGTTGTACGGGGAGGAAAGGTCCCAAGTCCTAAGAAACCTTAGTCTGGAAGCGGATCTGAAGAAGGACCGTCTGCTGCTCTGGCTACAAGAACGCAAGAACGACATAACCGCCCTCACCCGAAACGCCTGCCTGCAAGAGCAGGTTCGACAAGTCCTCGCCGCGGCTCGGGACGGCCTGAAACGGGGTGAACCGGATGACGTGCTGAAGACCTCCGACTCCGGTCAAGAAAGCCGGCGCCAACTGGTAACGCTGTTGCGGACAATCCGGGACACCTATGGGGTATACGATGTTATTCAAGTTGTCGACTCGGAAAGAGGACTCGTTCTGGCGTCCACGGATGAGACCAAGGGAAAGTGGTTCCTTCCCGGAAGACCACTGTCGGCCGATGTTCCGATACCTGCCGACGGGCCGTCCGTCAGTGTTGTTGCCGACCCTTCTCACCGGAAGACCCATTTGATCATTTCCCGCGCCGTTGACGGTCGGCCGGTGCACGATGAAGGCAAGGAGCAACCGCGACCGGTGGTGGTTGCCTACATCAATACCGACAGTCTCATCAAGCCGATGCTCCACACCGGCGGAAGGCTGGGAGAAAGCGGCGACGTTGTCCTGGTGGATCAGGAAGCCAGGATTCTCGTGGATCTGAAGTACCCTTTGGCCGACGGCACGAGAGCCAAGGTCCTGAAACATCGGATCACGGCCGCACCGGCAACCCTGGCCGCACAGGGCAAAGAGGGAATCGTTATTAGCCGGGATTACAGGGACGTACCGGTCCTCTCGGCATATCGGCACATCCGGGTAACCGATCATCAGGGCTGGGGAATGGTCGTAAAACGGGACGAGTCGGAAGTGTTCCGTCCCCTGAGGAGAAGACTCTTATTCTTTCTGCTCTTGGGCCTTGCAGGTGTTGCGGGAGTAGTGGGGCTCTCTTTCTTGACGGCAAACAGGATTGCGCTGCCGATCCAAAACCTGAGCCGGACCGCTCAAGGAGTCGAAGCGGGCAATTTGGACGTGCGGGCGCCCGTAATGGGTTCGGAGGAAGTGAGAAGGCTTGTGACGACGTTCAATTCAATGATTGAACGTATCCGAAATTGGCACCAGGAACTCGAAAGACAGGTGATAATCCGGACAACGGAACTTGAAGCCAAGAACGCAGAATTGGAGAGATTCACCTACACGGTTTCCCACGATTTGAAAAGCCCTCTCATCACCATCAAGAGCTTCGCAGGCTTTGCCGAAGAAGACTCTGCGGCAGGAGACAAAGAGGCTCTCGCCGATGACCTCAAAACGATTTCCGGGGCTGCTTCCAGTATGGGCCAATTATTGGACGACCTCCTGGAATTGTCCCGCGTCGGGCGCCTCTTCGACACCCCCGTCGAAGTGCCGTTGGGTGAATGTGTACAGGATGCATTGGAACTCCTTTCAGGGAGCCTGAGGGAACGGGGAGTAACGGTCCGCGTCGATCCCGGCCTTCCGGTTGTGTCCGTGGATCGCCGCCGCATGGTGGAGGCCCTCCAGAACCTCATCGAAAACGCGATTAAGTTTATGGGCGATCAGCGCGATCCGGAGATAGAAATAGGTTTCCGAGCCGGCCCGGGAGAGACCGTACTCTATGTAAAGGATAACGGCATTGGTCTCGATTCCAATCACCGGGAAATAATTTTCGGCCTCTTTGACAAACTTGATGGAAACACAGAAGGATCCGGGATAGGGTTGGCTCTGGTCAAACGGATCATAGAGATTCACGATGGGCAGGTATGGGTTGAATCGGAAGGCAGAGGCCATGGATGTACGTTCTGCTTCACCCTGAACTCGCAGGAGGCTGTGATTGAATCATGACGCAAGAAAAGGGACTGATGGGTAACCCTGCGCAGATCCTGTTGGTTGAAGACAACGCGGATCATGCCAAGATCGTGAAACGCAGCCTCAAGAATCACCGTATCTCAAACGTCGTCTGCCACGTGCAGGACGGCGAAACCGCGCTGGATTACCTTTTCAGGCGGGGCAGGTTCGCGGATCCCAAGTCCAGTCCGCGCCCCGACGTAATTCTCCTGGATCTTCGGCTGCCGAAGATCGACGGACTGGGAGTTCTCAAACAGATTAAGGAATCACCGCATCTGCTGCGTATCCCCGTTGTTATCTTAACGACATCTCACGCCGAACAGGATAGGGCAAAGGCTTACGATTACCATGCCAACAGCTATCTGGTTAAGCCGTTGGACTTCGAAAAGTTCTCAGCCTTGATGAATGACCTGGGGTTCTATTGGCTGGTCTGGAATGCCGGCCCGTGCAATCCCGACGAGGGCGATTGACGAAGGGATGAACAATCAGCCATGAATGAAGATACGCTCAAGATTCTCCTGGTGGAAGACGACGAAGCCCATGCCAGGGCCGTGAGTAGAGCCTTCCGGGCCGCCGGCGCCGACATCCGGCTCATTACGGCATCTACCATCCGTGAGGCCCGTGCCCATTTGGAAGACTTGGATCCCGATCTGGTCATTACCGACTTGAGACTGACGGATGGAAAAGGGACGGATCTCCTGTCCCATGAAGACGGGATCCCCACCTTCCCGGTCTTGGTCATGACGGCGTACGGAAGCCAAGAAATTGCCGTGGAAGCCATGAAGGCGGGGGCTCTGGACTTTGTGGTCAAGTCCGAATCCACTTTCTCGGAAATGCCGCGCATAGCCCGGCGGGCAGTCCGCGAGTGGGATCACATGGTGAAACGCAGGAAGGCCGAGCAGGATCTCCGGAGGAGCGAGGCACGTTTGGCGGAAGCCGAACGAATTGCCAAAATCGGGAACTGGGAATGGGATGCACTTACCAACGAGGTTTACTGGTCTGCAGGGACGTACGGAATCTTCGAGGTGACCCCTGCCGAGTTCAAACCCGACTACGAAGGCCATCTCCGCTTTATACCCGCCGAAGACCGGGAGGATTACGAGCGGACCGTCAGGGAATGCCTGTCGTCAAAGGAACCCTTTGAATACGAGTTCCGTATGGTCACCCGGACCGGACGGAGCAAGACCATATGGGTGCGCGGTCGCGTCAAGCTGGACGACACGGAAAGCCCCGCAGGTATGTGGGGGACCATTCAGGACATCACCGACCGCAAAAGGGCCGAGGAAGAGCTGGTCCGTCTCGCCACCGCGATCGAGCAATCGGCTGAAAGCGTGATGATTACCGATTCACAGGGAGCCATTGTCTATGTGAACCCGGCATTCGAGCGCACGTCGGGGTATTCGAAAGAAGAGGCATACGGCCGCAGCGCGCGCATCGTGAAAAGCGGCGAACACGGCCCGGAATTCTACCAGGTGATGTGGACCGCGTTGCTCAACGGGAACACGTGGTCCGGGCATCTCATCAACAGGACGAAGAACGGCGACATCTATGAAGAGGAAGCCGTTATATCGCCGGTGAGGAACAAACAGGGGGAGATTGTCAATTACGTTGCCGTCAAACGCGACGTGACACAAGAAGCATTGCTTGAAAAGCAACTCCGGGAAGCACAGAAGATGCAAGCCATCGGCACGTTGACTGGAGGGATCGCTCATGATTTCAACAACCTCCTTCACATCATAGCAGGCAACTCGGAACTGCTTCTCATGGATACCCCCCCAACCGGTCCGGGCTATGGGGAACTGAAAGCCATCAACATGGCGGCCGCGCGGGGAAGCGATCTCGTGAAGAGGATGCTCACGTTTGGAAGGCGGGTGGAAGCCAGGCTTGAGCCCATGGACCTGAACGAAGAGATTCGGCAGGTTGAGCGGCTCCTATACAGGACCATTCCTAAAATGATCGAAACCGAGCTCGATCTGGCGGAAGATCTCAAACTCATCGACGGGGATGTCTCTCAGGTGGAACAGGTCCTCGTCAATCTGGCTTTGAATGCCCGTGATGCAATGCCGGACGGCGGCCGGTTGATCATAGAGACGGCAAACGTCCATTTGGATGAAGCTTACTGCAGAATGAACCCATCGGCCAGACCGGGATCATATGTGCTGCTGGCTGTTTCGGACACCGGCAGCGGCATGGATGGGAGAATCGTGGAAAGGGTCTTTGAACCCTTCTTTTCCACCAAGTCCCCCGACAAGGGCTCGGGGCTCGGCTTGTCCGTGGTATTCGGAATCGTCAAGCTCCATGGGGGCCATATCAAGTGCTACAGTGAACCGGGAATAGGAACTACGTTCAGGATCTATTTGCCGGTTGCGGAGAAAGAGAAAGGACTCGAAAAACCACTATTTCAAGAAACGGCCTGCGGCGGAACGGAAACTTTGCTCGTTGCGGACGACGAGGAACTCATCAGGGAATTGGCCGGCAAGATACTCTCGGGAGCCGGCTACTCCGTGGTCGTCGCGGCAGACGGCCGCGAGTGCGTGGATCTTTACCGGCAACGCAAAAGTGCGATATCCTTAATAATCCTGGATCTCATAATGCCCGGGATGGGGGGAAAGGAATGCCTTGAGGAGTTGTTGAGGATCAATCCCCTGGTAAAGGTGCTCATTGCAAGCGGTTTCTCCGTCAATGGACAGACGCGGGCTACGCTGGAGGCAGGTGCAAAGGGATACGTGAGTAAACCTTTCAACATGAAGGAACTGCTGCGGTCCGTGCGCCGGGTTCTCGATGGGGGCCGGAAAGCGTGACACGCCGGCGCCGGGCGGCATCGAGGAAGAGCACAGATACAAGCCCTTTACCGGTGTGGAGTATGCCCTCCACCGTCCCAAAGGACGAAAGAACAGGCTGCCGAAGCTTTGCACTCCACCGGTGATATCGCCCCCCGTGTAATTTGCGTTGTACGCTTCCATGTCGTGCGGCATCATGGTGTGTCTTGCCGCTATGCCGGACCGGAATCCCGGAGCGAACCTCTCGACCTGGTTCTCGATTCGTCCGTTCACGTTGATGCGGTGCCGGTCGACGAACGAAGCAGACCCGGAAAGCATGCTTATGCCGATCTGTTCAAACGTTTCGGGAACATCTTTCGCATAGGCCTT
Source organism: Pseudomonadota bacterium (assembly GCA_043806215.1). GTDB lineage: Bacteria > Desulfobacterota > Desulfomonilia > Desulfomonilales > Desulfomonilaceae > JAVHLK01. Next base: position 11,014 of record JAZDHD010000436.1, on the reverse strand, counting down.
CTGTACGACGGACCGTATGTGAGGCATGACGCGGCGGGCGTCAACGGCAGGGGCATCACCGACGAGCAGGCCCAGTGAAGCCTGCCGGAAAATCTCCCGGTTCGTATGGCTCAACCGGATAAGCGTCTTGCTCGGGATACAGGTGAAATTGGTGCAGTTGCCTCCCACCAACCTCTTCTCCACCACTGCCACACGTTTTCCCAGACCGTTGGCCGTCACTGCGGACACCATTCCGGCAATACCCGCACCTATCACCACCACGTCGTAATCATACGAGTGCGCCATGCTGCTCCCCAACTCGTTTCATCCGGCCGTTCCCGGCCGTGTATTGATTCATCAACGCCTACCGATAAACGGGTTTTCTTTACTCCTAATCCTCATCTTCTCGTTGCACAGCGAAGATTTCTTCGGAAATTGGCTCCTGAATTTGGTTATGGTTGCGCCCGGCCCCTCGGAACTGGGAGCAACATCCGGATCCCCTGCGTAGTACGATGGTACGTGCGAAACTCAAGCTCGTGCGTGACGCTGATGCCTCAATCGCCATTTGGTTGCGGCTCTAGCCGCCCGCTGCCGATCAAGGGCAGGACCTTGTCGATGGTGAAGAATACCACGTGACGAGTCAGTTTGTCTGTGAACATAGTGTAATCGCACCGCCGGCAAATGGTTGCCGTAAGCTCATCGTCGGTTTCTTCCCGAAGCTTGGTAAGGTACAATCTCTTGCCCGAGTATCCCGGTTTCGACTCGATAAAGAGATACGTTGCATGAGGGTTGGTCTTCAGGTTTTCATGGGTCAGCCGTTCCCTCATGATGAATGCGACGGTAGTCTCGTCGAAAAAATGGGGCCTGGCGTAGACGGCCGCGTTTACCTTCCCCGACGAGTCCGCGGTGGCAAGAACACCGGTACCTTGCGCATTGTCGAAATAGTCATTGAGATTCACCATCATTCTCCTTCTCACATCTTGTTCGGCCACTCCCCGGACCTTGCGTCGCGGGTGCAACACGGTTCTACAATAATCATTGCTTCGGGATCGGACAAATGGGTATTCCCGTACGGTCTTACAATTACAACGCCGCCGACCAGTCCTCTCCGACAACCGGCCCATGTTTTTTCATTGCCGTCCCTCCCGGGACGGTGATATACAATAACCGCGAAATAAACGCGAGAATAAAGTCGGCGCCCATGGGCCTCCGCCGGGGAGAAGACGGGCACGTGGACAAGAAACGCACGACATGAACCCTGTGAGGTCGCCAATGATTGAAATCGGAGAAGCTCAGCAAACGGTATTGGAAGAAATCCCCGTTTTGGGACGCGAGAGGATTCACATTGTCGATGCCTTGGGAAGAGTGTTGGCACAGGACGTGGCTGCCGTCCGAGATGTCCCTTCAACGGACAACTCGGCAATGGACGGATACTGCTGCCGCCATGAGGACGTTGCCGGAGCTGAGCCGGAGAACCCGGTGACCCTGAGAGTCATCGGCGATTCCCCGGCAGGCCGGCCTTTTCAAGGCGAGGTGGGGCCCGGCGAGGCAGTGCGGATCATGACCGGCGGCGTGATCCCTCCAAAGGGTGATACAGTGGTCATGGTAGAGGACACGCGACTCCATGGCGACCAGGTGACGTGTCTGAAGGATCCCGGTATCGGGGCTCACGTACGCCGCCGCGGAGAAGATGTGAGAGCAGGCGAAGCGGTCCTGACGACGGGAGACATCATCCGACCGCCGGAAGTCGGGATGCTGTCTACGTTGGGTCACGCGTACGTTCATGTGTACCAGCGTCCGATTGTCGCAATACTTTCCACGGGCGACGAACTTGTGGAACTCGATGAACCCTTTGTCCCCGGCAAGGTCATATGCTCGAACAGTTACAGTCTCGCAGCTCAGGTTATTGAATGCGGCGCGGTGCCCATTTCGCTGGGGATCGCCTCCGACGATGATGCGGATCAGCGGGCGAGAATCTCGGACGGCCTGCGGGCCGACGTCATTCTGACATCCGGAGGGGTATCGGTGGGAAAGTATGACTTGGTGAAGGATACGCTCTCACAACTCGGTATGAAGGTGAAATTCTGGAAGGTTGCCATGAAACCGGGAAAGCCCCTTGTGTTTGGGACCATAGGCAACAAGCCCGTATTCGGACTGCCGGGTAATCCCGCCTCCGCCATGATCTCGTTTGAACAGTTTGTCAGACCTGCATTGCTCAAAATGATGGGGCACCTGAATCTCTACAGACCCCTCATCGAAGCCGCACTTGCAGAGGATATGACGATCTCCTCGGGCCGCCTCCATCTGGTCCGGTGCAAGCTCTTCGAGAAAGACGGCGAAATGATTGCGTTGTCGACGGGTAATCAAAGTTCGGGAGCCCTCCGCTCCATGGTGATGGCGGACGGGCTGATGATTCTCCCGGGCGAAAAGAGGCCTTTCAAGAAAGGGGATAAAGTCCGGGTCCAGGTGCTGCACACCAACAGCCCGCTGAGCCCCCATTCTCCGTACCACTAGAAGTGAGGCCGGGGAATCTCACGTCAAGCCGTGCTCTTTGATCTTGTTGAGCAGTGAAGGATAACTGATTTCGAGGAGATCCGCCGCGCGTGATTTATTGCCGCCGGACCTGTTTAAGGCCTTGGCAATAAGGACCCGTTCAAGCTCTTTTACGGCTTTCTTCAACGAGATCGTCTCCTCCTTCCCGGGGAGTTGCCGAATGTGCGGTCCACCCGACCGGATGTCATGAGGCAAGGTCTCCAGGGAGATGAAGTCTCCTCCGGCAAGGATCATGGCCCGCTCGACAACGTTCTGGAGTTCCCGGACGTTTCCTTTCCACTCGTAGGCAAGCAGAGCATCCCGGGCCTCGCGGGTAATATGTCGAATCTTCAGTCCCATCTTCTTGTTCAACGAACTCACGAAGTGCTCCACAAGAGGGACAATGTCCTCCTTGCGTTCTCTAAGAGGCGGAATGTGAAGATGCATTACATTGAGCCGAAAATAGAGATCCCTGCGGAAGGAACCGTTTTCCATCGCTGCGGAAAGGTCCTCATTGGTGGCGGCCAGAATACGGACCGACGTCCGCCGGACCTTGTTTTCACCGACGCGTCGAATCTCACCGCCGTCAAGGGCCCTCAGGATCTTCACCTGGAGCGCCGCATCCATGCTGCCGATCTCGTCCAGGAGCAGGGTTCCTCCCTCCGCCTCTTCAAAGATGCCCGCCTTGTCCGCCTCAGCTCCCGTAAACGCTCCGCGCATATGTCCGAACAACTCTGATTCCAGCAAATCCCGAGGAATTGCCGCACAGTTGATTCCGACAAAGGCGCCTTGGGACCGGGGAGACCGGTTGTGTATCTCGCGGGCTACGAGTTCCTTTCCCGTGCCGGATTCACCGGTGATGAGAACGGAGGAGTCGAAATCCGCCACCCGATGAGCCATTCTCAGAACCGCTTGCAGTGCTTCGCTGTGTGCAATGATTTGAGAGCTTGTTTCAAGAGAACTCAGTCTCTTCTTGAGCAGCAAGACCTCTTTGCGCAGCCTCTCTCTTTCCGCGGCCTTACGTAAGGTGAGGACCACTTCATCGCTCTTAAAGGGCTTGGAAATGTAGTCGTACGCCCCTTTGCCTATTGCCTCCAACGCCAGGTCGATGGTTCCGTAGGCGCTCATGAGAATCACCATGGTGTCGATTCCCTTCTTTCTCAGCTGCTCGAGCAGCTGCACCCCGTCCATTCCCGGCATACGCACATCGGAGAGGATGAAATCAAAGCCGCCCCGGGATGCCGTATCGAGCGCCCGCTCAGCCGAATCGGCACATTCGGGATCAAACCCATCCTGTTTCAAGACCGCGCTCAACATGTGAAGCATGTTGGGTTCGTCATCGACAATCAGTATTCTCGGAAGCTTCCCGCTCATCTCTCTATCGTAGGTCAATCTTGATTGGATCAGTATAGCGTCTCCGGAGTTAAGTTGCCACTTATTCCGGGCAGTGAACATTCTCCGCATACTGATTGCTGTTTGAACAACTCCGTGGAAAGAGGCGATTTTTGCTTGACATACGTCAGACAATACTTTAAGATAACGCTGGATGTATTGGACATTATGTCACTTTATGAACCAAGACATGTGCCCAGCAGGAGGACGTTGATGAGAACCAGCCTTCCGGCCGCAGCCCTGATAGCGCTCATGGTGATTATCCCCACCCTGGGCTTTTCCGAAAAGATGCCACAGAAGGATCACGACTTTATCCCGCAGTTCCATAACGTGATTTTTCTTTTCGACGTTTCCGATTCAATGATGGCCGGCCATCCCGAAAACTTCGATCACAGCCGGCTTTTCATAGCTACCAGGGCCTTTGCCTTCTTTAACGGCGTGATGCCGCACGTGCCGCGGTGGCAGTATGATCTCAACACGGCCCTCATAACGTTCGGCGACTGTAACGTACCGAAGATACTCAGTCCGCTCGGGCCGTGGACAAGAGACAAATACGAGCGCTTCTACAATTGTCTCCGCAATGAAGGCTCCGGTCCCTACAGAACTGCGGCGCTTCAAGATGCCCTGCAATTGGCCGGCCAGTTGATCGGTACCGCGTGCGGGCGTACGGCAATCGTGGTCTTCACCGACGGAGGCAATTCGGGGGAATGTCCCCAGAAAACCGTTACGGCCCTCAAGAACCTTTATGGAAACAAGGTGCAGGTGTTCGGGGTTTGGCTGGGGTCCGATGAGGTGGGCTTTCGAAACCTTTACGAGGTGTGCAAGCTTTCCGGAGGCTATGCACGTACATGGGAGGAAGTCCGCAGTAAGCCGGAAATGAAGGATTTTGCATGGGACATCACGGTCAGGGAGATTATGTTCCCGTATCCCGAGATCTTCTTCAAGGCGGAAAGTTCGGATCTTATCCCCTCGGAGGCCATAAAGTTGGAGGCGGTGGCAAACTTCCTCCGGGCCGTACCTCAGTACGTCCTCCAGATAGACGGCCACACGTCATTTATGGGCACGGCGGCGGACAATTTCAAATTGGCCGAGGCACGTGCGAGGAATGTGAAGAACGCACTGGTTACCATGTACAAGGTTCATCCTGAACGGATTGCAGTCCGGTCGTTCGGGGAAGAACTACCGCGTTACGACAACCACCATCCGGACCGTAGATCCAAGAATAACGAGGCAAATCTCTACTTGAAACTGCCGCTGCGGAACTACCCGTATGACGAGAAGCATCTGGAGACCTTCGGGGTCAAGGCAGTGGGCGACATCTACAATAATCAGGAGCGTGACGCGGACACCGAATGGGCATGGCCCGATAAACCCGTCTCCGAGGCAACCCTTCCCCTTGGCGGCGGCCGCTGAGAATCCCCGAAGATATCCGACTTGAATGGAGAGCCCTTTATGATAGGGGTTCTCCTTTAACCTTTTCTTGATGGTTGACCGTCCGGTACGCCGTGTGGACGAATGACCTTCTCGAAGAGACTTCTCTCGAGCCGCGTGCCTCGAAACCGCGGCAATCGGGAAGTCGACTTGTCCTCCTTATGCATGGAGGGCTTCCGGCAAGGACTCGTCCCCCTTCTTCTCGTACAGTCTGATTGCAGACTCGCCAACGATCCGTGTTACGGCAGCTGCGGAGATGGCCCCTGCCGGCAGAGCGTACAAGGGATTGAGTTCCAATACCCTCACCAGAAAAGGAGCGACAGCCCCCAACCCAACCGCGGCCACTACTGCGGCAATTTCCGGCAACCGGGCTTTGTCGTCGATGTCTTTTCCGTACAGCAATGCGATTTCCAGAATGAGGCTCAGGTGCATACGTGTCATCATTGAAGCCGCGCCCACGAAGCCGAGAAACTTGAAGGCTTGTCCTATGCCGGGAAGGAGCATGGGCAAGTGAGTCAAGGTGCCTCCGATGAAGGAGAGCTGAGTCTTTGCCCCTATGATGCGAAGCGCCGTTTGTTTCGGGGTCTCGTCGGGGTACTGATCGACCAGCCGCTTAACCGTCTTGCGGACTCTGTCTTTACGCACCCTGAGAAAATAGTAGAGGAACTCCTCGGTATACACGCTTTGACGTTGACGACTTGTTCGAATTTCCTTTGACATTGCGGTTCCCATCCTTTTCAACTACCTCGTGCAGGCCCGGGCTTTGCCCCGGCATTTGCCGGAACGCCTTTGAGTTCCGGGAAGATCCGGACTCGCAAGAGCGATGCCCGCGGCGTGACACCCGTCCCGGTCCCCACGTTCGAGACGTCCCGAACGATCATAGCACGCCTCCGACGAATTGGGCACCGGAAACGGACATCGCCGGGGTCCCGCCGGCCGAAGCACCGACCGCTCAATCTCGGGTAGACGCCCAGTATCTGGATTATCCTTCTCAAAGGCCCGGGTCATGCCCGACAAGAAGGACACGCCCGGCAGGATCCGAGGCGGAATCACTCCCTCACCCCATCGTGATTCCGAGCGGTTGCGCCGGACCGGATGAAAGCTTATACTGAAACCGTTTTTCGGCGGTTCGAGAATCGGGAGCTTATTGGAGCGGCTGCGGTCACAAACATGAGAATAACATCTCATGACCTGCGAAGACATCACGGAACACAAAGATATGGAAACGGAACGTTTACTACAAGTCCGGTTTCTCGAGGGTATTGACAGGATTGAGCGGTCTTTGGGAAATGCCGAAGATCTTCAAACATCCATGGAACATGTGCTTGAAGAGGCTCTTTCCGTTTTTGAAAGCGACCGGGCCTGTCTCATCCACCCATGTGACCCTGATGCCGCAACGTGTCGTGTCGTTGTTGAATGCCGTGTTCCCGAATTCCCCAGAGTCTTCGGAGACGGAGGAGATCTTCGCGTCACGCCGGAACTTGCTTCAAGCTTCAGAGCCTCTTTGGAGTCGAGTTCGCCTGTCGTATTTCATCCGGATGAAGGGCTTCCGATCCCCGACGCTGCGGGAGAATACGCAATCAAATCATCGATGAGTTGTGCGTTGGTTCCCCGGATAGGCAAGCCGTGGTTGCTGGGATTGTCCCAATGCTCTCATGCGAGGATCTGGTCGGAGCATGATCGACGTCTATTCCAAGAGGTGGGGCATCGGATCGCCGAGACATTGAACAGCCTCTTGCTCCTCCGAGACCTGCGTAACGGCGAACAACGATATCGCTCTCTTTTCGAGAACTCCCGGGACGCAATCGTCGTCGCCTCGAAGGAAGGCCGAATTGTCGAAGCCAATCAGGCGTTCTTGGATCTTTTCGGTTATTCGCTTGAAGAGCTTCTCGGTATGTCGGCTTTGGAACTCTGGTCAAACCCCGAGGAACGAGCGGGATGGCAGGACGAATTGGAACGGACCGGCGGATTACGGGAATACGAACTGAGAGCCCTCAGAAAGAATGGTGAGACAAGGTTGTGCCTGCTGACTTCAAGCACGTGGACAGCGGAAGATGGAACCGTACATTATCAGACGATCTGCCGGGATATAACGGAGCAAAGGAAAGCACAAGAAGCGTTGTTCGAGAGTGAACAGATGTTCCGGCTCCTTTCGGAGCAATCCTTGATGTCCGTGGCCGTGCTGCAGGACGGCGTATACAAGTACGCAAATCAGGCCATGGCGGACTTGGTTGAATACTCCATCGAAGAAATACTGAACTGGCAACCCGAGGAATTTCTGAAAGTGGCCCATCCGGAAGACCGGCAGCTGGTCATGGAGCAAGCGAGACTGAAACAGTCCGGCGACCCTCGTCAGAAGACGAGCTATGAGTTTCGCATCGTAGCCAAGTCGGGAGCGAAGAAGTGGGTCGAAATCTTCTCAAAGACCGTCCAATTCAAGGGCCGTAACGCCAACCTCGTAACGATGATTGACATTTCCGGACGCAAGCAGGCTGAAGAACACCTCCGACACTCTCAGAAGATGGAGGCCATAGGGACCTTGGCAGGCGGCATCGCACATGACGTCAACAACCTGCTTCAGATTGTGCTGGGGCAGGCGGACATGCTTCTCTTGCGCAGGGACATGGATCAAAAATCAACCAGGTCGGTGCAGGCCATCCGTCGCTCGGCTCTCAACGGAGCCGATCTGGTGAGGAGGATACTCACTTTCAGCCGCCAGGCCGAACCCGAGATGTGCACCATGAATCTGAGCGAGGAAGTGCGTCGGGTCCGGGAGTTGCTTCTCAGGACGATTCCGAGAATGATTCGAATAGAAATGGCTTTGGACGACAACCTCTGGACGATAGAGGCCGATCCCTCCCAATTGGAGCAAATCCTGTTGAATCTTGCCGTGAATGCAAAAGATGCCATGCCCGACGGCGGCAAGCTCCTCTTTGAAACAAGGAACACTACCATAAGGGAGAAATACGGCCGGACACATCCCGAAGTCCGGCCCGGAAAGTACGTTCTGCTGACCGTCTCCGACACCGGCCACGGGATGCCGACGGATACCCTGGGACGGATCTTCGATCCGTTTTTCTCCACCAAGAATCCCGGTCAAGGAACCGGCCTGGGCCTCTCGACGGTGTTCGGCATCGTGAAAAAGCACGGCGGACACATCCACTGTTACAGTGAGGTCGGCGCAGGCACGTCGTTCAAGATCTACTTTCCCGTTGCGGACGAGGAACTGTCCAAGGCCGTAGCGGACACCATGGAAATGCCCGCGGGAGGCACGGAGACCCTTTTACTGGTGGACGACGAAGAATCGGTGCGGACCCTGGGGTCGGAAATGCTCGAATTGGCGGGTTACACCGTGTTGACGGCGGCAAACGGCCGCGAGGCTCTGGAGGTCTATGCCCGGAACAAGGGGAAGATATCCTTGGTCATTCTTGATCTGGTCATGCCTGAGATGAGTGGAAAGACGTGTCTTAAAGAGCTCCTCCGCACAGACCCCAAAGCCAAGGTGCTTATCGCCAGCGGATTCTCCCCCAACGGGCCCACCGAGAATGCTCTGCAAAGTGGAGCCGTCGGCTTCATCGGCAAGCCGTTCGATCTGAAACAGATCCTCTTGGCGGTAAGGCGGTGCTTGGACAGTCGCTCAAACGATTCATCGGCACCCTGAAAACAGGAATGATCGCCCGTCGGATTGCCGCCCCACAATTGCTCTTCCCTTGCTCCGAAAGACCTTTCGAGAGATCTGGGTCTGTCTGAATCCGGGGCCATGTTTCTTATTGCGAAGCTCAAGAGAGACGGGAGGATATGAGCGGATCAATTCCTGAGCAGAATGACCTAAGCCAACCAATCGTCGAACGCGGGCTCATGAAAACCCGTAAGGCAAGGAGGACAGAATCATGTTGAAAGTCCGTTTTTTTTCTGAATGAACCCAATGGTAAGCCTTGAAGACACTTCAAGGAAATGGCGTCCAGGTTGGGCGCAGAGTATCCAATTGACGTCGAGGTCACATCGAAGCCTCGCGATGAATACCGGACCGATGAGTGGGAAGACACGGAACTGCCGTGCGCGCCGGCAGTCATGGTCGGCGAAGAGGTTGTGACGGAAGGCTCGGATGTGACCGAGGAGAAGGTTGTTGCAGAAACCAGAAAACAACTGGGAATGCCTCCACTCGAACCGGAAAAAAAAGGAGTTCTCGGTCCTCTGGTCGGGTGACGATATCACATGCCCTCTCGATGTGAATGCAGACCGGTACGACTCATGGTTTGAATCATGTGAAGGAGAGGCCGGATTCGTGGCAATGCGTTTCTACAAGTCATGATCCGACACTCTTCCGAGAGAGTCGGCAGAAGAAATGAATACCCTCATAATGGAGAACGAGCCCATAATCAGGCTTGGTTGTTTCCTCGGAATATTTCTGGCTGTGGCTTTGGGGGAACTCGCCGCTCCTCGCCGCCGTCTCACCACGTCCCGAGTTTCCCGCTGGTTCGCCAACATCGGGATAGTCGTGATAAATACCGCCCTCGTGAGACTCCTGTTTCCCGTCGCAGCGGTAGGCATCGCAGTCATTGCGGCTCAGAAGCATTGGGGACTCTTCAACAACATCGCGGTTCCGTACTGGGTCGCTGTGGTCGTGTCGGTCGTCATTCTCGATTTCGTGATTTATCTCCAGCACGTATTGTTCCACGCGGTCCCGATCTTCTGGCGCTTGCACATGGTGCACCATGCCGATTTGGACTTTGACCTCACCACAGGCTCTCGTTTTCACCCAATCGAGATCTTCCTTTCCATGCTGGTGAAGATCGCAGCCGTTGTCTTGATCGGAGCGCCCGCCGTGTCGGTGATCCTTTTCGAAGTTCTCCTGAACGCAACATCCATGTTCAATCATGGGAATGTGTTCATCCCTTTGGGAATTGATCGAGTCTTGCGATTGCTCGTGGTCACCCCTGATATGCACCGGGTTCACCATTCCGTTTTTCCCTTCGAGACAAACAGCAACTTCGGCTTCAATCTGCCCTGGTGGGACCGGCTCTTGGGAACGTATCGAGACCGGCCCAGACTCGGACATGAAGGCATGACAATAGGCTTGAATCAGTTCCGAGACCCCTCCCGGCTCACTCTGACAAGGATATTGGCGCTGCCGTTTGTCGGCACGCTCGGCGGTTATCCCATCAACCGCCGCGGCGCTCCCGGTGGGGATTCCTGAACCATCAGGACGGTTTTTCAAATTGCACTGATGCGGGGTTGGGCTTGTCATATCGGCATTGATGTCAGGTCTTCTCCTACCCTCTCAAGCTCTCCCGCGAGACGGGGGTTTAGTTTCCGCGCGTTTGCGCGGACGATTGACCGCCCGACCGGCGGATGGGGGCCCCCCCTGAACAAGAATCAGTGTTGTGTCCCCGGAATTCCCTTTGCAATTCCCTGTGAAACGCTTTACCTGAAAATCCCCCTCCCCTCGTTCCCAGGCTCCTGCCTGGGAATGACTATCCGCCGGGCTCTGCCCGGTCTTCGGCCCGGAATACCGTGGGATTTTCATGCTCATTTGTGATCGCCCCGATCATGGTAGTTTACCTGGTCGTTCAATGGGTGCTATCATCAGTACCATTGGAAGGCCATTGGAGGAACCATGCGGGCACCTACGAAATTCTCGGAGGACATCGTTCCGTTGAGTGATATGAAAGTCAACCCA